>NZ_CP176530.1:616772-925158 GCF_046267985.1 Pseudobdellovibrio sp. HCB154 | reverse complement strand
TGCGACATATTGATCGTAGTTTTTCAAAAGTAGCTGGTTTTGACTTTATGGGATTTGATGCAGGTTATGCACATCAATCCAATGGTCAGATCGAAATTCTTTCGCGCAGTTGGGACCGCTTATTTGCCCGTGGGCTTTTTCAAAACAGCGGCTACATGTTGTTTTTTACTGGCTGGATCAGATTACCTGAAAAATCTAACGAAGATGATAACTCTGATATTCTTAAATACATGGGCCACGGAAGTTTTGAATTATATAAAACTTTCGGCAAGCACTCGCTGTCTTTACAATTGCCATTAGGCGCCCAGTACCGAAGTTTTGATTTTAAATATTCATACCCGTCAAAAGATCGTTTTCGTTGGTTTCTATCTATTCAGTCAGGTTATGGTCTATCGTTGATTGAATACAACCGCCCGACTGAAAGATATGGTATCGGTATTTCGTTAGATAGCTTTATGAATCAAAGTAACGAAATGACCAATCAATAAGAAATACGACAACTAAAGAAATTCCTACCAATGGAAAGGCCACTGCGAAAACTCCCAGAATAATCCACGTGGCCAGTGGGCTTCTTTTTTCAGGAGCCACCTCTGGCGGAACACCCAACCCTTTTTGTGGTTTTCTTTTCCACCACATAATGGCGCCACTGATACAAATGACGATCAGCGCCAAGCAAGTCAAAAACGCTATGAGCTGATTTAACCAACCGAAATACTGTCCTTGGTGTAAAGCAATGCCGTATTCGACCGCTTTTGCAAAAGCACTGTAGTGTGAATAGTTAATATCCGCTAAAACTTTACCACTGTACTGATCAATATGAATGGTGATTTCTTTTTTCGGATCACCGGGAAAAGCTGAAACTGTAAAAATACCCGTTTCACCTTTGGGATAGGCGATTTTATAACCGGCAGGAGCTTTCTTTTCGCGGGCATACTGAGTAATCGCATCAATGCTGATTTGATTTTTGCCGTTAATCACCGAGAGCGGAAGTTTTGAATTTTCAACAGCCCATGGAACAATTTGTTCACCTTGGTTTAATTCTTTCGCCAAAATATTTGACTGCGGCACGTTCGTGTACTGTTGATCCGGAAAACGCGTCCACACTTTAGCAATACGATCGCCCCAAAAGCCCGACCAAGGAAGACCCGTGATAATTAAAAAACAAATAAAGATCGAACTATAAACACCGATCACCGCATGCAGATCACGCCAGAAAGTTCTTTTTCCTTCACGTAAACGTGGAATCCACACGCCATAGATTTTTTTATCGCGTGGCCACCATAAGTATAACCCGGTCAAAATTAAAATTAACCCCCAACAAGAAACCAGTTCAATGATCCAATCACCCTTTTCACCTAAGAGAAGTTCGCCGTGAATTTTTTTAACCACGTTTTGGTAATAAGATTCTTGGTCACGCTTTCCTAAAAACTTTCCGGTGTAAGGGTTAATAAAAACATCGAACTTAGATTTATCACTCCCCACCATACCGATTGCGGCACTGGTTTGCGGCGCATCTTGGGGAATATAATACTCAACCTGAGCCTCTGGGAATTGGCGTTTAGCTTCAGCCACTAGGTCTGAATCTACGAGCACAGAGCTTTCCGGAGTCACACGTAAGAGTTGCGAATACACGATCGGATCTAGTTGTGGTTTAAAAAGATAAATGCTGCCAGTTACAGCTAATGTTAGAAACACGGGAATAGCGATTAAACCTGCATAAAAATGCCAGCGCCACACACGGTAATAAAAATAAGATTTGCTCATTCTTTTCCTTTTTTGGCAGTTTATAAAATCGGCTGCAAAAATCAGCGCAACATGATGTTGCAGGCTGGTTTTTACTGTCGCCAAAGCCCGTGCTTTCAGCTATACCTGCACTAAAGATGATTGCCTCGTTATTAACCTTTGGAAAAAGTGAAGACTCAGAAATGGCCAAGCTGGTTTGGCTTGTACGCCTACGTTGGGCGGCGGCTATTTTATTTTTTGTACTGGCAGCACCCGCTTATATTTTCAAATTGTTAAACTCGACAACGCTGACTGTTTATATCGGCATTATTTGTTTTTTATTTTTATTTAACTGGCTGACGCATTTAGTTTTTGTTGAAGCGCGCAGAAAAATCACGCCGTTTTTTATTTGCTTTCAGTTAGCCTTTGATCTGATCGCTTTATTCAGTCTGCTGTTGATTTCAGAAGGTTTTAATAATCCGTTTGTCTGCTTATTTTTACTTAACGCTTGTTTGGGCGGAGTTTTAATTCGCGGTAAGTATTCGTTACCGTTTATTCTTTTATGCCACGTGCTTTTAATGGCGCTGCAGTTAAATTTTATCACAGGCCACAGCGCTGAACTTGGTTTAGAAAATATGGCGCTCATGGCCGTGTCGCACGTTTTGGTTTTATCAACTTGGACCGTGATGCGCTCGCTGGGCACTTACTTAGAAAATCACTTCGTAAATTTAACGCAACTTCGTGTCCGCGCCGAAAAACAAGATCGCCTTCGTGCTTTGGGCGCCTTAGCTGCAGGATTTTCACATGAGTTTGCAAGCCCGTTAAATGCAGCTAAATTAAGACTTGATCGCTTAGAACGCCAGCTTCAAAAACAAAGTCTTTCTTCAGAAGTCTTAGAAAATATTACTGAAGCACAAGAAGGCATTGCTGCTTGTGAAACCGTGATTCTCCAAATGAATTCTTCACAACTTGATGTGCGTGATTTCAAAGTTAAAAATATTTCTTTAAATTCTTTAATTCACGATGTGACTGATTCATGGAAAGAAGAACACCCCGAAGCCAAATTAAAAATCAACTTACAAGCTGACCGTTTAGTGCAAGTGGCACCGATTAATTTTGCACAAGTGCTGTTAAATCTTTTAGATAATTCATTTGATGCCGCTAAAGACGGAACCATTGAACTTTCATTTAGTGTTGAAAATACCCAAGCCCAGTTGATTGTTGAAGATGAAGGCCCAGGCTTTGCGCCCTCAGTGTTAGAACGCCAAGGTGAACCGTTTATCACAACAAAAGAAACTGGCAGTGGCCTTGGGCTTTATGTGAGCGGCCTCTTCGCGCAAAGTATGGGTGGACACTTAAATTTAAGTAATAAACCACAATCTGGCGCACGTGTAAGCCTTAGTTGGCCTGTGGGGGCTCAGCATGAATAATCATATTCTGATCGTTGAAGACGACACACGCTTAGCCAATAGCTTACAAAAAGACTTTAGCGATGCTGGCTACACTGTGTTTATCGCTGATCGTGTAGATGCAATTCCCGCCCTCAATACTTTTACTCATGCTTTAGTCGATTTACGTTTAGCTGCCGGAGATTTTGGTTTAGATGCGATTGCAAAAATTCAATCTTCATCACCGCAGCCTAAAATTATTGTTTTATCAGGCTACGGAAGCATCACCACAGCGGTTGAAGCCGTAAAACGCGGAGCTATGGATTATTTAACAAAACCCACAAGCTTTGCTGAAATCGAAAAAGCTTTCTTAGGTGTGCGTGTGAATAGCACTTCTGACTTTAAAAGACGTTCGCTTTCAGAAGTTGAGCATGAATACATCGACTTTGTTTTAACTAAAAATGACGGCAATATCAGCCAAACAGCCAAAGACTTAGGATTACACCGACAAAGTCTTCAGCGAAAATTAAAAAAATATATTTAATTGTACCATGCCGGTAAAATTTGATTCCACTTGTAGTTAAACTCTTCATCCTTTGTCGTTGGATACTCTGAATCCAAGTGCGATCCCGTTGGAGTTAAAATCAGGATGGAACGACTATAAGAAATCATTTGCTGCTCAGGCGTTAACTTAAAAAGCCATTGATCAACACGGAAATTTCCGTTTTGATCGCGCTTCCAGTCTTCCCAAACCGCTTCAATACGGTTTATATGAAAGTTCATGTCGGCATCGAAATATCCAACACCACTGATGTAACTTGCGATACGTTCTTTTTCACGGTCATTAGGATTAATATCAGATAAAGACATGTAATCATCAAATGGTGCCCCGTAATATGTTCCTTCGAGCGCGATTTTATTTAACAGCTCTGCCCATGGTTCAGGGCTAGACCAAGCTGAAAAAGAAAATAATGCGGCAAAAATAAATGTCATTAACGTTCTCATACCACTTCCTAAAAAATATTAACCATTTGCAGGTTACTGATTGAATTGTCTTCGTTGATATCAAATTTTACATTTTTACGTTCGATATTTAACTGCCCGTTTGCTTTCACACAGTGAATATTCGCAATAAAATTAAATGTCGCTTTCGAGCCTTTAAAAACCGGTGTGAAATAGCCGTTAAAAAATTCATAACCTGTAACTTTGGCTTTTTTGTCGTTGCAACGAAAGCTTTTCGAAATATTTGAACCAACGCTCGTCATAGCCTGGTTATTTCTGTTAATGCGAATTTCAGCAAACTTATTTGGCGAAGAGAAATTATTCATCATCACTTCAATTTTATCTAAGTTATACAATTCAAACTTATACACCAAAGTTTCAGCTTCTAATTTTAATCGCAGTTTTGAGCCGATGACATCTAACAACTGATGCGAAGTTTCGCCAGTTTGGTGCCCAACTTCATGAAAAATAAGAGCTACGACGGCGCCGTACTCTAATTGCGGCTTACCAGTAATATCGTAAAGCATATCGACGTTAATATAGATCGGATCTTCTGGCGTAAGGCCCGTCATCGCAATACGATGCGGTTCATTCATCGGCAGATCCGCTAAATCAGACATTTGCTTATCCGTTACAAATACAAATTTATCCACCCGGCTAACATTGTTTAGAATAATCTCAGAAACCGCTTCAACGATCTTTTTTTCTTGGGCTGTTAAACCGCAGTCATTGTTAATTAAACAGTTCATTAAAAGTTTACTTAAAGACATGTACCCGTACTGAAAACGGTTTTCCATAAGGCCTGCGCCATTACCGACAAAACTTCCTCCGGCTTGCGCCAGAGCAGCTACGAATAAGATGATGATAACGATTAGTTTTTTCATTTTTCTTTTCCTCTCGACGGAGAAGTGTGACTGAATAACTGAACATTAAGTTGATAAACAGTGTCTGAAGTGTTGTGACCGAACTCTTCATGAAAAGCGCGGTTAAAATCAACGATGCGTTTTTTTGCAAGCTCCAGATCTTCTGGTTTAAAATTTAAGGTGATCGAATTAAATAAACGCTCTGTAACTGATTGTTCGCTTAAGGCTTCAAGGGCACGGTTTAGCATACCACGGTGATGCTGACGAATCGCTTCTGACGGAATTTCATGAGTTGTTTCTACATAATCCTGGCAAACAGTTACTTTACCCGTCTTTTCATCTTGGGCTAATAACCCACGGTCGATCAAAAGACTTAAAGCGGTGCGGGCCTGTTTTGGACTAATTTTATTTCTTAAACGTTCACTGATCCACTGAGGGTCAGCTTGAAATTCGGGGCTATTTGCTAAAGCACGCACCACCAGCACATGCCAGTCACGCACCGATTCAATCTGTTTTAATTTTAACTTAAAGAACGTACTTGGAGGATTCAGTTTTTTAATTTCTTGCATCAAGCTTAAGGCTTCTTTTCCTTTTTGATGCTTTTTCTCTAACTTTAATTGCAGGCGAAGAAATTTTCTTTCTTTGGCTCCGGTTTTCCAGACGACAAATAGTTTTTCCAGCAAAGCCTCAGAAGGTAAACGTTTTCCGTTAGCTACCATCGATAGCAAACTCGGAGATTTTAAATCTAAACGGTCACTCAATGTTTTTAAAGTCTCGTTAGTTTCGAGCATTTTGCGAAGCTCAAAACTAACAAAGTCTTTAATTGAGGTGTTTTGCGAAGTCGTATTCATTATTTGCAGTTTGGAAAAGTAAAATCAGAAACTGATCCGGGATAGTTGTTATAGTCTTTATTTTCTGTCCAAGTGCGCACTTGAATTGTTTGCGGAAGAAGACGAGTTTTGTTTTCGTACTTCTTACAAGAAACATCACCTTCGTTAATAACCATCTTCGTGCACTCTTTAGTTGTGTATTTACGCGAATAAGAAAGATTTTGTGACGACCACTTTACGCAGACAAAGTCAGTTGCAGTGTTAATACCATCATTTAAAGTGATTTCTTTTTTTTCTTCACACACCGTAAGGGCTTTGATCGTTTGTACGCGGTCAGCGGTTAAACAGGCGTTATCTAATTCAATTCCATTAAGCACGCTTTCGTAAGCATGCGACGTATAGGTTGCCGCCATAACCGATGCTGAACTCGCAATAACAGCAACAGCGCCTAAGAATCTTAAAATTTGCTTTTTCATTGGGGTCTCCTTTTTTAAGGATCTTTTCACAAAAGTACTTTAAGTCATGCTTTCACCATTAACGGCATTTGAAGTCAAACAAAGCTTTCATAGAGCAATTTTCCCCAGTTTTACCGCATTGCATTCAAAAATGTTTATATTCATAACACATTGTAATTACTGTAATTTTTATGCTTCTTCTGTATTTTTGTGAACTTTTTAAAATATTTTTGTGAAATTTATATTGTCAGTTTTTCACAATTCTGCGAGAACCTGCTCGCACAATAAACGTGTAAAACCCCAACCGTGAACTTCAAAAAAAGTTCACAAAACCCAAAGGAGATTTCTATGAAATCAATGTTAATCGCAGCTATTACTTTAGCTTCTACAGTGGCTTTTGCTGATCGTTACGTAACAGTAACTGTTTGTGACCGTGGTGAATCTGGTCAACAATGTGAAACAGTAACTTACAAAGAAAGAGAATCTACTGGCGTTCCAGCTGACTCTTACAACCCATCTAACGAATATTATCCACAACCAGGCACTGGCTACCACACACGTCCTTCTACTGGTAACCAAAACAATCACGGTAACAACCCTTCAAATCCTGAGTTTGAAGCTCCGTAATTAAATTTAGTTTACAAAAACGAAAGTGCGCGCCGCATCGAAACGGTGCGTATTTTCTTTTTCAAATTTCAACTTACACTCGGATGAATGCGCTTAACTTTATCTAACGACGCGAATAAGTTTCTTGAATCTTCAGCTGAGCTTTTAAAGCTGACACCTTCTGAACGCCTGAAAATTTCTCTTAAAAAATTTGGCTTTATGTTGGCCTTAGCGATTGGAGCAGTTTTTATTCCAGTCTTGCACTTTTTCTTAGTGCCTCTGTTTTTAATTCTGTCTTTTGTTTTAGGATTTAAAGCTTATGCCACCCAATACCGTTTGCAATTCACTAAAGACACAAACTGTATTGAATGCCAAAAACCTTTAAAAAATGAAGTGATGCTTGATGAAAGTTTACGAGTGAAATGTAATCACTGTCTCGTAAACTATTTAGTTCAGCCTTAAGCTTTTTTTACGAATTCAGATTTTAAATTAATTGAGCCAAGACCATCGATTTTGCACGCGATATTATGTCCATCGCCCGCATCAGTTAAACGGATGTTACGAACTTTCGTTCCGCCTTTAACTACGCTTGATGAACCTTTGATTTTTAAATCTTTCATAACAACAACAGAATCGCCGTCAGCTAATACATTGCCGTTCGCATCGCGAATAGAAGTGTCTTCAACGATATTTGCAGCTTCAGGAGCTTTATCGCTCTCAAGCCATTCGTTGGCGCACTCGGGGCACACCCATAGGTTTCCGTCTTGATAAATATTTTCAGATTGGCATTTTGGACAACGTTCTTGCATAAAAAAAGCCTACCACTTTAAGCGCTGGTAGGCATTTAAAAACAATGCGTTGATTTACTTAATCCACGTAGCTTTGCAGTTAATTGATGTGTTTGCTGATAAACGATACACACCTGTATTTAAACGCGCACCGTTTGCAAAACTTCTTAGCGGAAAAAATTTCGCTTCATCATCCGCCCAACCGTCATTGTAACGTTCACCGAATTTTGTAAAACGTGTGCCATACGATCCGCTTAACTCATTTTCACGTTCACACGCTAAACGTTCAGCTTCAGGTGTTGTCACACATAATACCGGAGGATTTACAACCGTGCGCTGTAAAGGTGATACGCTGATTAATACCATGTGACCCCAGTTTGCGGCACTTTCGCCATTACCAATATTATTCACCACAGAAATTTGAAATTCTTTATAAGCTTGCGGCGTATCTTCGGCGATGCCTAATTTCCATTTTGTATCAGATGCTGCAGAGAAATCGTAAGAATGCACTCCCGCAGGTGTGCGAACGGTACATGTTCCTGTTAATGTTTGAACTGCGGCAAAAGCTTGAGTAGCTGCGAAAACTGTAATTAAAGATAAAACTAAATGTTTCATATATCCCTCCGATTTATGCCGTGAAGCTAGCATGAGCTTATCAATTGAGAAGCTTTTGGCGCGGCTTGTCTCGGTAAGATATAACAAAAAACCGTGTCAGGATTTTCAAAAATAAAAACCCACTTAAAGATCTTTTAAGTGGGTTTAATTAGAATTTAAATTTTAATTCTTATTTTGCTTCGATTAATGTTAACTCTTCATCTTCTAATTGACTCACCGGAGTTACGATAATTTCTTCGGGATCAAGCTCGCGGCCTGTGTCTGTCAGACGTTTTTTAATTAACGCTTGGGCATACGGGCCATCAAGCTTCATCTCTTTCATTTTTTGGATACGGCCTAATTCAAAACCCGTTACGTCTTTCATCAAATGATAAGTTAACTCTGAACAGTAGATACGGTCTTGCGACCATTCAAAATAAATATCATAAGGCTTATTATACTTAGGAAGTCTGGCTTTTAACGCCGATGCCATTGTTGCCGCATCAAAATGTTTGTAACGATACACACGGTACGATTTGTTTTTCGAACGCGCGATAAAATCAGCTAGCGGAGTTTCTTTTAACGGACCTACCGCTTCAGCCACGACCCACTTACCACTGCGTTGAATTAAAAGACCTACGTGAGTCCAAACAGATTCTGTCGCTTCACGAAGAGCTGCAGCCTGTGAGGTCTGACTTTGGATAAAGATAACATCACCTTCTTTATATTTAGATGATGGTGTCGGAGTTGGTTCAACTGGTTTTCCGCGGCCCATAGCTAAAGCTTGGTGAGAGTTAAATGTTAGAACGATCAAAGACGCTAATAAAAATAATCTTGTTTTCATATACATTTAGTATCGACATGATTATTTTTTAAGCATAATTTGGAACACTAATTTAGGACCAAAGTTCTAAGAAATCTGGCCTAATGCCCGTAAAATTCAGCTGAATCTTGTTTTTATTTCTGACTCATTTCGGCCAAAAGATCCCAGCCAAACTTCTCGAGTTTAGCTTCACCGATACCATAAATGTTTTTAAGTTCATCCATACTTTGTGGATTTTTCTTCGCTATATCTAAAAGTGTTTTATCGCCGAAAACAACAAACGCTGGAATATCAAGTTCCTGCGCTTTAGCTTTTCGCCACGTCCGTAAAACTTGAAAACGTTTTTCTTCGATATCCGATAATTGGCTTTCAGTGATTTTTTTAGCTGAAGATTTTTTAACAATCACTGCGGCCACTGGTTTTTCAATAAGGCGTGATGATTTTGGATCGCACGCATCACAATGGCCACAGGCTTTTAAGCGCTGTGAATCTTTATAATATGTTAGAATTTCAGCGTGACGACATTCGGCCACTTCACAGTACGCCACTAGCGCATTTAAGTTTCTCCAGCGCAGATCTTTAATCTCTTTTACCGCTGGTGAACTTTGAATAAAGAATGATTGCAAACCTTTATCTTTTTTTGAATACAGCAACAAACACGTCGAAGGTTTTTCGTCGCGCCCCGCACGGCCCATCTCTTGGTATAAAGAGTCAATATTGGCTGGCATTTGAAAGTGAACGACCAAGCGCACATCAGGCTGATCGATTCCCATGCCAAAAGCATTGGTGGCAACTAAAATACGTAATTTTCCAGAGGCGTAATCAGTTTGAACTTTTGTTCGTTGTTCTTGGCTAAGACCTGCGTGATAAAAACCAACTTGCTTTACATGTTCAGCTAAAAAGGCCGCCAGATCTTCTGTCACTTTACGTGTACCGCAATAAACAATCACTCGGCCATCGGTGTGTTGTTTTAAACTTTGTAACAACATGGCTGATTTTTCTTTATCATCAGCGCAGTGGCTCACCTGATAAAAAAGATTCGAACGATAAAACCCGTGAACCAGGCGTTCTGGTTTTACGAGCTGCAAATTTTTAGCGATATCATCTAACACCGTCGGCGTTGCTGACGCTGTTAACGCTAAGATCGGAACATCGGGGCGAAGTTTTTTTAGAATTTTTAATTCCGCGTACTCTTCGCGAAAATCATGGCCCCACTGCGAAACACAGTGCGCTTCATCGACCGCAAAAAGTGCGATATCACGGTTTTTAACCCATTCTTGAAACCCCGGTTTTTGCACGCGCTCGGGAGATAAATACAAAATGTAGCTTCCGCCCTCATTGATCTGTGAAAAAATTAGCCGCTTCTCCGCATCGCTTTGTCCGGCGTACAGACAGCCCGCTTTAACAGACTTTGCACCTAAAGACATAACCTGATCTTTCATCAAAGCCACCAGCGGAGACACCACAATCACAAGTTTTTGGTGGTAGGTCGCCGGGAACTGATAACACAAAGATTTACCTCCTCCTGTGGGTAAAACCGCTAAGGCGTCTTTTTTCGCCAGAACGGCGGCGATAATTTCTTTCTGACCGCGGCGAAATTGAGGAAGATTGAATGATTTCTGAAGGTGAGTTTCTAACATAAATTCTTTCCGGTATTATTAATTTTCTGTCGTGGTTTTGCAAAGCTATTGCAAAATTTTTGCAAAAAATATTCCGGATTTTTTCACTGCTTTTTGACTGACTTTTAACTCGATAAAAAAACATTTATTCTGCTCTAGGCACGGGCACCTGCTTGTGGTATTCCCTTGAATCTACTCGAGGTTTTGTGAACCAAACATTAACGACCTACACGTCGGCACACTTGACGGCGTTAGCCAATTCAGTTCCGCAATTAGGATGGATTACCGATCCGCAAGGCGAACTATTATGGTTTAACCAACAGTGGTATGCTTACACAGGACTCACTGCCGATCAGTGTTTAGGTAAAGACAGCTGGCGCCAGGTTCATCACCCCAGCAGTTTAAACAAAACCTTACATATCTGGGAAGCGGCCATGGCTGAAGGCCAAGTTTATGAAGTGACTCACCAGCTACGCAGACACGATGGTGTTTACCGCTGGTTTTTAACCCGAGCTGTTCCCACCCATAATGAATTTGGAAAAATCACTTCGTGGATCGGCACAAGTACCGATATCGAAGAGACCAAACAAACGCAGCACGAAATTGCCAGCATTATTGAAAATGTCGATGAAGGTTTTATTGCACTTGATAAAAACTGGCGCATCACACAGGTCAACTCTTACCACGAGAAAATTTCTAAAATCAAAAAACAAGCGCAAGTTGGCGTTAACTTTTTAGATTTATTTTTTTCAACGGATAAAGAAAAAGAAACCATGTTTTATACATCTTATCATCGCGTGATGAAAGAGCGTATCACTTTAAAGTTTGAAGACTTCTACGAACCGTTAAGTGTTTGGGCTGCAGTTAATGTTTACCCGAAAGCTGATGGTGGCTTGGCCATTTTTTACCGCGACATCACTTCAGAAAAAAGAGCCAAGAGCGAATTGATCCGCGCCAAAGAAGATTCTGAACGCGCTAATCAACTAAAGACAGCCTTCTTAGCAAACATGTCTCACGAAATCAGAACGCCGCTCGCTTCTATTATGGGTTTTGCTGAACTTCTTAAAGAAAACCGCTTAGATGAAGCCGATAAAGAACGCTTCTTACAAATGATCATCAAAAACGGAGCCAGCCTTTCACGCATTATTGATGATATTCTAGATTTATCTAAAGTTGAGTCAGGGCATTTAGAAGTTGAAAACACCGAGATGGCTTTTGATCACTTACTGTATGAAGTGTTTGCACTGTTTCGTGAAAAATCAAACGCCAAAAGTATTTATTTAAACTTAAATTTAGGAAACCATGTTCCGACGCGGATTAAATCTGATCCAGTGCGTGTACGCCAGATTTTAATTAATCTGATCAGTAACGCGATTAAGTTCACTAAAGATGGTGGCGTTGAAGTTGAAATTCAAAGCGAAAATTTAGAAAATGATCTTTGTAAATTTCAAATTTTTGTTCGCGACACAGGGATTGGCTTAACACCGGATCAAAGTGAAAAATTATTCCGCCCGTTTACCCAAGCTGATAACAGCACAACTCGCAAATACGGCGGCACAGGCCTTGGTCTCACTTTATCAAAACGTTTAGCGCAGGCTTTAGGTGGAGACATTCAAATTCTTCACACTGAAATTGGCGAAGGATCGGTGTTTGTTTTTGAATTTATCGCGCAAGTGACAACCGATGAAAATCGCTGTCAGGTTCCCGAAAACACTCACCCACCGGTGGCGATTGATTTAACAAATACGCGTGTGCTTTTAGCTGAAGACTCACCGGATAGCCAAGAATTAATTAAACATGTTCTGACAAATCATGGAGCCCAAGTCACTGTAGCAAATGATGGTGCCGAAGCTTTACACTTAGCGCGCGCTTATGAGTTTGATGTGATCTTGATGGATATTCAAATGCCTGAAATTGATGGCTATGAAGTCACCCGCACTTTACGTTCTGAAAAAGTTAAAAAACCAATCATTGCCCTGACCGCCCATGCTATGCTTGAAGAGCGTATCAAGAGTAAAGCGGCCGGGTGCGATGCCCATGTGACTAAGCCGCTAAATTTCCGTCAGCTTTTATCGACGGTTTATTATATCACCCGCCGAAGCGCAAAAACGACACCCTAGCTAGTTCTTAGCCGCTTTTGTGGCCCCTATTCCCTCTTATTTTCGATCTCGTGGCATAACAATGGCTATAGTGATCCGATATGAAAACATCTGTTACAGCCTCTTTAGTTTTAGCCGGTCTTATCAGCGTTTTATCAAGCCAGGCCTTAGCCATTTCTGATGCCTGTGCCTTAAGCCAAAAGGCCTTACCCCAAGGTCATAAGATGACTGCTGAACAAGTTAAAACTTATCAGACCAAATTAGAAAAAGAGTGCGCTTTAACAAAAACCTACCGCGATGTGCGTTCGATTTTAAATAATAATTTTGGCCATCTGTCTTTAGATAAAATCACTGAATATCAAGCGATGCGTTTTGTAGTGCGTGCCGATTACGAACGCGCCCGCCAAAGCAATACACTCATCACAAAAGTGTATCAGATCAAACGTTCAGATTATTCTTTACCTGAAGAGCAACGTTCTTCAGTGATCTGGGATAACTGGGAAGCCGGCATGAAGCAGCTTCAAGGTTCACGCGAAAAAGTATTACGCGGCCAAGGATTTACCGTTGATGATTTAACAAAAGTACATATCGGATTTTTTACTTTATCAAAAGAAGAAGGCGATGATGCCTGGAATCCGCAAGAGGGTTTATTTAAACAAGAAACTGAAAACGACAACTACTGGTGGAATTTTAATTCGGCAGCTGAAGCTTCAGAAGCTAAACGTATCGTGAATGAAATCAATGCTGAATATAAAGAATTAGGCTTAACCGGAAATTCAGGAAATGCTGATTTTGATAATGTTTTACGTGTGAAAAATTCACTGAAACGCCAACCGGTGGATAAAAAAGATGTCGTTGAATATGTTGATGCGATCTATTCTGGCGATACACGTGCTAACCGTATGCACGTTGATAGCATTTTTAAATTTATCAATGTCATGTTCGCCCAAGCTTTAAAAGACGAACATATGTTATGGAACGGCCGTCTATTAACTCCGATGGAAGTGGGCTACTTAGCGCAGAAGTTCTACGTCGGCGTTCACCCATTTGCTGAAGGCAATGGCCGCACCAGCCGCTATATCTTAGAATTATTCATGACGAGCTTTGATATGCCCCATGGCTCATCAGGTGATTTAATGAGTAACGATGTGTTAATGACGTTTAAAGATTATTACGAATTAGCTTACACAAGTAACGCAAAACTTATGAATAGCATGATCGAGTGTATTAACCAGTATAAAAAAAATAATCCTGCAGCCATTGATTATAACTGCAGGATCTTAAAATAAATCTTAGCGATTAAAAATTAGTAGCCAGATCTTTTTTTATAGTAATTGTCTAATGTCCAGATCAGCGTACGAAAGCCACGGTCTTTCATTTCTTTGTACGCTGTTTTCGGAAACCAACCGTCAACTTCTACACGGTATAAACCCATAAGCATACCTGTGCGGTCACGGCCATGTTTACAGTGTAAATAGATTGGCCCTAAGCTTCTGTCTTGTAACATTTTAAGAACGTAATCGACTTTAGCATCTTTTGGTTTTTTAAAAGTATCAAACGGAACCGACACCCAACGTAAGCCCACAGTCGCCGCTAATTTTTTATCGATCGCAATAGCTTCTTCGTCATTTTCTACGTTAAGGATTGTTGTCACACCCATTTTTTTAAGCTGTTGCATACCAGCTAATGTAGGACGGCCACCACGATATACGTAGTCGTTCATTTTGAACATATTCGGCAAGTCTTCAACTTCCGGTTTGGCTTGGGCTGTTGATGTAAATGTAAAATTCAATGCTAGAGCTAAAGCAAAGAAAAATGTGGTGATATTTTGTTTTGTCATTGTTGTGTTCTCCTAGACTATTGAATGGATCGGAGAGCACTTAACTGGACTTGAGAAAGGTCTAGAAGAACTAGACCTTGGTCACGACTTTTTTATTACCAAGTCGCGTAAATGTACGGTGGTTCTACGCGAAAGTTTTCTGGTGGAAGCTTTTTCTTTAACTGCTTCATAACGATGTCTGTAACACCCACAAAGCCAAGCTTTACCTTATCAATGCGAATTGTCGCACGCTTGTTATTCATATCCGCTTTGATATTTCCATCAGCTTTAAGTTTCACTAACGGAATACCTTTAATCTTTAAACTCATATCGAAATCGCCTTTGGTGATTTCTAATTCCATTTCTTTGAGCGTTTGTAAAACATCGCTTTCTGGTTGAATCGGTACACCGATAAATGATTCGATAAAAAAGCTATCCATATCTGGCACTTCAAACATATCCGCATGAGCTGTTGATTTTACCAAACATTCATCAACGATCATTGAAAAGCTTACGCCGGTGCCTTTTTTATGTTGGCAAGTCATGGTTAATCCTTCGGCATGAATATCACCTGTTGATTCATGGCTTAAATCAACCAAGCCCACACCAAATTGATGAACATTGCCTGCAGCTAATTCAACATTTAATTTTTGCACGTTTGCTGAATGAAGCTTAGTTAAAAGATCATTGGCATTTTTCATAGTAACATTAACCGCGGCCATGCCGAATTTAACAGCTTTACCTTCGCGTGAAATATCAAACTTTGTTGAAGTCGCTGCTGTTGGAGCCACATAGCTTTGATCAACGCCCCAATCAGTTTCAAGAGATAGCTTTTGTAAAACGCCTGAACCTTTATTATTTTGAAAATTAAATTGCGGCAATTGAACTGAAACTTTATTAATATCTAACGCGAATGAATTCACAGAGAAAAATAATAAAGCCAGAGCGGTGATGGTTTTCTTCACAACGACCTCGTTTGTTGGTTTTTAACGTTATCGTTGTGTCTGTTTATGTTCTTAACGGTGAACAGTCTAAATACGGACCAAGGCCTGCAATTACAAGGCTTTTGAAGGGGACTTGCGCGCCCACGTTTCGATGACAGTTGAAAGATCACCGATGGCAATAGGTTTTGTCACGTAATCGTTCATTCCGGCTTCAAGACATTTTTCACGATCGCCTTTCATTGCATGCGCTGTCATGGCCACGATTGGAATTTCACTAAACCCTTCATTCATCGTGCGAATCTGGCGTGTGGCTTCATACCCGTCCATCTCTGGCATTTGGCAATCCATTAAGACCATATCATAATTGATATTTCTTAAGGCCTCGATCGCCTCTTTGCCGTTAGCTACAGTATCGCAATAACAGCCTAATTTTTCCAATTGTTTGACCGCGATCATTTGATTTATGTGGTTATCTTCAGCTAAAAGAATACGGAATCCTTTCGCTTCGCCATCAGGAAATAACGAGTTTTTGCGGCGAAGATCAGCTACGACGGCATTTCCTTCTGGAAGTGTAATTTCAAACCAAAATGTAGAACCTTGCCCTAAAGTGCTAGTGGCGCCGATTTCTCCACCCATCATTTCTACTAAATTTTTAGAAATTGAAAGACCTAATCCTGTTCCACCGAATTTACGTGTCATCGAACTGTCAGCTTGGTCAAAAGGTTCAAAAATTTTACCCATGACTTTTTCATCAATACCGATTCCTGTATCACGCACTTCGACGCGGTAACGATCATTTTGTTTTTTAATAACTTTAAGAATAATTCGGCCTTCGAGTGTAAACTTAACGGCATTATTAATCAGATTAATTAAAATTTGGCCGATACGTCCAGGGTCTCCACAAAGAGCTCTTCCCGGTATTTCGCTGAAATCCAAAATCAATGGTAAGTTTTTTCGGCGCGCCATAAATTCAACGGTTTTAACTGACTCACGCACTGTACGTTCGAAATCAAATTCGATGATTTCTAAATTCAGTTTTCCCGCTTCGATTTTAGAAAAATCGAGAATGTCGTTAATAACACCTAATAATGAATTCGCTGAAGTCATTATATTTTCAACGCACTCACGCTGCTCTCTATTAAGCGTTGTATCACGAAGTAGCCCTGCCATTCCCACAACCCCATTGATCGGTGTGCGAATTTCATGAGACATATTGGCTAAGAAAGCAGATTTCATTTTTGAAGCTTGCTGTGCTTGATATACATCCCAACTAGCTTTTTTCTCTAGTTCAGCATTGGCACGAGATAGTTCTAATGTTTTTTGATCGACTAACATTTGAACCGTCGCCGTACGGCCAATAATAACCATCATTAAACTTTGTAAAAGGATCACAACGAATAATCCGCCTAATAACATTGACCATGCGGTTAAATCAGCATGAGCCGATAGATATTGTTTTGAAGGAAATAAAACAAAGCGCCATTTTCTTCCGCCAAGATCGACATCTTTTGAAGTGTAAATTTCACGCGGACGGTTTTTTTCAAAACTCGCTTCGTCAGCAAATTCTTCTTCTTCTTCTTTGACTATGCTTTTGAATAATAAAGAATTCTGACCGTCGGTTACGTCATAAACTTTATAATTTATACCTTCAAGTTCAGAATTTGCTACAGCTGATTCTATCAAATCACGTACTCGAAAAATACCCGCAATAAAACCACGGTTTTTTCCATCTTTACCAGTGACTGGCTGATACATGGCTACGCTTGGGATTCTTGTGTGGCCATCTTGAACGACTTGAATTTCGGCGGTTACAGAGGGTAATCCTGTTTGTAAAGCACGATCCATCGCTTTTCTTCTAACTTCAGAAGCGTAGGTATTATGCCCTACAGCTTGTGTGTTGCCATCAATCGGCTCAATAAAATAAACTGGATAGTAACGCTCACGCTTAGCGGCTGTTTTTTTAATACCATTCTCTAATTCAATAATAGCCGTAGAATTTTTTTCAAAATGCGAACGTTGTGAATCTAGCACTAACGGGTTCCATGAAATCGCACGAATTCCTTTTCTGCGGGTTAAAGAATCTCTTAAAAAGTCATGAAACTCTTCTTTTGATACTTCATGAGAAGCTGAAAAAAATCTTTCCGCACCGGCCAAAACAACTTGGTAATGGTCCATAGTTTCCGAAATTTTTTGCGCGCTTTTTTCACTTTCATTTTGCAAATGATTTTTGAATTTTTCGGCTAATTGGTTACTGCTGAAAAAGAAAAACCAGACCACGAAGCCAAACAGCAACAGTGAAGGTGCGGCAACTAAACGTTTTTTTCCACTCCATTGAGTTAAAGGTTTTTCAGCTAAAGAGATAACCATCGGTGTAAACACCATAGCGCCAATTGCATCGCCGACGTACCACATGCCCCAGTTGTAAAAAAAGCTTGCACCACTAACTACGCCAAAAACAAAAAGTACGGTAACGCTAATGCTAGCGTTTACTAAACAACTTGCAGGCCCAGCTAAAGCTAAAAATTTGATAATACTTTTTTCGTTACCTAATGACTTAAAATAAGGCGTAAAACGCTGAATTAAAAAAGACCCTACCACAGCCTGTACCGTAGCTCCTATACCAATAAGTGAACCGATCACTATTGACATCCCTGTCAGGCTGTTTGAATGAAAGGCCACATAGAAATTCATTAACGTTGAACCGACAAAAACCGCTGGCCAATACTGGCGTCCCAGAATGAGAAGAGCTGCCAGGGCAATACCCGATGAAGGAAATACGGCTGTTGCATAGCCAGGAGGTACGGCTAGCTTAAGGCCTAGCACGCCGGCCGCGAAGTATGTCGCCGCAACGATAAATGACCAGAATAGATATTTTTGCAGTTTATTCATTTGGGTTTCCACACTAAGAATTATATCGGCGGGATTTATAATCTGTGAAGTGGACCAACAGCCATTTGTAGAAATCAACATACGGCTGAGATGAGAACGGATATATAGGCTTTAAAAACAAAATAACCGCCTATGGTCATAAGCGGTTATTTATTTATATGTAACAATAAAACTAACGCGATTGGCGCGAGTTTGAGCTGTTTGAAGAACTGCTGCGTTCTGAACTTTGTGAAGAACGGCCACCAGCTCCTGCACGCGAAGAACTCGCTGAAGAACGTGAACTTCCATTTCTTGATGTGCGCGCACTTTGATTTGATCTTTTCATAAAATTTTTCCTTTCGTTAGGTTTTAATAACGATTTTCGTTGTAGCGTTCACGGAATCCGTATTCGTCTTCAACGTTTTCGTCTTGATTATCATAGTTATTCATCCATCTTTCATCGCGGTCGCGAGACGAACCGTAACGGGCTTCACGTTCATAATCAGAAGATTCGTTATATCCACGGCTACTGCCATAACGCGTACCTCGTGAATTTATTCTGTCGTCATCGTAGTCAAATTCAGAATAGCCTCGACCCTGCCCGCTATAATTCTGACTGCGCGAAGACCCACGAGAAGGATAGTTTCTTTCGCTCTCGTAGGTGTCTCGCCATGGACTGCGTCCTGTATTTCCTTCGTAAAAGTCCTGGTCATTAACTGAAGAGTATTCGCCGCGACGACCACCGCGTGCAAATCCTCTCTCACCGTCATCACGATACTCCCTGTCGCGGGAACTTCCACCGTAGTCTTCGAAATCAGAATAACGGCCTGAGATTGTTCGCACGCCTTCTCGACCGTAGTCTCCGCGAGAGTTGTCGCCATAACTTGTTCCTGTGCCGTAGCTGCTTCCGCGGCGTCCGTAGTCACTTCCATGTGTCGCTCCTCGTCCGTAATCGCTGCGTCCCATATCGTACTCATCCCGCGAAGACATTCTTGTTCCCACAGCTCCGTAGCGGTCTTCGTCTTCTCTTGCATTTTCTTTTGAGCTGGAACGAGACGATCCTCTACCCGATTGGCCGACGCCCGAACGTCGTGAAGTTGTTGATGAACTTGATCCTCTTTTTGACGAGGAACTTTTAGTAGATTGTCGCATGATTACTCCTTTATATTGTACGTATTGCTGTTAGCTGTTAAAGCTGTTTTTTGTTTTCAAATAACTTTCTGAATTGTTTGGCGCTGCAACTTGAAGACCAAAATTTATTTGTGAATGAATGCCTCGGGAGTCACGACCCGTGTCAGGTTTTCTGGTACAAAAAAAGCTGACGTCATGTGAAACGTCAGCTTTTTAATTTGTGATTTATTTTCTAACTAAGTGTTAGATTTTTTTATTGCGCCGGTGGCATCCACATCTGGCTTAGGATCACTAGAGTGTTCAAGTTTATCGCCCATTCTAGAGATAAAATTTCCGACTTTAGTAGCTCCAGCATTGGAAATTTTTTGGCCAGCACGCTCAATTTTATCACCGACTTTTTTTGATAGCGGTGTATTATCTTGATCATGTTTCATAAACATCTCCTTTATTATGGGGAACTGTTTACTCACAAGTTGTTCAACTTCTGTTCCAGAAATTGTAAGCGCCGCTTATGCTACATCCGCGAGCTATAATGCCACGCTTTAATAACAAGCTTCAGTTTTTTTAAATGATCTTTAGTTAAGTTTGTGTCCGATATGAATAGCTGCGGCGTTTTGCGCTGAAACTGCAATATCAGCTTCACCATTCGCACGAACTTGAATTGTGCGCTCGCAGTTATTACTTAGAACATCGCAATATAAACCTTCGGCCATTCCGGTTTGCAAAGTTTGTTTTAAGTCTTGGTCTTCGTGATTAATCACGACAAAGCCTAAATCCCCTCGAGAAAAAGCGATTTGGTTGTTGCCGTTACTCCACCAATTTGAAAGATAAAATTTTGAACTGGTCATGTTTCTAAAATTCACCATTTCACGAATCATCGGCCAGCGGTGTTCGCACACCCAACCCTCTTGCGCCTGAGGGCCCGCCTCACGTGATAAACAATTAACATCTTTTGTTGATAGATCGCTATTTGCCGGAGGCGACGTGTTCGGGCTGGTAAAAGCAAAGCTCGACATCACTTGCGGATATCCGTACGGCCAAGCCAGCATCAAAACACTGGCCAATTCGTACTGACGGCCGCTTTGATAATTTAAAATATGACCGCCACCACCGTGGCCGCGTTGGTTATCATGATTATCAATAAACACCACAGCTTTATCGCTCGGCATATAAGCCCAGCCTTCGCCGAATTGGGCCTTGTTGTTTAACCAATGTAATTTTCCATTTTGCATAACACGTGACATATCCACCGAATATTTAAACTCAGTGACATCCCCATTTTGAAAATATTCAGACGCCTGAATCGGTTCACCACCCTGATCAATCACTTCTTGGTAAATATATGGATTGCCTTTCACGCGTTTTAAAATTTCATTGAGCGAATTTGTCGACATGTGTTTAGCCGCATCGATACGAAAGCCAGCCACACCGATATCAACTAACTCATTTAAATACTTGGCAATGCGGTCACGCACGTAATCTTTCTCGATCTTTAAATCAGCAAGTCCCACAAGCGCACAGTTTTGCACTTCGTATCTGTCACCGTAGTTATGAATATTATCATCTCCATTACGTCCACAGTGGTGAAAATCATCATAGCTATAATCTGGGTAACTGAAATGACCAAACTTTGAACCCGATGAGCCTATACGCTCTTCACCTTTTGGTAAAATTCCTGTCATATGATTAATGACTGCATCAACGTAAATATCCACACCGGCTTTTTTACAAGTCTTCACCATGTTTACGAATTCTTCGCGGTTGCCGCTTCTTGAATTTAAAATATACGATACAGGTTGATAACGCTGATACCACGGTTGGCCTTCAACAATCGCATGCTCATTTGGCGGAGAAACTTGAACACCAGAAAAACCATTTGGTCCAAGATAAGTTTCACATTCGCGGGCGATATCGTTCCACTTCCATTCAAACAGATGCACCATCACGGTGCGTGGTGTGGCTTGGGCTGCAAAAGCAGCCGTTAAAATAACTGACGATAAAAGAATGTTTTTAATTTTACCCGTGTAGTTCATAGAGGGTGAATTTACCCGGATTTACTGTGTATTTATAGACTGAATTTTAGACTTATTTCAGACGTAAAATTATTACCTAAATGACTGGAAATACCTGTCAAAACCTTAGACGATTAGTGATCTTGGCTAAGAAATTACTTTGATTTTTGATTTTCAAGCATCAGTTTTTCAAGGCGATCAAGACGCTTTTTTAACTCGGCGTTTTCTGCTTTTAAAGCGTCTACTTCTAACTTGTCAGCTTTTTGTTCAACACTAGCCACAGCACGATCCACTTTGTGTTCAACACCTGTGATTTTATAATAAAGCTCTTTCACCGCTTCAATTAACGGAGCTACTAAAAGCGAATAGCTAACTGACTTAAATGAATCTGAAGACGTGTTCACAGCTTCAGGAAAAACTTTTTCAACTTCTTGCGCGATCACACCCATATCGCGTGTAGTTTTAAATTTTTTATCTGGGAACTCGTCGGTTCTCCAGTCGAAATTTACACCCCGAAGTTTTAAAACTCTATTCAATGAATCTGGAATCGTTGTAATATTTTTCTTAGCACGTTGATCTGACCACGTGGCTACTGTACCAGTACCACGAATATCTCCCGTCACATCAAGCGCTGCCGCAGGAGACGCATTACCAATACCGACACGGCCATCACCTTTCACAACCATACGGCTTGAACCGTTCGAACGCACATTTAAAATATAAGTCGCTGCATCTACAGACGCTGTATAAACTTGAAGACCATTGGCATTTGATGCAGACCCAGAGTTAAAAAAGTTTCCTGTATACCCGCCAGCTGTTGCTTGCCAACTTAGTCCCCCAGGACCGATACCACTACCAGCTGTTGCCGCAATCGTTCCACCATCACCAAGATTGATTGATGTATTAGCCATTTGCCCTGCGGGAGCGAAAATCCCACCCATAGCAAAAGATCCTGTCGAATCAATCACCATGCGTGCGGTAGAACTTGTTCCTAAATATAAAGGGCCAGCTTGGTAATTCATTAAAGCCATAGTTGCATTGCCCGTACTACCGAAACCGACATAACCATAATCTATATTTTCAGCGCGGAATTTTAAATACGGTCTACCACCAGCTCCAGTTGATTCGAGAGTAGCTAGCGGATTTGTTACTGTCGCCGTATTAGCAACATGCAGAAGTGTTGTTGGTGAAGCCGTACCTATCCCAACGTTACTACCGAACGGATTTAACAGAAGCTCGCCGTTTCCAGTGTTCGTTGAATTAGAACCTTGAATATAACCTTTGTTGGATGTTGCATGAGTTCCCAAAGTTAAGCCGAAAGACGAAGAATCTTTTTGGATGAAAAAACCTGCGCCATTAACATCACCTTTTTGGATGTGCAGAGCCTCGATAGGATTGATCGTTCCAATACCCACATTTCCAGTGCTTCCCACAGTTACGCGCGGAGTATCACTTGTCATTAAGTGTAATGGCGAAGGACTACCTGTACCCACAAGCATACTTGAAACTGGAAGTGTTGTGTATGTGCGAAGAGCTGCGGTGTTCGTTCTTGAAACTGTGTTTCCACCCCAGCTACCTGTAGCTGTTGTGCTGTAAGCGATAAGTTGTACACCGTTATTTTCAGCTTCGATATCTAAAGCAGACATCGCTGTCGTACCAGAACTTAAATTTCGAATAAGCAGAGCCGTATCAGAGTTTTGATCTTTTTGAATATGCAATAATTTTACCGCTGTTGCTGAACCAATACCGACATTACCGCCGTTAGGGTTTACATAAGTATTCGCATAAACATTAGAGCCCGTGAAACTTGAATAACCAGAATTAATGTAAACAGCTCCGCCACTCGCATTCGCTGTCGTGTTACCACCAGTTATTGAAATATTTCCGCCAGAATTTGCAAGAGCCGTCGTCGTTGCTCCATCTCCAGCGGTAAGATCTATTCCACCACCGGCACCGTCAGTCGCAGCGCCCCCACGAATACTTACTGAGCCACCGCTACCTAACGTTGCTCCGCCCTTACCAGCTAAAACAAAAACATCAGGTCCATGAGCAGAAGTTCCACTCGCATTACCGGCGAAGAAAACAGTTTGATTAGTTGATCCACCAGGAACTTCGCACACGCGACAAGAAACACCCGAGCATGTAGCTGAACTTGGGCCGCCTGCAGCGCCACCAATATCTTTCCAGCTTGCCGGGCATGATGATGTCATAAAACGTAAACCCGCAGTAAGAACTGATGCCGTTGCCGGTGATTCACATGTGATCATCGGGACTGTGACTGCGTTTAAAGTATATCCAGCAGCAGCAGGTCCGCCAGCTTTTCCCAGGTTTGCCCAACCTGATGGACATGATTCCATAAGAATTTTGGCTGATGGTGGAACTAGAGCTGCAGTGGCTGTTTGGCACATACGACAACTTACTCCGTCACATGTAACCGTGCCTGGGCCGCCACCTGTTGCACCAGTGTCTGTCCAACCTGTTGGACATGATTGCATTAATAAAATAGCTGACGCTGGAACTAAATTAGCACTGCCAGCGACAGTTCCAGAAACATTTAAATTTCCACCAACATTAACATGACCACCAACTAATAAATTTAAATCTTGTGTGCCATGCCAAGTACCTGTGCGGTCCGAAGCAATACCTAAACGTAAAGTTTTATCAGTGGCAGTGGTAGCTGGCCCCAACGCCCAATAATCATCGCTTCTCCAGTTACCGACGTACTGACCTTGCCCAGCTGAGTTATTGTAACTTGCCACATAGACATTGTAATTAGAAGCCATTGGTCCACTTGGACCGACTTGTAATAACGCATTTGGAGTTGTGTTACCGATGCCTACAAAACCATTTGAGTGAATACGCATGATTTCTTGGCGAGCGGCTTGACCATTTTGCGTAGTCGCAAAGGTCATAATATTTCCACGATTTGTTGGTGATTGATTTTCACTGGCTGAAACTTCAATGTGCGCTGTTGAAGAATTCGTACCTGTTCCGTCATGGGCTCTGAAATACATTCCGCCGATTGAATCATTATTTAAAACTGCTGTTTGTGATGATGGCGTACCACGCGCGCGCACCATCATAATGGCCGCATCATCATAGGCATTGTTAGAAGCATGAAGGTAGCGTGCTGCAAAGGCATTTCCTGTCCAGACATCAACCGGATATGAAGGGCTTGTTGTACCGATACCTAAAGCACCATTGGTCTCTAAAGTCATTAATGTTGCACCGGCATTTTCTGTATTATCATAACCAAAGTTTAAACTTGTGCCATTTGACCACAACACAGGTCCGGCGTAAGCCCCTGCCGTATTACGATAAAGTTGTAAAGCCGCAGTCGCATTTGTCGACGTAGCACGAATAATAGAATTTCCTGTGGCTGGCGCCACATCTAATTTCTGGCGCGGTAAATTTGGACCGATGCCAACGTTACCACCGCTGTACAAAATTGCCGTACCACTTGTCACCCATTGTGAACTTGTGACCGCTGACATTGAAGCTGCAAGAGCCGTTAATGAACTTGTGTGTGTTGTTACAGTCGAAGTTAAAGCGGTGATTGAACTTGAATTTGTAGCTACTGAATTCGTAACAGCCGTCATTGAAGCCGCTACTGTTGATGAGTTGGCTGGAGTATAACCAAGCGCTGAAACAATCGAAGAACTTGTTGTAGCCCCGCCGACACCGAAAGCTTGCCAAGATGTTCCGTTACAGTATTCGATGTTGCTAGCCATGTAACGAAGTGTTCCCGCATAACTTACAGCGCAAGTTGCAGATTCAGTACCAACACGCACACCGCCTGAAACATCAAGTGCAGTCACCGGTGATGATGTTCCGATACCAATGCGGCCTGCGAAATAGTTTTTACCTGAATCTCGCTGAAAAATACCGTAGTCATTTATCGCAGGCGTGCTCATGTATTTTTCTAAATAGAGACCGTAAACATTCGTCACCGAAGCACCGCTGTGATTTTGAATATTTGAATACAAACCGATAATATCCTGAGCGTTGGCGGCCCCGTTAATCGTATTTTGAATTTCTGAATGCACACCAACAACTCTTGTGGCTGAAGCCTCATTCGTAATACGAGCAACTAAACCATTCAAATTTGTCGCTTGCTTAGAATTCGTAACTGTATAATCAGCCGCTGATAAATTTCCAGCAGTTCCTGCGTTTTGAATAGTGCCTATAGAACCAGTCATTATAGAAATATTTCCTGATGGCATATTCACAACATTTAACATTTCACCAAAAGCATTACTGGCTGTTCCACTTACGTTTTGAACGATTGAAGCATTACCACCCATACCAGCAACGTTGCCACCGTTGGCATTACGAATCACATTAAATTGACCGTACATTTCGGCAATCGAATTCGGCCCATCATGCGTATTTAAACTCATAATACCCACGCGGCTTCCAACGCTGGCCGTTTGTGAAGCTTCAACTCTAAGATCAACTGTAAGACCCGCATCAACAGCGGTACTGTTCGACATAGGTGCGGCAACAGAATTTATCGTTACAGCTCCAGTTTGTCCTGAGGTCAATGTTTGTGTGGCATTAAATTCAGCGATGGTGGCCGATGTCACGTTTTGAAGAATTGCAGATGGTTTTGTTAATGAATCACCGACAGCAAACTTTGTTGCCGGTGCTGAAGTGCCTACGCCAACACGCCCTGAGCTATAGTAAATATCAGATGAACTAGCTTGCCACTGTGAACTTGTAAGCGCTGCCAACGAAGCTGATAAACTATTTACCGTCGAAGCTATCGCCGTAACTGAACTTCCTAATGAGTTAATTGTTGAAGTCACTGTTGTAAAAGATGTTCCCACAGTACTTAATGAATTTGTGACTGTGGTAAATGATGTTGCAACAGAAGATTGATTCGCAGGAGTATACCCAAGGGCTGATGTTACATCACTTGAAGTGACAGTGTATGAAGCTCCGCCACCACCGCTGGCAACACTTACGCAATTAAAACTTGTGCCGTTGTAGTGAAGAGCTTCAGAAACCGCACAAGTTGGAATTGTTGAATACTGCACATAGTTTGTCGCACTCACGCCACCTAAACTCAGTGAGTCGCTAGAATAAATCGCATATGGAACAGCGTTGATCGCCATCGCTGGTAATGTCTGCCAACCATTGCCATCATTAAATTGCATCACGATTTTTCTAATGTCTGTTGCAGTTGGCGAATAACTAACTGGTCCACCGGCATCACAAGAAAGCGATGCTGTTGAATTATTAAAAACTTGCGCGAAGGTTGTTGCACTTGCCGGATAAGTTTTTACACCACTCCCTAAAGCAAACGAAATCATTCCTCCGGAGTTGGCCATATTAATCGTCGAAAAAGTTTCGGCGTATAAAATACAAGTGCCCGCAGGATTTAAAATAGTAAATTTGAAATTAACATTGGCCGACTCAAGAGCCAAACCATCTGGTTTTACGATACGCGCTTGATAAGTTGTACCTAATGGAGATGCGAACGACGACAGCGCAAAGAATAGCGCAAACAAAGCTGAAATAAGATGGTTTCTGCTAGTACGTTCCACCCTTTACTTTTCGGCATTTTCAGCGAATTCACGAGTGGAATTATGACTTTAAATAAAGTTTCTGTACACAACAGATAACAGTTTAACAAATCAGCCCCTCAAATAGGGGCTTGATAGGTTAACATGTCTCAATTTGAATTAGTGCAAGCGTTGGCAGGCACAAATTTCTTCAGTTTCAATTTGCGCAGAAGGCAATGCCATGGCTTCTGCTGCGCCTTCAACTTGTGAAGCAACAACCGCAAGCTCCGTTAAAAAATCCATCAGTGTCGAATAATCAACGACGAACTTTTGATCTTTGACACCGATGACAGCGGTGTCATCGTCAATCGCGAAACAAGTTAAATCGCCATCGTTTAGTTTTGTTGCCATAAAAATTACGCCTTTGAGTAGTAAGAAGTTACTAACGCTTCATCAAGCGCAAATGGAACCGCTTCAAAACCTGGTTCATCTTTTAAAGTTACAGACGCCGCTGTGTCAGATACGTTTTTATCTAACCAGTCTGGCGTTTGTAATCTTGGATTAACTTTAGCTTGTAAGTAAATTTGGTTGTTTAAACCTTTTGCCGTGATTGAAATCACATCGCCAACTTTTAATTTTTGTGAGCGAATGTTTACTTTTTTACCGTTCACATGCACTTGACCGTGTGAAATCATTTGCGAAGCTGAACGCATGCTCGGCGCAAAACCTGCACGGAACACGATATTATCAATACGTTTTTCTAAAATATTAATTAAAGAGCTGATCCACTTGCCGCCTGATTTATCTTTTTTGGCTAATTTTACTAAGCGAATTAATTGTTCTTCACGCACGTTATAGTGCACGCGAACTTTTTGTTTTTCTTCTAATTGTAAACGGTAATCAGAATACTTGATACGCTTGCCGCCGTGCTGCCCTGGTGGATAAGGCCTGCGCTCTAAGGCGCCAGCTTTTCCTAAGCCTGGAAGTTCAGTTAATAGACGACGTTGTAATTTAAAGCGAGCGGTTTTACCTGTTTTTTTCATAGGCCTTATGGTTAAGACCACTTAAATTAAAAAACAATGGATTGCCTTTAATTTTTTAATTTTGAAAATGCAGTGAAAATGAAAACGAAGTGATTTTGAAAAGTAAATGAAAATTAAGAGTGAAAACTAGAGCGAATCAAAATCAAACGGGACAAGCTCTTTAAAATAAGCTGGGACCTTAGCTTTTATCAAAACTCTTTTTTTGCTGAACGGATGAGTAAACTCCAGACTTGCCGAGTGAAGCGCTAAGTTTTTAAATTTATCTGTACTTTTTCCGTACTTAACATCGCCAACAATTGGATGCCCTAGTCCTGCCATGTGCACACGAATCTGATTTTTCTTTCCTGTCAGTAAATTCACTTTTACTAAACTGTAAGAACCTGTTTCTTGAATCACTTCATACTGAGTTTGTGCTAAAACACCTTTTTCGGAATCTTTACTTGAATGCACGTGATAGTCTTCATCTTCTGACAAATAACTTTCGATCGTGTCGGCTTTCTTTTTTAAATGCCCATGCACGATGGTGTAATAGGTTTTCACCGTCGATTTCCAGTTATTTTTTAAGTACTGCTGCACTTCTTCAGTTTTTGCAAAAATCAAAGCCCCCGATGTGGCCTGATCCAAACGATGAACCACAAACACACAAGCGCGTGACCTTGAATTTCCTTTACGGATATACTGGTTTAATAAATTGTGAACGGTATTTTCTTTTTCCCACATCGCCCCAACCGTTAAGATGCCAGGGCTTTTATTACCGACGATCAAATCGCGGTCTTCATGAAGAATATGAAACCCTTTAGGTTGGTATTTGCGCGGAACTTTTTTCATGAGATGAGCTGTACACTATTCTTTAGTGACTGCCAAACAAAGATTAAATCCAGGCTCTTTTACTAAACCGCAATTACGATCTAACATCGCTTTGCAAGTCATGAAGTACTCTTGACCGGCCAAACCGCAATTTTTTGCAGTCACCGCTTTGCACTTCATAAAATCGCCCTTTGCCGCTAAGCCACAATTGTTCTTGCTAATTGCATTACATAAAGAAAAATCAGTGCCACCGACCAGCGTGCATTGCGCCGCTTGTGTGATCGACACCAATAAAGAAATGGCAATTATTGTAAGAAGGCTTAAGAGGCATTTTTTCATAATATTAGTCTAACATAAGTTTAATAAGAAGCCATAGCCTATTATGGGACACTCCCCATTCGAGGCTTTAGGCACTCAGCTTTTCACTGGTTAACTTAAGGCGTTTTGACAGAGTCACAAACAGCGCTTTTGACCACGAAGGCTTTGAAAATAGAATAGGATCAAGGCTCCCGAAAGGAATTTCGATCAGCTCACAATCCGTCACCGCAGTCACTGTTGCAGAACGAGGCTCTTTATTAATGTGGGCCATTTCGCCTACAAATTCACCCGCTTTAATTTTACCTAAATCAACACGCTGGCCGTTCTTTGATTTCCAGGCCATTAATTCGCCCCGTTTAACCAGGTAAGCACTTTCACCCTGAACGCCCTCTTTAAAAAGCAATTCATTCGGGGCTAAAAAGTGTAATGAGAACTCTGACTTTTTATCTTGGCTTAAACGGTTTAACGCTTTGGTTACACACTGGTTAAACCAAATTTCATCTTTATAATTTGTTAAAAATTGCACTTGGCCGCTGACCACATGATCAATAAACAATTCATCGTCAGGTAACTCAGACGTAAAAATAACCGAAAAATTATTATTTTCACCCTGTAATAAATCAGTAATAAACTGGGCCCCAGAAAATTTAGCAATTTCCAGGTCTAAAATAATTACGTGCGGGACCACATTACGAAATTTAAATAAAGCTTCAGGAACATCATAAGCTTCAAAGATTGTGGCTTTGTTAATATGGGATTTAACGGTCTCAGAAATTGAAAGCATCTTTTGCTTATCTTCTGTAACAACAAGGAATATTCTTTTTTCTTCAAGTGGAGTTTCGACCATGTGGACTTATTCGGAAGATTTGACGTGACATTAAAACAATTTGTGAAAACAAATTTTAGATTGGCTTACCGCTGTCTCATTGTAAGCCAATCTAGACTTAGGAAAATTACTTACACATTTTTAAATTTTTGCTCGAGCTTAAGATCGTTTTATATGACGTCTTATCACCTTCGCGTAACACGGCCCAGTATCTAGCTCCGCCGCGCCATTTCGAATCAACTTTACCGGCGATACGGCCATCACGACCTACCCAACGATCAAGAATTCTAACACCGCAGCTTAAATTTTTAAGTGGGTTATGTAAGTCTTGTGCGTTACTTAATTCACAGTCGTAACCGTTAGCGCTTTCAATCGAAATTTGTAATAAACCACGGCTGATCACTTTTTTACCAGAGCTGTCAGTGAAGTCTTCTGTATATGTCGTGTTTGTATTGAATGAACTTTCAAACTTTGTCATTACAGACATAATGTAAATCCAATATCTTTTACGTTCATTATAAGTTAAATTTTTATAATTCGGGCAAAACGTCGCTGCATCCGCAGGAATAACGTCTAATAAATCCTGACCTAAACGATCAAGTTCTGAATATAAGTGATTTGACCACTCACGACTTCCAGAAACTTTAGCTTCCCACATAGGAACTGCATCAGAAGTATCTGCACCAGGAGCAGGTGTCGGCGTAGGCGCTGGTGCTGGCGTTGGAGTTGGAGTTGGTGTCGGAGCCGGAGTTGGCGGCTTCGGCGTAGGTGCTGGTGTTGGTGCCGGAGTCGTTGGAGGTTTTGGAGTTGGCTTTGGTTCTTGCTCAACTGGTTTTCCGCGTCCCATCGCATGTGCTGTGTTCATGTTGAAAGTTACTAAGATCGTTGCTGCTAATAATGTGATAATTGCTGTTTGTGTTTTCATGCCCAAAGATTCGGGCAGTTTTTACCTAGACTTTAATCCCTATTTTACTGTCTACATCTTTGTCAAAAGATCTGAACTTCGAAGAATTACGTTTCACAAATCACTCCAAAGCACGATACTTTCTGCCATTACGCAATTTATTTTCGATCATCGCCAGACCAATCCCCCAGGCCACATGAGCTACCGTCATAGAAAATTTTCGTTCTTGAATCATCTTATTCGTCGTTGAATGAAGCTTAAATAACGGAGTTAGTTCTCCGTAACTGGCTACCCACGTCGTGAGACCAAATCCGATACCGTTAAGCAGTGAGGATTTAAATTTAAATTTCTTCGCTACTGTTGTATAAGCCATCGCCGTTAAAATTCCATAACCAAAATGGACCACTAAAACGAAATTTTTATTTTTCTCTGCCGAAAATTTTCGAAACAGCGAAGATGTAAAAAGGCTCATGGGTATCGTCGCCGCAAGCCCACTCCAAAATCCCCGCTTGAAATTTGAAATCATAAATTCTCCGCTGCAAGAAATAACTAAACATTCAAATTGACGGCCAACTTGACAAAGTTTTTTTTGAACCAATTGTTGTATGCATCAAGGAGGAATAAAATTATGACGAACAAACTTAAAAAAGTTTTCGCGAGCCTTTTCTACGTTATAACCGTTTTATTTTTTATTCTTGTTGCGTTAGACGCTCCACAGAAGTCGAACGTGGATCTTCAGAGTGACAACGTAGCTGCCTTGACAGAATTTTTTACGAACTCAAATTATAATTAAGAAAGATTAACCAGCTTATAAAGCTGAAAGTTATAGGAGGATTTATGAGATCACTCACACCGTTCTTTAATAGTAGAAGTTTAACACCAACAGATTTATGGAGAGAAATGGATCGCATGTTCGATCATTTCGCTACACCGGGTCTTCCGGTTTATGATGAGCGCGAATTTGCACCGGCTTCAGAATTAACCGAAGAAGAAAATCACTACATGCTTAGCATGGATTTACCCGGCATGAAAAAAGAAGATATTAAAATCGAAGTTGCTGACGGTACGTTAGTTATTTCGGGCGAACGTAAACATGAAAAACGAACTGATGCAAACCAAGTGCATCGCTTCGAAAAATCATACGGTACGTTCAAACGTAGTTTCGTCTTACCGAACACGATCAGTGCGGATAAAGTCGAAGCCCGCTATGAAGATGGCGTACTTGAACTTTATTTACCGAAAACTGAAGTGGCCTCTGCCAGAAAGATTGAAATTCAATCCGGCAAAGGCGGCATCTTCGACAAGTTACTAGGAGATCGCAAACAGGCACAAAATGCTAATAAGGAAGTGCCTGTTTCTGGAAAAGATAATAAGGCTTAACGTCGCGTGCCCTTGAAGCGGGACTTCCAAACGCAGACGTCGACACGGACGTTAAATCGTTGCCCCAGTTATATAATAAATCCCTTCAAAAAGGATTCAGGATCTGAGGCAAGCAAGGGGCAGAACCGTGCCCCTTGCTTTTTTATAGGAGACACATATGTCAATGCCAATAGGAGCAATCCCTGTATTACCTCTAAAAAATACCGTGCTTTATCCCGGTATTACGCAAACATTACGCGTAGGCCGCGATAAAAGTTTAAAAGCGGTCGATGCAGCCATGCTTAAAGACAACTGGATTGTCACTTTGGCACAACGTCATCCTGACAAGCCCATTGAAAATCCTGATGAACTTTATCATTGGGGTACTTTAGCAAAAATTGAATCGATCAAGGGAACTCACGAACAAGGTTACTTTGTAACCCTGCGCGGTTATCACCGTATGAAAGTGAATTCTTTCAAAACCGACACTGAAATTTACGAAGCCCACACAGAGCGTGTTGATGACACCACAGATATTGATCCTTCAACTGAAGGAGCTCTGCTTACGTCACTTCGTCAAATCAGTATTGAAGTTCTGCAATTAGTTCCAGGTAACACCGAACAAGCGCAAGAACTAGTGTTGGCGATTGAAGATGTGGGATTACTTTCGTACTTAGCTGCGGCCAATATCGAAATCGGCTTAGATGAAAGACAGCATCTTTTAGAGATGACGTCGATCAAAGACCGCGTAATGCATTTACTGACTTTAATGAATCAACAAAAAGACAATTTACAGGTCAGACAAGATATTCGCCAAAAATTGGGAACCAAACTTGGCCAAACCCAACGCGAACATATTTTACGTGAACAGTTAAAAACAATTCGCGAAGAGTTAGGCGAAGGTGATGAAACATCGGCGGTAGAAGATTATAGTCAAAAAATTAAAGATGCGAAAATGCCAAAAGAAGCGAATGACCTGGCTTTACAACAGCTTAAAAAGCTTGAAAGCTCGGGCCAACAATCGCCAGAACATCAAATGATCAGGTCACACTTGGATTTGATGGTCTCTTTACCATGGAGTAAAGCTTCAGATAAAAAAGATTTTAATCTGGACGAAGCAGAAAGCATCTTACATGCGGATCACTACGGCTTAGATAAAATTAAAAAAAGAATTTTACAGCACTTAGCTGTATTAAAACTTAAAAAAGAAAAACGCGGATCGATTTTATTATTTATCGGTCCTCCGGGAGTTGGTAAAACCTCTCTAGGGCAAAGTATTGCACGCGCTTTAGGAAAAAAATATCAACGTATAAGTTTAGGTGGTGTGCGTGATGAGTCAGAAATCCGCGGCCATAGAAGAACTTATATCGGTTCACTTCCGGGTCGTATTATCGCGGCTGTAAAAAAAGCCGGTGAAAACGATGCGGTTTTCTTACTGGATGAGATTGATAAAATGTCGCGTAGTTTTTCTGGTGACCCCGCTTCAGCGATGCTTGAAGTGTTAGATCCAGAACAAAATACAACGTTTACAGATCACTACCTTGATACGGCATTTGATTTGTCGAATATCTTCTTTATTGCCACGGCGAATAGCCTTGAAGGTATTCCACTGCCCTTGCTTGATCGTATGGAAGTGATTGATTTGTCGGGTTACACGATCGCTGAAAAGTTTCATATTGCGAAAACGCATTTGATCCCGAAACAAATCAAAGAGCATGGCTTAACACCAGATCAGATCGAGATCAGTGATGAAGCTCTGTTCAAAACGATTTCTCACTACACCCGTGAAGCCGGTGTGCGTGAGTTGCAACGTAAGATTGCCGAAATGGCCAGATTTGCCTCTGAAAAAATCTTACGCGGAGAAGCCAAGGTCGTGGTGGAACTTTTACGCCTAGAAGAAATTCTTGGGCCTGAACGTTATCAAAACGAAGTGGCTGATGTGGTGGCTACACCAGGTGTGGTAACAGGTCTTGCTTGGACGCCAGTGGGTGGAGATATCTTATTTATCGAAACCGCGCTTGTTCCAGGTAAAGGCGAAATGATTGTCACCGGACAGTTAGGTGACGTCATGAAAGAATCCGCACAGATTGCAAAATCGTTAGTAAAAGCAAGACTGCAAACGTTAGCGCCAGCTTTTGATTTTAGTAAATTTGATATTCACTTACATGTGCCATCTGGAGGAATTCCAAAAGATGGACCGTCTGCGGGTATCACGTTACTCACATCGCTTGCCTCCCTTATTTCTCGCCGTGTGGTTAATCCAAAATTAGCCATGACCGGAGAAATCAGTTTACGCGGTAAAGTTATGCCTGTTGGTGGTATCAAAGAAAAAGTGATTGCCGCCCACCGGGCAGGAATCAACGAAGTGATCATGTCTGATAGAAATGAAAAAGATCTAAAAGACGTGCCTGAAGAGGTGAGATCACAAATGAAAATCCACTTGGTGCAACATATCAACCAGGTGTTAACGATTGCCTTAGGTATTGATCTGTCTGATTGGAGTGATGAACTTTTATATCATCCCAAAGATCACGACGCGAATTTACCTTCAGCGATGTCTAACTGAACCGACTAGTCTCCCCAACTATTCCCTCCAAGGCTTAGGAATTTACGTGCTTACCGAAACAGTATTTTCCTAAGCCTTTTTTGCCTCAAAACTTTCGGCAAGATTGTTGCTGCATTAATAGAGCAACGATTACACAGGAGGTTATGATGCGTTCAAAATATAGCAAAGAAAAAAATCTGCATGGGCCTCGTACCCATAAAAATTCAACGACTTTACACGATAAAGATATCAAAGATTCTAGCGAATACACTGAAGGCGCCCATGACGTCGTCGGTGAAGACGCCCGCAAGTCCCGTGATAAAGCCCGCCGTCATAACGAACGTTTAATCTAAGTGCCGTGTCTTGGACACGTGAAGGAGTACGTATGGCTCGCGGAATTTGGAGTGGCGCTATCAGTTTCGGTTTATTAAATATTCCGGTTTCAGTGATGAGTGCTAAAGAAGAAGAACGAATCAGTTTTCGTATGCTGGATAAGCGCGACAACTCACCTATCGGATATAAGCAATACTCAAAATCCACTGGCAAAGAGATTGACCGCAAAAATATTATTAAAGCTTACGAATATGATAAAAACCAGTTCGTCGAAGTCACTGACGAAGAATTAAAAAATGCAAATCCGAAAACCACACAAACTATCGACATCGAAGATTTTGTAAATTTAAAAGATGTCGACTTTCTGCTTTTTGAAAAGCCTTATTATCTTGTACCCGGTAAAAATGGAGAAAAAGGTTATGTGCTGTTACGGAATATTTTAACAGACACAAAAAAAGCCGCGGTGGCTAAGTTTGTCTTACGCAATAGACAGCACTTAGTTGCCATTATTCCCAGAGAAGATTATTTAATTTTAGAAGTCATGCGCTTTGCGCATGAAGTGACTGAAATTAAACAAGCCAAACACTTAGATGACTATGACCTTAACCGCATTAGTATTTCAGCGCGGGAAATGAAGGCAGCCAAAGCTTTAGTCGATGAAATGACTGAAAAATGGAAGCCTGAAAAGTACCGCGATACTTATCAAGAAGAACTGGTCAAATATATCAAAGGTAAGATTAAAACTGGCAAAACACGTGAAGCCGCCGAATACGAAGAAGCTCCGAAAAGCACAAATACCAATTCTGCCGATCTGATGTCGTTACTGCAAAAAAGTTTATCGCAAGGTAAACCTTCACGAAGTGCAAAGGAATCACGTGAAACTAAAGAAAAAGAACCAAGCGTGGCACATTTACTGTCTCGTAAAAAAACTAGCTCGCATAAAAAATCAAAAACCACGCATCGAGTTCATCACTAGGAAAATATGGGTTTACAAGAATACCGCACTAAGCGCGACTTTAAAAAAACCTTAGAACCGCGCGGAAGAAAAATCACTTCTAAAAGTAAACATATCTTCGTCGTGCAAAAACATGCTGCCAGCCGTTTACACTATGATTTTCGTTTAGAGTTCGAAGGTGTTTTAAAAAGTTGGGCCGTGCCGAAAGGGCCATCTCTAAATCCTCATGATAAAAGATTAGCCGTGGAAGTTGAAGATCACCCGATGGATTACGCCTACTTTGAAGGAAACATTCCCGAAGGCCAGTACGGCGGAGGAGACGTGATCGTCTGGGATAAGGGCGAATGGATTCCGCCCAAAAATGCCAAAGCCGCTTTTGCCAAAGGGCATATCGAATTTGAACTGCGCGGGCAAAAACTTTGTGGCAAATGGGATTTAGTACGAACCCGCCGCATGGGAAAATCCACAAAAAGCCAGTGGCTATTAATCAAACGCAGCGATCAGTTTTCTGACGAGGATCACGATATCTTGCAAGAAGATAAAAGTGTTTTAACCGGATTAACACTTCCCGAAAAATCCTCCCGCTCTTCACAGAAAACAAAAATCAGGAAAATAAAAAAAACCAAACTCCCCGACTTTGTGGCCCCGCAGTTAGCACTGCTCGCTGAAGTTCCACCCAGTGGAGAAAACTGGCTGCATGAAATTAAATTTGATGGTTACCGCACTCTTTGCCATAAACAAAAATCTAAAATTAAACTTCTCACCCGTTCTGGCCTTGATTGGACAGCGAAATACAAAGCTATCGAAAAAGAATGTCAAAAAATTCCGGCTGATTCGCTAATGTTAGACGGAGAGATTGTTTGGGTTGATGATAAAGGCGTAAGTCACTTTCAAGGATTACAAAATTCATTAGACGCCCACAAAAGCGAAGAATTACTTTATTACGTTTTTGATATTTTACATTTAAACGGTGAAGATTTGCGTGAAAGACCTTTGCTTGAGCGTAAAATGTTGCTCGCAGAACTGGTTAAAAAAGCCGGTTCAAAAAAAATTCTTTTCAGTGATCATTGGATGGGAAAAGGCTCTGAAGTTTTAACTTCGGCTTGCAAGCTAAACCTTGAAGGCATCGTTTCTAAAAATAGTCACGCCCACTACGAATCAGGGCGCGGTAAAAACTGGATTAAAAGTAAATGTTCTAAGCTGCAAGAATTTGTGATCGGCGGCTACACTCTGCAAAACAATAACAAATCTTTAGGAGCGTTATTAATGGGCGCGTACAACGCCCAAGGTGAATTTCAATATATCGGTCGTGTGGGTACAGGTTTTAATTCTGCTGAGAGCACCAAACTTTTAGAAAAATTAAAAAAAGTAAAATCTGAAAAAAGCTATTTCGATATCAAATCCCCAACTCCTACGGCTCACGATAAACGGCGAAGCATGAGTTTCACCAAACCAAGTTTAGTGGCTCAAATTGAATTTGGTGCTTGGACTGATGAAAAAATATTACGGCATGCGGCTTACAAAGGTTTACGTTTAGATAAAAAAGCCAAATCGGTGCAATTAGAAGAACAAAAATTAAAAAAATCAGCTCCCACTGAAGTGACGATCAGTAACCCTGATAAAATTCTATTTCCGAAAGCGAAACTGACTAAAAAACAACTCGCTAACTATTACAAAACCATCGAAAAATGGATCATGCCCTATGTGAATAAACGCCCTTTAGCTTTACTGCGCTGCCCGAATGGCGTGGGCAAATCTTGTTTCTTTCAAAAACACCAAGACACCGATGGCATTGGGTTACTATCACAAAAACTACATTCTGAATTAAAAAACAAAACCGAAGAAGTTTTATATATCGATTCACTCACCGGGCTTTTAGAGCTTGTGCAATTAGGCACTTTAGAAATTCATGCGCGCGGATGCCTTACACATCAAATTGATTCTCCAAATCTAATGGTCTTTGATTTAGACCCTGATCCGGGTGTTGGCTTTACACAAGTCAAAGAAGCCGCTTTAAAACTAAAAAATCTTTTAGAACGACTTAAACTTAAAAGTTTTGTTTTAGTCAGCGGCGGTAAAGGTTTACACTTGCACGTACCGATTGAAGCCAAGCATAACTTCGATGAGGTGAAAGACTTTGCAAGAACTGTTTGCGAACAACTGGTTAAAGAAAATCCTGATCAATTCACCACAGAAATTTCAAAAGCAAAACGAACCGGAAAAATATTTTTAGATTATTTACGTAACGGCTTTGGCGCCACCGCCATTACGCCTTATTCAGTGCGTGCCCAGACCGAAGCCACTGTAGCTTACCCGATTTCATGGCAAGCGCTTAAAAAAGTAAAAACACCAAAGGATTTTACTGTCGATCGTGTGATAACACTTTTAAAACGCAGCAAAGATCCTTGGGCTGGTTATTTTAAATTAAAACAAAAGCTTCATATTTTAGATAAATTAAAATCACTGCATTAAAAGCTGTGGCCTACACCACTAAAGTTTCTCTTTAAGTCCATAATATTTGCCACTCCGCCAACGAAAGCCCGCGCAGCCGCCGTGGTTTGTATTTAATCTGCCCAGACGCTTCTTTGATATTAAGCTGAATATAATTTCTAACAATCAGATACGGCTTCCAGCCCTGAATCACCCGCGTAAAAGGCCGGTACTTCCAAAGCTTTGCGCTCTTGCGTGGTTTGGTCGCTGGGGTATCGGTCACGCTCTTTGCCGCAGCTAAAAATCCATTGTTCTTAAACTGCTGCGCGATTTGCCCTGTCACCACCCGCAAAAAATGCTGACCGAGAGATCTTCTCGAAAAGCGCACCAACAAATGCACGTGATCGTGATTAATTGAAACCTGTTCGACTTTAACAAAGAACCTACGCGCGTATGTTTTAATAATATAATTGATCAGATAAAAACCTAAAGGTGACCGAAGCCCCCGGCACAAAGATCTAATATCGGTTTTAAGCACCAAATGAATCGGCGCCTTGGTTGATAGCGGGCGCGCTTTACGCCCACGACGTTTCTGGCGCAAGATGCCGCCGTGGTTATAACGAAACTGCCAACGTGTTTTAGTAAAATGTAATTGTGTGTGACCCATACCCCAGCCTTTCGATGAAAAGTGCTGGAGCAAAATTTGGGTCGAAGTTTTACTGTGCTAAATCGCTATTGAGCTTGGATTAATTCCGGTGAGCGGATTTAACTCAGTACTAAATTAATTTTTTCGCGTGTGTGATATAGTCTTTTACTAAACGTTCAAGATTAGCTTGAAGTTTAGCATCGCTTAAAGTTTTATCAGCAGTAATCGTTTCGTGGGCTTTACCTACACCCATCATTTCTGGGTAAAGTTGCGTACCTAAAACATCAAACGGCTGACGTGAATGCCATAATGAACGAACTCCACCTAAAGCCCCTGGTGAAGCCGCTAAAAGTAAAGCTGGTTTTCCTGTAAGTGATACTGGTTTTTGGCGCGATAACCAATCAATCGTATTTTTTAAAATACCCGGAATTGATCCGTTGTATTCAGGTGTACAAATAATTAATGCATTGGCTTCATTAATTTTTTGAGCTAACTGTTGCACCCCTGCAGGAATGCCCGTAGATGATTCGATGTCGCCATCGTACACAGGAATATTTAACGGCTGTAAATCGATAAACTCAATGTCAGCTAAGTTATTTTTCTTAACGATGTCAGAAACCACACCGCAAAGTTTTTTATTTAAAGAATCTTTTCGTAACGAACCGGCAAAAGTAAGAATTTTCATAATATTCCTTTAATAGAAAAAATTATTTCGTGATCTTAACAATTGCGCAAGTCCCAACACTCCCTCTACACTTAAAGTCATGGAAGTTTTAACAATCGATACATTTAAAGAAAAAATTTTTGATTTCACTGCCACAAAAGAGTGGACGTACAAAGGCCAAAAGCCTGCGGTCATTGACTTCTATGCCGACTGGTGCGGCCCTTGCCACCAACTAAATCCTATTTTGCAAGACACCGCCGAGCTGTTTAATGGGCAGGTGAATTTTTACAAAGTGAACACCGAAGCATCTCCTGAGTTAGCAGCACTTTTTGAAGTGCGTTCGATCCCCAGCCTGCTTTTTATTCCACTTGGCGAAGAACCTGCTATGGCTTCGGGAGTAATTCCACGGGAGAAATTGGAACAAGCCATCCGCGAGATTTTTACGCTTTAAAAGTGATGTTTTTCTGCCTCATTTTTGCCTAAATTTTCTGCCTGTAAAAGCTGCAATTACGACGTAATAACAAGCCACTCCTTGCCTTCACTCACCCTCACGGTTTAGAACGGGTCATTCAAAATTTGAACGACCGCTTTTGACGAAGTCAAAAGTGTAAGCTGGGAGAAGAAATGCAGATCAACAATCAAGATCTTTTAAACTGGGTTAACGAAATTGCGGCTTTAACAAAGCCAACAAACATCCACTGGTGCGATGGATCTGAAGAAGAAAACCAAAAGCTTATCGACATGATGATTGCTTCTGGAACGTTAAAAAAATTAAACGAAACTTTACGTCCAAATTCTTACTTAGCTTTATCAAATCCTGCTGACGTTGCTCGTGTTGAAGATAGAACTTTTATCTGCTCTGAAAAACAAGAAGACGCTGGTCCTACAAATAACTGGATGGCGCCTGCGCAAATGCAAGAAACATTAGGAAAATTATTCGATGGTTGTATGCAAGGCCGTACAATGTACGTGATTCCTTTCTGCATGGGACCTTTAGGTTCTCCAATTTCTAAAATCGGTTTTGAAATCACAGATTCTCCCTACGTTGTGATCAACATGAAAATCATGACTCGTATGGGTGCTAAAGTTATGGCTTTAGTTAACGAAAACACTGAGTACGTTAAATGTGTTCACTCAGTAGGTATGCCATTAGCCGCTGGCCAAAAAGACGTTACATGGCCTTGCAACGCTGACACAAAATACATCGTTCACTACCCTGAACAAAAATCTATCTGGTCATTCGGTTCTGGCTACGGCGGAAACGCATTACTTGGTAAAAAATGTTTCGCATTACGTATCGCTTCAACTTTAGGTCGCGAAGAAGGCTGGTTAGCAGAACACATGTTAATCTTGGGCGTTCAAAATCCTCAAGGCGAGAAAAAATATGTAACAGCCGCTTTCCCATCAGCTTGCGGAAAAACAAATTTCGCCATGTTAATCCCACCTAAAGAAATGCAAGACTGGAAAATCACAACTGTGGGTGATGATATCGCGTGGATCAAACCTGATCTTAACGGTCAATTACGTGCGATCAATCCAGAAGCTGGCTTCTTCGGTGTGGCTCCAGGTACAAGCTTTAAAACAAATCCAAACGCGATGTTAACAATCGCGAAAAACACGATCTTCACAAACGTTGCACTTACTCCTGAAGGCGATGTTTGGTGGGAAGGTATGACAGATACTCCTCCAGCTAAATTAACTGACTGGCAAGGTAACGAGTGGACTCCAGGTTGCGGCAGAAACGCAGCTCACCCGAACGCTCGTTTCACTGTAGCGGCTTCGCAATGCCCTTCTGCTGACGAAAACATGGAAAACCCAGCAGGTGTTCCTGTTGATGCTTTCATCTTCGGTGGTCGTCGTGCTGATACAATCCCATTAGTTTCGCAAGCTAAAGACTGGAACACAGGCGTTTACTTCGCATCTACTGTGGGTTCTGAAACTACAGCTGCTGCAACAGGAGCCGTAGGTGTTGTTCGCCGTGACCCGATGGCGATGTTACCGTTCTGCGGTTACAACGTAGGTGACTACTTCAAACACTGGTTAAAAATGCCAAACCGTGTTGCTAAAACTCCAGAAATGTTTATCGTGAACTGGTTCCGTAAAAACGAACAAGGTAAATTCATGTGGCCAGGTTATGGCGATAACATGCGCGTATTAAAATGGATGTTCGAACGTATCGACGGAAAAGCTCACGCTATTGAAACTGAATTAGGTTTCGCTCCTCAGTACAAAGACATCGACTGGTCAGGTTTAGATTTCTCTAACGACCAATTCAATGCGGCGATGAAAATCGACAATGAAAAATGGCAAATGGAATTCGCTTCTCATAAAGAGTTTTTCTTAACATTAAAAAACTCTTTACCGACTGAATTTATCAATATTCAAGAGACTAAAGCGATGGCGTTCCGTAAAGCCGGAGCACCCGCGTCTCCTGAAGCGACAATGTAAATTGTCATGACTGACTAACATTCAAACGATTTTTTCAGCGAAAGGCCTCTAATACGAGGCCTTTCGGCATTTAGCTTGCTGTCTCTAAAGCTATGAAAAATCTAACACTTTTTTTTAGCTGTTTATTAACAACCTTTACCGTGTTCGCACAAAGTGGAGCAGATCAAGAAAAGCAAATCGCCTGGGTTTCTACCCAAGTTGAAAAAAAAGATATTCCTTTAGAAATTTTAAGCCTAGATCCACGCACTCAAACTTTAGCTCCCAGCCATAAATACGAAATCACCATAGGTATCGTTGATGATAACAAATGGGTCACCGATACAACCGGCGATGACCGTGGGTATACTTACGGCCACTTTGTAAAAGCCAGCTATATCACTGCAAAAGGCTTACGTTTGACTGTTCACTACACGGGTGACCTTTATACCCAAGATACAGGCCGATACTACAAAAACGGCGAAGGCTCGCTTGTAGGCCATCAAAAAACGATGGAAGAATCGATCACTAAATTTGTTGTTGATAATGCTGAGCAAGGCCGTCTTCTTTATTACCGCGCTGGTGTGGGCTGGCATGTACTTGAAGGGTCTGGCAAAGGCACAGCAGCGCAAGTGCAACAAAAGTTTCACTCGCTAGTTAAAGAAATTCGCCAACCTGTGAATGAGTACAGTAATTACCGTGAATCAGCTCCAATGGCTGAAGCCGCTATCGGTGTTCAAAAAAACTATCAAGTGAGCTCACAGATTCAATTAGAACAAAAAGCAGAAGTTGGCGTTGTTGCGACCGGAGTTAAAGATGCGAGCCATGTTATGACAAATGCCGAAGCTTCGGCGATCTATAGACCAAGTTTTGCCAGCAATTATGCGACTAAACTAACAGCGGGAGTTACCGTTAAAGCTTACGATGTCGGAACTGAAGTGACTCCGTATGTAGAAGCTTCTGTGTTAATTAAGAAAAAAGCTTCATGTGGTGTAAGACTTGCTCGCCCACAGGGCGATGCGATCAATTATCAAAAATATAATTTACCGAATCAACGCACAGGAAAAACTGACGATATCTGGACAGCGTCTTGCCAATATAAATTTTAGTCAGAAATTAAAATTCTCCCGTTGATAACATCACCAACGTGCAGGCATGGATTGTATCTATACCTGTTTTTTTCAGATCAAAAGCAATCGCTGGGTTTTCAGTGCCTGGGTTAAAGATCACACGTTTTGGTTTTAACGCGATAATTTGATCTTTCATAGCCACGCTGATACGGGGGTTTACATACATCGTTAAAGTATCCACAGGTCTTAGTACCTGATCAAGATCAGGATACACTGTATGCCCTTCTATTTCTTTTAAAGTGGGATTTACCAGGATGGGCTCATGGCCATACTGTTTAAGCATAACCATAGCTTTATAAGCGAATCGATCGGGTTTATCAGACGCCCCCACAATCACAACCTTTTCAGCCATACAAATCCCCTCCCTGAAGTTTGTAAACAAATATATACCTAGTAGTCTGACTTACTATTTGCGTTTTTCCCACCCCGATTTTAGGGGTCTGTCGCGCGTCACTTGTAAATCTGGATAAATATTTTTTGCGAGCAAGAAATCGACCATTTCTTTTTCTGAGGCGCGCAAAGTCAGCCAGCCTTTTCCATCTTCAAGATTTAAAAAAATCGGCGTGCGGTCATGACCGTTTTCTAAAATAAATGGTGATGGTTCCGTTGTTAATATGGCGCATGAAAATAATAGCTCTTTTGTTTCCGGATTTACCCACACATCAAATAAGCCTGCGGCAAATAGCATCGGTTTTTCACTTTGAAATGAAATGATGTGCCCCGCATGGGGACCTTCATAAACTGATTCAAAAAAGTTTGTAATGGGAATTAGACAATGTTTACTTAAAAATGGTTCTCGCCAAGCGGGTTTTTCAGTCACGGTCTCAATACGCGCATTATGAGTGGCAAATTTAACTTTTGGTTCTTTTGACCACGCAGGCACCAGCGAAAAATTCATCGGTGTAAGTTTTAGACCCTGTGGTGTCTGCACAATCACCGGAATTTTAGTGTACGGAAGAAAACGTTCATCAATCGCTTCTAACGACGATGAAACTGCAATTCCCAAATTTCTTAGTTCTTCTGCAGCAATCTGCAAGCTAAACTGTGCACACATAACTAATCCAGAAAAATATTTAAACGTAATTTAAGCAAAGGACTTAATCCCGTGCTTAACCAACGAATGGTTTTATCGCCATTAAGAAAAACTAAAGTCGGAGTGCCTTGAATTTTGAATAATTGCGACACCTGCCCATCAAGATCATACCCAATCGGAAATTGATAGCCCCGTTCAGTGACCACTTTATCAACCAAAGCTTTATCTTCCTGCATTGAAATGGCTAAAATGGCCTCTGCCGGAATTCTTTTTTCTTTAACTAGCTCGTTAATACGTGACAGTTCCATCTCGCACGGAGGACACCATGTCGCCCAAAACACTAAAACTTTTCTAGCGTGTAAATCTTTTGTATTAAACTCTAATCCGCTATTAGTTAAAACTGAAAAATCCGGTGCAGCCGACCCTTCAGTTTTAAAATTATCAATAATTCCCGGAATCTTTGCCGCAAGTAAAACCAGAACTACAACAGTAAGTACAATATTGAGAGCCTTAGCAACCGATTTGAATGTCACTCAATACCTACTTCTTGAAGTTCATCTTTCATGCCCCACAGTTTTTTAATTAAGTGCGGTGCATGCGAACCAATATAAGCAAATAAAAGAAATTTTAGAAAACGTCCTACAACTGTAATTAAAAGAATTTGCAACAATGGAACGGTAGCCAGCACGGCTAAAATCAAAACTGGCTGCTGCGATAAGGGACTTAGCGCAACGGCAAATAATAACCACAATCCATACGCATCAAAAAATTTCTGCGTCTGAAGCCAGAAGTTACTCGCTTGCATATTGGGAAAAAGTGTTTCAACGATATGAATTCCGTAAAGTTGCACAATGTAACACAAAATCATCGCGCCTAAAACCGACCCGGCTGCTGAGAACACGCCAAAATAAAACCATTTCCGCGGTTTTAGCATTGAACTAGAAATAGTCAGACCATCGGTAGGTATAACGATAAAAAAAACATCGAGAATGGCTAAAAGCGATAACATCGGCAAATACCACACGCGGTCGATATAATATTGCAGGAGCTTTACCGCATGGGTAATCAGTCGTTTTAATTTATCCATTCCTAAAAGCGTAACACTACGCCTTTAGGGATTCTATCTTTTGCGCAACAGTCAAAGCTTCAGTAAACGCACATTCAAATGCCGGATTTACCCAGTTATCTTGGTTGGCAAAGAAAATTTTGTCGTTAATAGGCTTAATAAGCTTCTCAACCGTTCCGTCTGCAATTGTACCTTTGTTAGCAAGAGGTAACGAATGCCCCCAGCGTGTCAAACGGTAACCTTTGATTTTGCTTGCATCGATATTTACGGCTTTGCAGAACTCAGCAATTTCGTTTTGCGATTGAATCAAATGTTTTTGGTGCGACATTGGGTTGAATAAAAACTGTCTTGCACCTTCAAATGGTAACGGGCGATACATCGTAAGCACTGAATGATTCACTTCATCGTTTTGCGCCCACGTTCCGAAACAAACATCCGTCATTAATTTTTTTGGCGGATTAAGCGGTGTCGGTGCCGGCTGCATTTTTCCGTTTAACGTGAACACATCAAAACCTGGAGATTTAATCGCGCTATCCATGATCACATTAGTCACAATGTAACCACGCCACATTAAATCTTGAATTGCTTTTACACGCTCTTCTTCAATGTTCACGATCACACGCTCAGCAACGAATTTCGGGAATGCACAAACTACATAGTCAGTTTCAATAGTCAGTAACTGACCTTCTTTAGATTCGTAAGTCACCCACACTTTACCATTTGCTTTTTCTTCGATACGTAAAACAAAGGCACCTGATAAAACATGACCTTCTGGTAAATTATTTTTTAAAGTTTGGTGCACAACTGATGTGATGTACGCATTACCACCTGGTAAAGCTAAGACTCCGTCAACTTCAGCTGTTACGAAGTTTAACGCTTGCGCGGCTGAAATTTCATCGATTGAGCCACCGAATGAAGACCAGCAGTAAGCTTGAAAGTATTCTAAAACATGCGGATGCACTTCGCCGAACGTGTTGGTTAACCACTGTTCAAAAGTGATCGCATCTAATTTACAAAGTTCTTCGTAAGAGATCGCTGAATCTTCTGTCCATGGAATATCAGGATAAGCGTCGTTATAAATACGGCGCATCTCTTCTTCAACTTTTACGAACTGCTCAGCGTTTTCTGGATCAGAAGCACCTTTCCAGAAATCACGCATTAAAGCGTTTCTGAAATTCACAGAAGTTTCAGTGTCAGATTCTAATTGTAATTTTTCTGCAATGCCTGTTTCTTTAAAGAACACATCGATATCAGAACCTTCATCCGGAATCGTTACGTAAGCCGCACCGATTGAATAAAATGAACCATCAAAATTTTCGCCTTTTGAGTTTCCACCGAATACAGGATCTTGTTCTAATAACATCGGCTTGTGCGCTTGCAAGTGGTACGCGCTTAAAAGACCTGCCATACCGCCACCAGCAACAACTACACTTGTTGATGCGCTCGGTGCTGGGATTCCACCTTTTTTCGCTACATAGCCATCAATGTTCCATAAGATATCATGCGGGCGATTGATATTATCACCGTTGAAATCTAAGCTTGATGATTCGCTGTATTTCACATTTTGAATAGGATTATCATTTGCATTTTCATTAGGTGTTTTTGATGGCGCTTGGCTCATCAAAAGACCAGTGGTTGCTTTAGAATTTACCGCATAGCCTAAAACAAAGCTTGCGAATGACGACGATTTTAAGAATTGGCGACGATTAAATGACATAGGTGCTCTGAATTACCCGAGGCCGCTCCGTATTACAATGAAATGCCCTAAACTTATCATTGGACTTTCAAGCCATTTTCATTTAGCTTTCATTTATAGGGTAATTTTCCCCAGATACGATATACTAGATTAGACAACAGACAGGAGCCACTATGAGCTTAAAAAACGAGAAAAAAGTCATCGAAGCCTTAAACAAAATCTTAGAGGCTGAATTAGCCGGCGTAGTTCGCTACACGCACTATTCGTTAATGGTATTCGGTCACAACCGTATTCCAATCATCAAGTGGTTCCGTGACCAAGCGACTGAATCTTTAGCCCATGCTTCACAAGCTGGTGAGCACATCACAACACTTGGTGGCCACCCGTCTTTAAAAATCGGTACATTACTTGAGACTCACAAGCACTCATTAAACGATATTTTAAAAGAAAGCTTACAGCACGAAACAGCCCAGCTTAAAAACCTCCACAGCTTATTAAAATTAGTTGAAGGCCAGTCAGTGTTCTTAGAAGAATACGCACGCCAAATGATTTACGACGAAGAACTTCATGTTTCTGAAGTAAATAAAATGTTACGCACACAACCTAAATAGTTTTTTAATTTCAGGTTTCAAATTTTAGACATAAAAAAAGCTAACTCTTTGAAGTTAGCTTTTTTTTTACAATTTGTAGTTCGTTAAAACTACTTAGTTGTATTGAAAGAAAATACTTTTACTTGGTCGATTAATTCTGGGTAATCAACGAATGGGTTACGGTTACCTTGAACATCTTCGATCATATCGTTTCTTCTTTGTTCTTCGGCATCAACCGGATCTTCATGATTCCATTTTTTTAAAGTAACTTCTTCAGCGCCGCCCACTTTCATTTTGTAACGAGCCGCAAAGTAGAAAATCGCACGAGCTACGTTACCACGGTGGGCAACCGGTGGCTCAAACACAGCGCCTTTAGCACCAGCTTGAGAACCTAAACGGTTTTGTGGACATTTTAATTTTTCCATATCTTTGTCGACTTCACCGAAGCGTAATGAACTTCTGTGGCTGTTCATGTTTGAATCCGATGGGTATAAGTGATGTAAATCAGATTTTTGTGTTTCAGCAGGAAAGCGGCTTGTGAAACGGCTTTGTGGCCATGTGTGTTCACAGTTTAAGATAGAGCCATTACCTGGAATCATACCTGGGCCGATGTTACCTTGTTCGCCACCGAAGTCAGCGTTAGAGAAATACTTTTCACAGTAAACATCTTTTACAACGTAAGTGTTATTTTGCTTTTCTAAGTAGATTGAACCGAACATATGCTTTCTGGCACGGTCATAACCTAAAGCTGTGTGTTGGATGCAGTTTTGGTTGTCTTGTAATTTTACCGATTGGCAGTTGGGAGCTAATGTGTCTGGAGCGTTTTTAGTTTTAATGTGAGCGTCGGATACGATGTGGAAAATAGCTTCTAGGAGTTCTTCGTCTTGAAGTTGGCCTGATTGAACTTGGCCTAAGAATTCTTTACCGTAGTAGTTTGCTTTTTCAGAAACAAACGCTTCGGCTAAACTCGCCGTTAAAAGTGAAATAAAGCAACAAACAGCAGCCGTCTTTTTTGTAAAATTCCAATCCATGTATCCCCCCTCAAAACTTAGGAAACAAATTGAACTCAGTAGTTGTTGCGAAGAAAGCTAACAACACTTTTTGCTAAATTCACCAAAATTATTGTCAGGATTCCGTTTTTGAAACGGCGTGCTAAGTTTGAGAATTTTCGCAGCATCCCCGAATGAATAATGCTTAAATTCATTTATGACTAAATTAATTTTTGCTGTTTTGTTAATGTTGAGTTCTTTAAATGCTTTGGCCGAATACAAAGCAGAAAATCGTTGGAAATCTGTAAGTGGTGTCAAAGTAGGCGCTAAGTTCTTCTCGATCTGGGAATCACGTGGTGTCGTTCAATATAACGACTTTCAACTCCTACCGGTGATTGCGGTTTTTATGTTTGAAGATCGTTTCGAGTTTCTCACAAGCTCGGTCAGTTACCGCGATTTTATCTATGAAGATAAAGTACGCTTTAGAACACGTTTGCAAGCGATCAGCGATAACCCGATCTTTCCTAAGCATGAAAGCATTAAAGATATTTACCCCGACCGTGAAGACTCTTGGGAATGGGTAAACAGACTCGAGTTTTTCGTGCCTGGTTATAACGAAGACTATATTTCTGAAATTGATTTCGGGATTCACAAAGATCTAAAAGCGCACAACGGTATTTACGCTGAACTTATTGGTAAGTTAAAACTTTTCACGTTCCAAAACACACTGATTAAAACATCAATGGTTGAACCCAATTTGTATGTCACACTTGGCTATGGCGATAAACACCACAACGAATATTATTACGGCGCGGTGGATTCAGACGGCTTAAATAATTTATCTTATGGCTTGTGGTTTCATTTTAATGACTTAGCTGACCGCAACAACCCTGTTATCACGCTTAAACACTTTGAAGTCTTAGGTGATAAAAATAAAAATGGTGTTTTGGCGCGTGACCGCAATGAAGGTTGGGCTGCAACCTTTACTTATACGCATGATTTGCTAAAGTAACCCCAAAATGAAAGCTTTTTACGTCATTAAATCTTTGGGAACTTTCGGAATCACAGCTTATTGGCTGACCTTAAGTTATATCCAACCAAAGAAAGTGACCCACTATAAAAAGCGCTGGGCCGAAAGTGTAATGAATTACATCGGCTACAAAGTGGCCCACCAAGGTGATTTTTCACAACAAGGTCCACGCATTTATGTCGGCAATCATGTGAGCTACTTAGATATTTTACTTTTGATGGCTGTTAATCCGCACATCGCTTTCTTAGCTAAAAAAGAAGTGAAACGCTGGCCAATTTTAGGAATGGCCGCGGTTCGTGTGGGAACTTTATTTGTTGATCGTGAATCAAAACATGACCGCGAAAGATTGCGCAAACAACTGGGCGAACAGTTAATGCAAAATAAATCTCAATTAGTGATTTTTCCGTCAGGTACAACCACACTTAAAGAAGAAAAACTGTGGAAGAAAGGCATTTTTGAAATTGCCCAGGCCTATGATATTCCAGTACAACTTTTTAAATTAGATTATGATCCCTATCATGAATCTTCGTTTATTGATGACGACAGCATGATTGGAAAAATGGTTCAGCAATTCAGTCTTCCGAACAAAAAAGCCCATGTGACTTGGCTGGAAAGCATTCAAGTTTCACATCCGGAAAACGATGCCGAATCTTTACGTCAAAAAGTGACCCGCCCCTAAAGCAACAAGGAGAAATTTTAAATGTTACCAACGCAAATCATGTACGGTCTTATTATTGGATTGGTGGCCGGTGTTTCTTCAGGTTTATTCGGTATCGGCGGTGGCGTTATTATTGTTCCGTTAGTGATTTACCTTTTTAGCTTTAGCCAACAAGCTGCGACCGCCACTTCATTAGTCGCCTTACTTCTTCCGGTGGGTATTTTAGGCGTGTGGAATTACTATCGCGCCGGCGCCATTCAAATCGACAACATCAAACTTGGGTTCATTATCGCTTCAGGTATGTTTGTCGGAACTCTTTTAGGTTCTAAAGTCGCTGTAGGGTTACAGTCTTTTACTTTAAGCCGCATGTTTTCGGTCTTCTTAGTAATCGTAGCCATTCGTCTTTGGTTTACAGCGAAATAAAATAGTTTCATAAACTATCCTTTTTTAGAAAACCATGGCACAAAAACAGAGGTGCGCTCTTGATAACGGCGGTAGGCCTCGCCCCGGCTTTTCAATGACTGAGCTTCTGACGGTGGAACACCAGTCACCTTTAAAAGTAAAATTAAAATTGTAAGTGGGGCATAAATTGACCAAACAAGCCCCGGCGTTGCCAACATAAAAATAAAATACCCCCACCAAATACAGCTTTCAAAAAAGTAATTCGGATGGCGCGAATAATTCCATAAACCCACATCACAAACTTTGCCTTTATTCGCCGGATTCGAGCGAAATTTAGCCATTTGATAATCGGCAACCGATTCACCAATCACTGAAATGCCCCAAATCGCAACGCCTAACCATTCTAATGACGAAATGTCAGGATGAGGATTCTGAAAAACAAAAATAAACGGCCAAGTTAAAATCGAAACACTAATTGCTTGATAGAAAAAGAAAATTAAAAATCTAAATTTATAATTTACCCCATAATCAGCGCGAAGTTTGAGATAGCGGGTGTCTTCATACGGATGATGCGCAGCAATTCTTTTAGCTAAATAAAAGCCTAACCGACAGCTCCATACAGCCAACATGATTAAAAACAATGTCTTTCTTTGCGAAAACCCACCACCAAACACATCAAAAATTATTCCATGAATGACAAAGCAGAACGACCATACGGCATCGACGATACTAAAATTTTCAATCTTAACTGCATAGGCCCAAGTTAATAACATAATCCCGATTGTAACGAGTAACCCTATTAAAAACATCTGACTTGAAACCATGATCTACCCTCTTGGCTTACTTAATTTTCGAATAGCCGGTAAAAAAAATTTTTGTAAAAGAAAAAATAAAACGCTGCTGATAACAAACCATAAAACAACAGAGTACAGTCCAACCAGAGCATACGCTTTTATAAAAGCTATCCTGTCTTGGCGAAAAGCCTCGATAATAAGATCTGGTCTGATCGGCACATTCCCCACATCGACCAACAAACTAATCACCTCAATATAAACCGGAATTAAAATAATCTGTACCGGATACATAAGATAATTCGCAGTTTGCACAACAATATGATTTAAACGAAAGATCATACCTATAACTGCAGCTAAAACTGTCGTAAACCCGAGGAGCGGAAAACACCCAATCAAAAAACCCGCCGATAAACTTTGCGCTAACTTTTCCGGCGAAGCTCCTTGAGTTAACTGAGACTTTAAAGTCTCTTGAACTTTTTTTATCATGCAGCCTTTTTTTCTGTTAAAAATCGTTCAGCGGTAAAATTACCCTTCAGACGTCGAATTTCTAATAACGCATAAACAGCCATGGCAATATTTCCTAAAAACATAATTGCTACAAACCAAATTAATTTTTTAAAGGCACTGGATTCTTTAAATACCACCCATAAAAAGAAAGTTAAAAATCCAAAATAAGCATCAAAAAGAGTTGCCACCATCCAGGGCTCTACAATAAGACGTTTTATCGCCGCAATGATATTTTCGTGAGTGCTAGCCCAGGTTGTTACCGCTAACATTGCCAGCAAAACCAGTGAAAAAAATAGAATCAGATTTTTTTTCATTTTTTATCCTTTCGGTGTTAATAAGTAATGTGTGACGGCCCACTCTTTACCCTGGTTGAAACCGAAAAGTTCGGCACAGGCCATATAAAAAACGCGCCAACGATTAACCCAGACTTCAACCTGATCATCACCGTAGGCTTTTCTGAATAGATTGCGCACCTGGTTTTCGTTCTGATCCATCTTTTTTAACCAAGCTTCTAAAGTTTTTTGGTAGTGGGTTCCATCCCAGTCCCATTTTTGCTGAACTTTAAGATCTTTATTGAAGTGTTCAAATAAATTTCGCGCCGGCATTTGTCCGCCCGAAAAAAAGTATTTACCCATCCAGTTGTCTTCACCTTCAGTTTCAAAAAAATAAGGTGTCGTTCTATGGGTGAAAATGTGCACAAACATTTTAGCGTCGGACTTCATAGAACGTGCGACCAGCGAAAAAAACTTTTCGTAATTTCTAATATGCTCCATCATTTCAATGCTCATCACGCGGTCAAATTTTTCACTACCGAAGTTATAATTTTCTTCCCGTCCAAGATCGCGTGTTAACACTGTTAAATTTTTTAACCCGCGTTTATGCGCCTGCGTTTCGATAAACTGTCTTTGTGTTGTCGAGTTAGAAACTGCTGTGATTTGCGAATCTGGAAAGCGGCGAGCTAATTCTAAGGATAATGACCCCCAACCGCAGCCTAATTCCAGAATCCTCATGCCGTCGCCGATTTCAGCGCGAGCTATCGAAATATCTAAAGCTTTCTGTTCGGCCTGTTCAAGTTCCGACATCTCGTCTTCCCAATAACAGGCACTGTATTTTTTATGTTTTCCCAGGCATAATTCGTAAAATTCCGTTGGCACTTCATAGTGCTGTTCATTGGCCTGCTTAGTCATAATAGCCAAAGGTGACTCGCGAAGTAAATTAGCGTGCACTTTAATAAATTCGCCGTTGTTCTTCTGTTCTTGTTCACGCATCTCTCGTAACCGTTGTTTCAAAAGATGACGAATACCCGAGCGAATAAACGGATCCGGAATGAATCCTTTTTCTATACCACGTACAAAGAATTTAATTACTGGTTGCATCGACATATTACACTCTTTCAATTAAATATTGGCCGACATTAATACGACCGGCGCGAAAGGCGCCTTCGCAATAACATAGATATAGATTCCACATCCGAATAAATCGGTCATCAAAACCCATTTCACGAACTTTAGTTTGCGCCTCGTTGAAACGTTGACGCCAAATTTTGAGAGTGTCGGCATACGAAATACCGAATTCAAATTGGTCGGTTAATTTCATACCGTTTTCTTCGCTCTTACGATCAAAAATACTGTTTGCCAACAACATGCCACCCGGAAAAATATAGTTTTGGATGAAGTCGGTTTTTTGACGGTAACTATAAAAAAGATCGTCCTTAATCGTAATACCTTGAATAAGAGCTGCACCTTTTCCTTTAATGGAAGAGGATACTTTTTTAAAGTAATTATCCCAGTATTTTTCACCGACCGCTTCAATCATTTCTATCGATACAACTTTGTCATAAGTGCCTTTGATATCGCGGTAATCGATTTCTTGCAGGCTTATATACGCAGACAAGCCTTTAGCTTTGATCATCGCCCGGTTATGCACGGCCTGACTTGGAGAATTCATCACCGCCGTAACACGACAGCCCGTACGCTCAATAGCGCGACTGAAAAAGCCACCCCAGCCACAGCCAATTTCAAGAATGTGATCAGACGACTTGATATTCAATATATCGATCATGCGATCATACTTATTAAGCTGCGCTTGTTCTAAAGATTCATTTTCAGATTTAAATAACGCCGAAGAATACGACATGGTAGGGTCTAACCATAAGCGGTAAAAATCATTCCCTAAATCGTAATGGGCCACAATATTTTTTTTCGCTTGTACTTTAGAATTGCGGGTTAATAGTCTCTTTAATTGATATAACAGTGTACCCAGCAAAGTTCCATGCAGTGCTCGTTCTAAGGATTGGTCATTTCGGCAGGCCCATTCGATCAGTTTCGCAGCGTCATCAACTTCAAGATCACCTTCAATAATCGCTTCGGCTAAACCAAGATCGCCTTTATTCACCAACTGATCAATAGCCGACCAGTTTTTGACAACCACGTGAGCTTTGTCATCACCTTCGCCATATTTTTCTGTTTTACCGTCAGGAAAAGTAATATGGATCGTGCCATGCTTAGCGTTTTTTAAAATTTGAATAAAAAACTTAGCGGCCCATGAAGCTTGTGCCATGAGTGATCTCCTTTTCAGGGGGATTTGGTTTTTTGAAAAATTGCACTTTCTTAACTAGTAACTTTACCGCTTGGTAATGAATGCGAAACACTACAAGTGGCGTCATCCAGCCGTAGCGAAGCATAAGCCCCGTAAAAGAAACTTCCTCTAATGCCGTAAGCTCGCCTTGCACCCAAGTGTTTAGCTTTAACGAGCCATCATTATTTAAAAAATGAATATCGACATGCAGGTGATTTTTTGTAGGGCGAAATCTAAATCGGTATTCACCTTCAATGGCAAAAAATGGCGAGACATGAAATTTCTTTTCGGCTTTTAGCCATTTATTATTTAAATCTTCACCCTGCTGGTAAAGCCAATAGTAATGTGTTTCACCGAAGGTGTTATTCACTTCGCATAACACAGCTTCTAATTTTTCTTGGCGGTAACAGTACCAAAAATTAACGGGGTTAAACGCATAACCAAACATACGTGGGATGGTCTGAAGAAAAACGTGGTCAGCCTGATAGTTAAAATGAGTTTTTAAAAAAATCTGGCATTTTTCTGCTAGTGGCACTTGCGAATTTTCAGTCAAATAGTCGGCATCTTTAAAACTTAATAAAGACTTAAATTTCTTTTGCAAAAGGGCTTGTAACTTTGCGGTCTGAGGAACTGGGTAATAAAGATTAAAAATAGGATATTTAAAACTGTTTTTAGCAGTTTCTGACCGAGAATGATAAACTTGCCCCCGCATCAGGTAAAAAGCCACTATGCAATTCTCCATGGTGGATTGATTTCAAAATGTTTCGCCACATTCACCGCGCTTAAAAGACCATCTTCATGAAAACCATAACGAGTCCAAGCCCCTGCGAAGTACACGCCATCATGTCCTTGAATATGTGGAATTTCATTTTGAGCGTCGATTGCTTGCTGGTCAAACTTCGGGTGATCATACTGCGCTTCAAAAATTAAATTTTTCGGTGCACGACTTGGATTAAGTGTTAAAAGCATTTTATCTTCTGTGTTTAACGGCTGTAAGCGGTTTAATAAATATGTTAAAGACACCTTGTCTGAATGTTCACTGGCAAGTTGCGCCTGTACGTTCCATGAAGCCCAGCACTTGCTCTTGCGAGGTAAAAAGCTTTCATCTTCGTGCAAGAAAGCTTTATTCGGGATCGTCGAAAAACTTTTTAAGATTTTTTCTTGCTGTGAATTTTTAAATTTATAAATTTTTGCGGTGATTGGAGCATGGGTTGCAAAAATCACTTTATCAAACTTATAACTTTGTTTAACCGTTGTAACCTGCAGTTCTCGTCCCACATGTTCTACCGCATGCACCGGTTCGTTCAGATGAATGTGATTTAATTGTTGCGCAATTTTTTCCACGTAGTTCTTCGATCCATTTTTGACTGTTCTCCAGATCGGGCGGTCATTCACTTGCAACAGTTTATGGTTTATAAAAAAAGTGAGAAATGTCTCAGCCGGAAAATCCAACATACCTTTTTCGGGCGTTGACCAGATCGCCGCCACCATCGGCAAAACATACCATTCCAACAGTTCACGCGGGTAATTCTGTCTAAATAATAATTCATTTATAGTCCAACGGTTACGACGCGCCAATTCACGATTTCTTTCGGCATGTCGATGAAAGGCTAGTATGGCCAATAACAATTTATGAAAGCGCGGATTAAACAAATTTCGTTTTTGCGCGAAAACAGTAGCTAGACTGTCTCCGGCCCATTCCAGGCCGATTTGCGGGACTTGGATAGACAGTGACATGTTTGAACTGACGGTTTCTGTGTCTAAATACCTAAAAAGTGCTTTCAAATGAGGATAAGTTAACTCATTGTAGACAAGAAAACCCGTGTCAATATTATTTTGTTTACCTTTTTTTTCAACAACGCTAGTATGAGCATGCCCACCTAAACGATTTGATGCTTCAAAAAGATGTACTTTATGCTTCTGATTTAAAATCAGAGCTGATCCTAATCCACTAATTCCCGACCCAATGACCGCAATATTCATATAAACAAATATTATTTTAGTGTCACTTTTGGCGCTACAAATATTTTTGTTTGCACACAGAGCGTCTTACTCCTTATACTTTTTTATATGAAACGCACTAAAACGGCTAAAGCCGCTAAGAAGATCAAAAAAGTAAGAAAATATGACAATTCTTCTCGCCTTGAGAAATCAAACAACAATCGCCAAAAAATTATTGAAAATTATGTCGACTTGTTAGTTGAAAAACGGGGTGAAGAAATTTCTTTAGAAGAGTTAGCAGATCGTGCAGGTCTTTCTACGCGCACATTATTTCGTTTTTTCGGCGATAAAAAATCTTTATCTCAAGAATTAGAAATTTATCTTGAAGCTTACGTGACAAACGTGTCCGGCAGTTTACAAATTATGACCGTTGAAGACTTCGCTGAATTTGCGTTTCAGGTTTTTGACAAATACGAAAGCTTAATTCTGGCTTACCTTTACACGAACTTCGGTCAGCAATCACGTATTGCTTTCAGAAAAAAGTTAAACAATTTATTATTAGAAAAAATCAGAGCGCAAATTCCCGCAACAAACAGCAAAGAAGAACAACACCGTATCCACCTGATCATTACCTTGATCAGCGCGAACTTATGGAATGATCTTCGCAATGTGTACAACCAAACTGGCACCGAAATTGGTAAATCCATGAAATGGGCTGTGGGCACACTTCTTAAGAATTTAAATAGCTAAGAATTGAAGGCGCTTAAATGCGCCTATCTTGATTTTTCAAGACGATCTAAACGTTCTTTAATAGCTGCATTTTCAGCCTCAAGACTTTGAATCTTACGTGCCTGCTCTGCAGCTTGAACTTTCAACTGTGCATTTTCTTCTTTAATGCCATTTATATTGTAATAAATCTCTTTGATCGCATTCACCATCGCCCAAAAAATCGGTGTTGTATTTAACGATAAAAATCCTTCTTTATCTTCTTTCACGGCTTCTGGAATTTGTTTTTTTACTTCTTGTGCAAGCACGCCCGTGTAAGTCACTGACGAATCAATTTGTTTTGGGTTATCTTTTTTATAATTAAAATAAATCGTTTCAATGCTAGCAATTTCGCGAAGACCTCGGTTGTATTTTCCGCCCACATCTTTTAAACGCGCATCTGATGGCACAATCCAATTTGAATCACCGCCATTACGGTATGGTGTTCCGGTAATACGAAGATCACCACTGACATCCAGCTTGTAACCTGGCGTAATTGTACCAATACCCACATTACCCGTACTACTCACAAACATACGCGAAGCACCAGCGGTAAAGTCATAAATTTCATAACCACCATTACCATCACTGATATTTAAACCACTGCCATAAGTCTGCGATACACCACCGGTTGTTTTTCCTGAATGACGAGTGTACGCCGCCGAACCGTTGTTGCCGCTTTCTACGTTATTGGTAACGCTAGCTGCAGCTTCATAAACTGATAATTTATAAGCTGGAGTTGTTGTACCAATACCGACATTGCGTGACGAATTAATCGTAAGTGCTGTGTTACCTGAAGTTCCTAAAATTAAACTTCCAGCTTTGTTATTTACTAAAGATAAATTAAAAGTAGTTCCACTTTCGAAACCCACAAATCCCGAAGACGTATTTAAATCCGCGCGGTCGGCATAGAATTCCATTGAAACTTCATTCTTAGTCCCGCCATCTCCTGAAGCTTCTGTTTTTAATGAAAGAACACCGGATTTATCTGTTGTTCCATCGACCTGTTGACCGTAAATTTCAACATTACCTTCGTTAGTGATTCCGATTAATCGATTTGTAGTGGTTGGTGCCGCAGTTGCAGATGATCCTTTAGCAAACCAGAAATAGCCCGTGGCATCCATGTCATTGATCATATTAAATGTATCAATAGCTGCAGATCCACTTTTCTTCATTTGAATTCCAGTTGCGCCGGCACTTTCAACACTTAAGCGCGCAACCGGAGACGATGTGCCGATACCCACACTGCCTGTGTTAGTCCAAGTTAAAACCGAACCATCTAAATTTGTACTACCGCTATTAGCATAACCTAATGACCATTTGCCTGCGGCATTATTACCAACAACACCCCAACCACCAGCTGCATGATTTAATAGAATTTGCGAGTTACCCGTGTTGTTAATAGCAATACCCGGAGCACCACTACCGATTTCTAATTGAGCCGCATTATAGAATGTACCTGAAGCAATTTGTACAGAACCACGATAGCCTGTTCCAGTGCCAGTACCCGGAATTAAATTAATATTGCCGCCATTGCTATTTCCAGAACTTGCGTTTTGCGCATTGATATAAACTGGAGTTCCGTGCACTCCCGCAGCGGCAGCTCCACCACGCACATCTAAAATTCCTATTGGAGAAGTTGTTCCGATACCCACAGTTCCACTCGCTGAAACACGCATACGTTCAGCACCATTAATTTCAAACGTAACAGGTGCCCCAGTTGAATCTATGCCGAAACGTCCGGCCTGTGAGCGCAAATAACCATTCACACCGATACGCACTTGATCACCATTATTTGCATCATCACCAAGAATAATTGTTCCACCATCAGCAGCATTTGTACTTACTACGAAAGCATTCGTATAACTTACTCCGCCACCAACAACTTCTAACTTCGCCGATGGCGTTGTTGTGCCGATACCGACATTACCAGTTTCACGATTAATCGTCAGAGCGGCAGCTCCAACAGCACTTCCTGAATGGCGAACGATACTAAATGTTCCTGCTGGTAAACCTGTTAAAGTCGTACCACCCAATACAGGATTTGCAACACCAGCTGTTACAAAAGACCATCCGTAAGCATTATCTTGGCGTTCGGCCAATACCATTCGCGAAGACGTTTCATTATTTGAAAAAGTCGTGTGAAACTTAACACCTTCAGCTTCTGTTGAGCTGGCCAAAATTCCAACATCGCCAATAACTTCTAGTTTTGCGCTTGGATTTGTCACTCCAACACCAACATTACCTGCGTTGTAAAAAATATTTGCGCCTGACGTCGTCCACTGCGTGCCACTTGCACTTATTGCTGCCATAGAAGCTGCAAGTGATGTGTACGAACTGCTCAATGTCGCAACTGTTGCACTATTTGCCGGAGTATAACTTAAAGCTGCAATCACAGAACTTGATGTAACTGAACCAGCATCAACACCGTTAATTTTTAAGCCTTTAGCATTTACGACACCACTGACATCTAATGTATAAGTCGGAGTTGTTACACCAATACCAATGCTTCCGTTCTTAAGAACCGTCAGCGCATTTGAACGTGGTGAACCGTTTTGGCTATTACCGATTTCAAAAATTGGATCTGTCGCAACCCATGCCGTACCACTGCCGTTACCGACATTGTAACTTCCGACAGCGATCCCTCGGTAAGCGCGCGAAAGAGTTGATTGACCGATAGCAACACTTGCCTCACCGTCAGCGTTGGCTGATGGACCGATCGAAATACTGCGATCGCCATTTGCACTACTGCTTCCCATTGCGACACTGTACATACCACCTGCATAACTGCTATCAAAAGATGTACTTAAATCTCCTTCGGCTTGGGATTCACCAAAGGCTGTTGCTTTATCACCAGTCGCATTACTGTAACGGCCAATGGCTACAGCATTCGTACCACTGGCGAATGTTCCGGTACCCAGAGAAATAGCGCCATAACCAAAAGCAGTGGCTCCGTCACCCATGGCAATACTGCCATCACTGATATTGGCATCATCCCACTCATCAGCTCCGGCATAACCAGCACGGAAAGCTGATTTTTTTGGATAGAAAAACATACGAGTACCGGCGCCACTGACAACTAAACTTTCACCGCTACCGTATTCGCCAGAAACTAATAACACACCACTTACAGATAATTTTTGCAGCGGAGATGTTTCACCGATACCGATGCTGCCTGATGAGATCGCTGTGTTTTGCCCGTTTAAATTTGTACCGTAAATTAAATTACCGATATTTAAAGTATTTGAAGATGTTGGTGTTAGTGTGTCGATGTTATAACCGATCACAATATTTTTTGAACCTGTTGTTAACGTATCACCCACACGATAACCGATAAGAGTATTATTGTTACCACCTGTTAAAATATCTTGTCCCGTTAAAAAACCGAGAAAAGTATTACCAGAAACATTCGATAACGCTGGGCCTTGACCTTCACCAGATTGCGTACCGATAAAAGTATTTCCTTGACCTGTGATAACCGCACGCCCTGCAGAAGCCCCTAAGGCCACATTTTCTGTACCACTTGTCACGCGATCCAATGACGATTCACCAATACCCGTGTTGTACCAGCCATCAACGATTCTGTATAAAGCCCAACTACCAAAAGCCGTATTTGACCAACCCGTCGTATTTTCATACATCGCTAAATGGCCTACCGCCGTATTGTAATCACCAATCGTATTGTTATACATCGAGTTGTGACCTACAGCCACATTCGCAGAACCATAAAGGGTGTTCATCATCGCATTAGTACCAATAGCAACGTTTTTATTCGCCGTTGTAATTGATTTTAATGTATTCACACCAAGTGTCGTATTGTCTGCTGTCGTACTGGTTTTTGCAGTTCCAGATCCCACAAAAATACTATTGTTTGAATTTGAATAAACTGGAATTCCACTTGTCGTGCTACTTAGCGCAGCCATTGAAGCGGCCAATGAACTGTATGAACTATTTAATGTTGTGATCGAACTTCCTAAAGAAGTGACTGAAGCATTCAACGTAGAAAATGAAGCTGTTGTGGTAAATGATGTCGATAAAGTGGCTGGGTTTGCTGGAGTATATCCTAACGCTGAAATCACTGTAGCACTTGTCACACTGCCACCACCACTCATACTTGCCCAAGTTGAGCCATCACACACTTCGACAATACCTGCGTTGTAGCGAATCGCGCCAGCGTAGCTTGCTGCGCATGTTGCACTATCCATACTAATGCGAATAGCGCCTGATACATCTAGTTTCGTCACTGGTGTTGTGGTACCGATACCCACTAAGCCACCTGAAGTTACACGCATTTTTTCACTGCCGTTAGTTGTGACCGCTAAATTTGTCGACAACGGAAAATAAATACCAGTGTTCGTACCCGAAGAAAAAGTCAAAGCTGGAGACGTGGCCGTGTTAGTAAACCCAAGAGCTCCGCCCGCAGCATATGATCCCATATGACTGGCACCAAAAAACCATTTAGCAGCCCCTTGAATACTTACACCTAAAATATTTGAATCATCAAAAAAACCGACATTACGATTCGGAGAGAAAGTAATACTTGGATTTGCAAATGTCCCTTGGCTAACTGCTAAACGCCCATTAACATCTAACTCAATCGTTGGATTCGCCGTATTAACGCCGAGAAATCCGCTGTTATAATAAATCGCCGAGCCCGATGTTGTCCATTGTGATGAAACTGCACCACTCGCCCCCGGCGTATAACCTAAAGCAGCTACGATATCTCCGGCTGTGATGGTTCCTGAAGATCCACCACCCGCAGTGATACACACAAATCCTGAACCTGTGTACTGCAGTGCTTGCGAACCGGTACAAGTCGGAATTGCCGAGTACTGCACAAACGCTGTATCTGCTTTGTTATTAAATAAAACTGCATTATCAGCCTTGGTTGCATACATCGCGTACGGAACGGCGTTGATACTCATAGGTGGTAAAGTTTGCCAGCCATTACCATCATTAAATTGCATGATCAATTTACGAATATCGTTAACCCCAGGAGTGTAAGTTCCCGCCGTCTGACAAGATAACGATGGTGTCGAATTATTAAAGATATCTTGAAAAGTCACAGAGCCTGAAGTTGGATAAGTTTTTGTTCCACTTCCTAAAGAAAATGAAGCTAAGCCGCTGGTGTTGGTCATATTGATGGCGCCGTAATCTTCAATATACAAAATGCAATTCTCTGCTGGATTTAAAACTGTAAAACGAAAACTAACGCCACTCTCTTCAAGAGCGACACCGTTCGGTTTGATAATTCTAGCTTGATAAGTCGTTAGCCCAGGTACCGCCCATGCCGGAGCGGCAAAAAGATATGCAAAAAAGATAAAGAAATGCCAACGGATGGTTTGCTTCACTCAATCTTTATCGGTTTAGTCTTGTTAAGAGTTAACCTCTATAGGATATTTTTTGTTTATAAGAATATAAACGACAACTAGAACATCTAAGTTAATTTTTATTTACTGTTCTATTCGCTTTTAGGCTTACAGAAAGCGGCTTCTGGGTCTTTCTGGCACAAGTACGCTTTAAGCGCTTTGTTTTCTTCTTCTAAATTTGAGACTTTTTCATGAAGAGCCTGGCTATCTGAATTCCATTTTTGATACAGTTCTTTGATCGCGTTGAACATCGTCCAAATGATCGAGTCGTTGGTTACCCGCAAATAACCATCTTTATCCCTTTGCGTTGCTTCAGGAATATTTTTTTGAATCTCTTGCGCGATAATACCCACGTACTCTTTATCTGAAGGCAGTCCCACAGGATTATCTTTTTTATAACTAAAATAAATCGGCTGAATATTTTCAATCGCGGCAAGACCACGCGTAAATGGCGCACGCACATCTTTTAAACGTCTGTCAGAGGCAATCGTCCAAGTACTTGTTCCTGGTTTCGCCGCAGAATCTGTAGATAATTGCAGTTGGTATGTTGGCGCTGTTACACCAATACCTACGCTAGATCCGTATACAGACAGAGTTGGTGTTGCCGAACCACCACCTTGAGGTGAAAATGAAATTCTATCCGGCGAACCTTCAGTATAGAAAATACCAAAATTTGGATCAGTCGTACTAAAACGCCAAATACCACGCGTACCACCGTAAAGACCGCCATAGATATCGCCGGCGACTTGTACGTTACCATTTACATGTAGTTTTTGTGTTGGCGCAGATACACCGATACCAACATCGCCGCCATTTTCAAAAGTCATGATATGCCCTGCACCGTAATAATAATCTAAAAAGGCATTTCCAGGAATATCACGCGCCGTTACTGTCCATGGGCCACCAGTGTGTCCATACGGTTGGATCGCTAAACGGGTGACCGAACCAGAAGTGCCTGCGGCCGCTTCTTGTTTACCAATATGTAATTGTGCTGCAGGAGTAGCTATTCCACCGACAGCCACTCGCCCCGTATTTGTTTTAAAAGACATAATCGTACGTGTTGCCGCCGTTTCACTAGGGCCATGACCACCACGAATCTGAAATTCAGCAACACTTGCACCTTGTGATGCCGTATGCAGATTTAAATAACCAGCACCGTCATCAGTATCACTCTCTAGAGACAATCCGTAACCAGATGTTGCAAAAATATTTCCGCTGGCGACCGCAATACGCCCTGATGTTGAAGCATCGACATGAAGTTTTTCAAATGGTGCCGTCGTACCAATACCAACTAAACCAGTCTCACGAATCGCCACAACATCTGTTGGTGCTGAAGCCACGCCGATTTGAAAATAGAAACCTAAGTTACCCGCAGGTCCACCACTGCTGTCATGAAAGCTTTGTAAAAATAAAGGTTTTTTATTTCCTTCATCAGAATTTGCACGCAAATACGGAGCGGTCTGCACATTATCTCCACCGTAGATTTCTGCATACTGAACATTAGGATAACCATTTCGAGTGGAACGAACAGCTCCGCTCGCCACATCCAACATCGCAGACGGGGCTATTGTACCAATACCTACATTTCCACTTGTAGTTAATGTCATCAGATAGTTTAACCCTTGAGTTGCGCGGAAATGAAGATCGTTTGTTCCCAGTTGGTTAACGTTAACACCGATATCCCAGCGTTGTGCCCCAGCACGGTCAAATGAAACTAAAGAGCGCGCGGTAGCTGCAGTACCTGTTGTGTTCACCCCTAATACGGTGGTTGCACTGGATTCAACTTGTAAAATATCAATAGGACTCGATGTTCCGATACCCACATTACCCGTAGCCAATGCTGTAAAAACAGGTGTGTCGTAAACAGAATCAGCCATGTAATTGCCACCACCCGACAGAATACGAAATCCATCGTTAACATCGTTATCTCTTAACGCTACGACAAATTGTCCGTTGTCCGGTCCTTCGATGAATGAACCAAAATCTGATCCACTTAACTGTGAAGTAAACGAATTTCCAGCAGAAAAACCATCAAACTTCATCGATTGATTGCCCGTATTAAGATGTAATCTGTGTGTGGCTGACGTTGTACCAACACCAAGGTTTCCGTTAAAAGAAGCGTAGTCAGATAAGAATCTAATATCAGCTAAGTTTGAACTACTCCCCATACGACTGAATTTTAATTTAGCTGTAGTATCTGTCGAACTTACACCGACTTGAATAAAATTGTATCCGTCTGTGTATTTGTTCAAAAATCTAAAGTTACTATTAACTCCATCGTTTTGACCAAAATAAACTGCGTTATTATCAGGAATAGCTACTTGAAGTTTAGCAACCGGACTACTTGTTCCAATCCCGACATTTCCATTAGGATTTAACACAAGTTGATCGGCATTCCACGCACCACCACTACTTGTTTTAGTCTGTAACACTAAACTATTACCTACGTTGCCTGCAGTATTTTGCGCCGTCGAAATCGCTGCATTACCAAAGCCATCATAGTTAGAAAACATTAAAGCATTAAGCGCACCCGCTGTTGCATTGGTATTTTGTAAAATCATCGTTGAAGAAACTAATGAAATCGCTGTGGCTGCACTATTACCTGCTACATGTAAGCGTGCTGTTGGTGATGATAAGCCAATACCGACATTACCTGAAGAATTGATAATCATTCGATCAGCTGTTGTAGCGCTTGCGGTTGTTTGGAAACGTAAGTCCGCACTTTGAGCTGTGCTATAATCACTTTCGGCAATTGATCTGATAATTGCACCGTACCCAAGAGAACTTGCATTTTGCCCTCTGAACGCTAAAGCACCCAGCGTATCACCAGCAAGTACAGTCGTGCGTGAAGCAGAGGTTCCGCGCGACTTAGCTAAATTGATCTGCGCAAAAGTTCCTGCAGAATTATTGTTTGTCGCTTCGATCATGACATCATCGCCATAGGCTGTGCCATCACCGATGATTGTTAAACGACGATCTGGATCTGCTGTGCCTATTCCGGTGTAACCGCCACCTTCAACGATGAATTGTGTACCACTGGCATTTTGAAGTTTCAGAAGATCCCAAGCCGTACTCCCGCCAAGATCTGCAGTAAAACCGCGTTCTCCGGCAGCATAAGCATCAGTCGCGTTAGTATAAGCCGCACCCGTTCCGTATAAATACATTAAGCTAGCCGCTGAAAAATAACTCGAAGTGTGTATTGTGCCCGAAACATTTAAATTTCCACCAATATTTGCAGTTCCGACAACGCCTAAGCCACCTTTAACAACAAGCGCACCGGTTTGTGAATTGGTTGAAGCCGTTGTGGCAGAAACAATCACACTGCTTCCGTTTGCAGGCCATAATGTTAAGTTGCCTGTGCTTGATACCGTCGAAACATCATTTAGACTTCCTGGTGTCGATGCTGTTGCAATCACGCGACGAACACCACTTCCATCAGTCACGTAATAATTAGAACCATCGTATTCGATAGTTCCTGACTGTGGTGAAGTAACCAATGTGCCTGAAGTAAACTTTAACGGCGCTGTTGAAGCTGTTCCTGAAACTAAATGAAGTTTTGCCGTCGGCGCCGTTATACCAAGACCGATATTTCCAGTAGCATCAATACGTAAACGCTCAGTATTAGCTGTCATAAAACGTAAATAACCTGATTCACGCAAATTAAGTTCAGCGTTACCAAACACCAAAGATAAGTCTAATCCGTTCGTCGCCTGGCTCTGACCCACCATGGAATGTAGCAACGTCAAACTTCCACGCGCTGAACTTCCATTAACAACAAGGGGCTCACCGCTCCATCCGCTAGGTGCATTACCGACAAATAATCCTTTAGAAATACGTGTAATACCACTCACCTCAAGAGCCTGTGTTGGCGCAGCTGTGCCGATACCGACATTACCAGAATTGTAATAGATCGCCGACGCTGCCGCCGTGGTCCACTGGGATGAAACTACTGAACCCGAAGATTGTGGTGTATAACCTAAAGCTGTCGTGACATCCGAAGCAGACAACTGAGCGCCACTAATTACGCGACCTTTGCCATCAACAGTCACTTTCGTATACTGAGTACCACTTGAGATTCCTGATCCCACAGACGCTAAAGTTAAAACCGATGAGCCTAGAGTCGATGAAATATCACCACTAAAAGCCGGAAGTCTTGCTGCCGCTAATGTGCCTGAAGCTTGTGATGAACTTAAATCCATAAAATTTAAAACCGCTAAATCACCTAAACCTAAATTTGAGCGCGCTACTGTAGCCGATGCCAAATCAGATAAGTTATTAGCTTTAACGACATAACTTCCAGACACAGCATCATTGGCCGGTGTATAACCTAAAGCTGAAATCACTGAACTTGAAGTGACCGAGCTAACAATATCAACGCCATTAATTTTTAAACTCTTAGCGTTTACTGTACCGCTTACATCTAAAGTGTAGGCTGGCGCCGTGGTACCAATACCTACATCACCTGTATCTGTGATACGCATTCTTTCAAGACGTGTTGTTCCACTGTTCGCTGTAGTTTCAAATGAGATAGCCGTACCTTGAGCCGTGTCTGTCCAGTTTTCATTGGCTTTGATACCGATCATTCCACGTGTTGCTGGAGAAAATCCTGTTGTACCGTAGCCTCTGGCACCGAAAGTTCCCAGATAATCATTAGCTAAAACAGCTGTTGGCGAAGCCGCTGTGCCGCGCGCCTTACGTGTCGCAAGACCTGGTGCGCCAATGGTATTTAAATATCCATCTAAAATAATATTTGTCGCGACATTATCTGCGATGTGCAATTTTCCAATTGGCGTATCAGTACCTATGCCAACATTACCTGCTGTATAATTAATTGTTGTGCCACTTGTATTCCACTGCGACGAAGTGATCGCAGACACCGCGGCCGTTAAATTTGTTAACGAAGCTGATAAGTCACCAACCGTTGATGTCACCGCCGTCACCGAAGTGCCCAAAGAATTCACTGTAGCCGTCACTGTTGAAAATGAAGCCGTTGTTGTAAACGACGAAGAAAGCGTTGCCGGATTTGCCGGCGTATAACCTAAAGCTGATGTGACATCACTTGAAGTCACAGTGTAAGAAGCTCCGCCACCACCACCTGCAGTGATACAAGAAAATGTAGCGCCGTTAAAATGTAATGCTTGTGAAGCAGTACATGTTGGCATTGTCGAATACTGAACAAATGCTGAATCAGCTTTACCATTAAATAAAATACTGTCTTCCGATTTTCCGGCGTACATCGCATACGGAACTGCATTAATACTCATCGCCGGTAAGGTTTGCCAACCGGTACCATCATTAAACTGCATCACGATTTTTCTGATATCCGATGAAACCGGATTATAAATTCCTGGCGATTGACAACTGTATGATACCGTCGAGTTATCAAAGATTGAAGAAATCGCTGTTGAACTTGCTGGAAATGTTTTTGTTCCCGCACCTAACGCAAAAGAAATTAAGCCACCGCTGTTGGCCATGTTCACGGCTGCATACGATTCAACATACAGCACACAAGTTCCCGTGGGATCTAAAATTGAAAATTGAAATGAAACATTATTCGCTTCAAGGGGATAACCATCGGGCTTAATAATTTTTGCTTGATATGTGGTTCGTCCTGGTGCCGCAAACACATTTGCTGCAACCACTAAGAAAAACATTAAAAAAGTGATCAACCTTTTCACACGTACCACAGGTAACTTATCGGAATTTCATAGAAAAATTTGAAGTTCTTTGTCGTGACTTCATTTTGTGTAAACCAATATATTCGATTACAGATTTTTTCTTATAAAGTAAAAGCTCGACTTCAGTTAGAAATCTCAAAGTAAAACGCGGGATAAACACATCAACTCCCCCATTTCAATGAAATTGAAAGCCAATTGAAAATAAAACTAATTGTCCATTTACCCCTGCACTCCAAAACCAAAATAGGAAAAAAGCAGCAACTTTAAATTAAAACACGCTTGTCTGTAAGTTAATTGCTTTTAAGGTTTATGCACACACTTCAGACGATTAGGAAACATTATTTTTTGCACTGATTTAATAATGTAAGTTTACTGATGTTAACAGTAAACAAATTCCTCTGTTTCTCAATATTGACAAGGGTTTGCGGGATTATATTATGCCCAAACTATGACAAATATTTTTCATTATGACGACTACCGCATGTATGTTCGAGACGCTATTGCCAAGAAACAAACTGATAGCGCCCGTAAATTATCGTTAAGATCTATCGCATACAAAATGGATCTATCACCGGCATACCTGTCGACCGTGATGAATAAGAAAAAGCATTTATCTGTAGACACAGCCCTTAAGGTTGCCGAGTGGCTTGATCTGTCAACGACCGAGACCGAGTACTTAACAGGAATGATTCAAGTCACTCACGAAACTGACAATTTAAAAATCGGCAAGATTCAAAAAAGATTAGATGGCTTAGCGCACTCCCACCGCCGTAAAAAAATTGAAGCACCAAATTTTGACAAGATTTTAGATCTAAACCACATTTCAACTTTAGTGTTAATGTCTGGTGCGCATTCAAGCGTGAATGCATCTGACTTAAGTAAAATTTTAGATTTACCATTAGCTGAGGCTGAAAAAATTCTTTTAAACTTAGCCCAACATGGTCTTATTAAGTTAGTTGATCACAAATACGTCCGCAGCGAAAACTGCTCTCACCTTTTACAATCAGCAGCACCAAGTGCCGCGATTCGCACGTTCTACAAACAGATGTTAGACCGTTCTAAATGGGCGATCGACAATCTTCCAATGCAAGACCGTATTGTTGGAACAGAAACTATTATTCTAGATGCCGCACAAGTGAAAGAAGCCGAAAGCATTATCGAAGAATGTTTCAACCGCATCACAGCTTTATCACAAGAAGCAAAACTTAAAAATAGTGTTTATGCTTTGGGAATCCAACTTTGCAAATTAACTTCAGGAAGTTTATGAAAATGTTAACTTTTTTATTTATCGCTTTATTAACAAGCCAAACTTTCGCCTCAGGATCTTTCGGCGTTCGTGGCGGTGGCAACACTTGTGTTGAACATTTTATTAATTACGGCAAAGCCATTCACGGTAACGTGAATAACCTAGACTACGACAAAGAAAAATTTTTAGATAAAGTTAAAACCGCTGAAATCGTTGAAGTGCAAACTGAAATGGTTTTATGGGAAGGTAACCAATATATCGCGATGAACGAGCCATCAGCGAATCGTATTTACCTATCACAAAAATGGTGTCGTGAATCCCGCCTTCCATTTCAAAATAACAAAACAGCCCTTATCGCTTTTCATGAAATTTTAGGATTAAGTGAACCAGGCCGTGATAAAAATTATGAAATCAGCGGCAAGCTTTATCAAAGCAGCGATCTTTCAGAAGAAGAATTCTACAATCTAGCCATGACCGATGGCCTTGACCGTAAAATCATTCAAAGCGACACATACTTCTATGCCCGCCCGAGTGAAGGTTACCCACACCGTGCGGTTTTACAATTAAGCGAAAGTAATTACATGCTGGCTGCCTCGATTGATTGTTCAACGAGTTTTGCTAAAGGGCCGGATGGCAACTATGTGATGGTTCCACCACTTATGGTGATGTTAGGTCATAAAGCTGAATACAAATTTGCGTACACTAAGACCTGTGAAGATCTTTTAGATTTTTTAAAATTTCGTAATTTTCAAAATGTGAAAGTGGCGTTTCTTGTAGGAACCACGAGCTCAACGATTTACGAAGTAATCACAAAATAGTTTTCTCGTTTACACAGAGAAACACTTTCTTTGTGTAAGGGGTTAAGTTTATTTTTTAACTTCCGAAATATTAATTACATTCGAGAAAAACGTGCTTACACACGGTTCACAACCTAAGGCCGGTTACTAAAAATAATCGGCCTTTTTTTATTTTAACACTTATTATCTAAAGCGCAGGATGCATCAGCTGAATCGCCGATCTCAATTTGAATTGTGACATGGCTGATATCAAATTTTGCACACAGCATTTGATTTAGATTTCTTAAAAACAGATCACCTGGATGTTTCTGCTCTTTCATTTTAATATGCGCCGTTAAGGCCACTTCTGACGAACTGATCGACCAGATATGAAGATCATGAATTTCAGAGACTTCAGGGCACGAAAGAATCTCTTTGCGCACCTTTTGTGAATCAATTGCTAAAGGAACACCACCCACTAACAACACAAAAGATTCGCGTAACAACGAAATAGCACCTTTAGCAATAAAGACTACGATTAAACAAGCTGCAATCGGATCGATGATTGTCCAGCCGGTAAATTTAATACCCACGCCGGCAATAACAACGCCTAATGAAATAAAGGCATCCATCATCAAATGAAGGTAAGCGCCTTTTACGTTCACATCGCTTTGGTTTTTTCTGAATAAGAAAGCTGAAAAGAAATTCACAGCAATACCCAGACCCGCAACCAGAATGATTTTATCTTCAGGCACGGCTTGTGGGGCCACAAAACGTTGATAAGCCTCATATAAAATATAAAATAAGCTTAAGATCAAAGTGATCGAGTTAAAAAACGTAATCACTAATGACATTTTTTTAAAGCCGTAAGTGTATTGGCCTGATGGCTTTGACTGATTTAAGCGAAAACCCACCCAAGATAAAAATAGCGTCACAACGTCTGAAAAATTGTGAACCGCATCAGCCACTAACGAAACTGAACCTGTAACAATACCTACAGTAAATTCAAAAATAACAAAGACTAAATTTAAAAGCCCGCCAAAAATAAAAGCTTTTGAAATATCAGCTTCACTTTTGATTTCAACATGATGATGGTGGCCATGACTGTGTTCATGGTCATGATCATAATGATCGTGATCGTGTTTATGGTCATGGCTGCAACCATGTCCATCGTGAGAATGATCGTGTTTTTTATCTTTTAGAAGCTTTAGCATCGGCAGATTCCATTTGAGCAGCTAAGTTTTGATCGCTTAAATACGCAAGACCACGTTCAGCACGATCATACAAAAATGCATGCTTGGTACGAACTTTTAAATTTTCTAAATTTTTACGCACAAGTTTTTTATCGGCGAACAGAGTTAAACCTTCAATCGCCTGCGCACGTAAAGCAATTTCAAATTCAGTGTTTGATTGTGCCGCGAAAAACTCATCCTGTGCAAATGTGTTTAATAAGTTGTGGCTTGTAAAATCCTGATTCATCACCATTAACTCTAAAGCTAAAGTGCGTTCACTGTTTTTCATTTTTGTATTTTTTAAAATTTCACCTAAAGCCACGATATCTGTTGCTTGAATCGTTTGTGAAAACTCACGTAAAAACTCTTCGCTTTCTTCAGGCTCGTCAGAAATGGCTCGCATGCGGGCGGCAAAATTTTGAAAACGATTTAAAAAACGAGTACGTAACTCTAGATCAGAAACTTCGGGCTGAGCACCTTCAGCAGCTGCTGCGGCCATCGTACTCGGTTGATTTTTTTTAACGATATAATCTTTGCGAAGAGTGTAATCGAACATAAGAAAGCCAAGTAACGCAAAAATAAACCCGGCAAAATATAAAACTGAACGATTACGCATATATATAATGCTAACGCGTAATCACCGGGACTCAATGAAATAGCGGGTTTGCCGCTAATCGTTATTATTCAAAAACAATATCTGTAATAACAACCATTTCATCGCCTGCGGGCTTTTGAATCTTCACTTCATCATCAAGCTTTTTACCTAGTAGTGCACGCGCTACCGGAGACTTCCAAGAAATTTTGTTTTGTTTAATATCTAGCTCGTCTTCACCAACGATTTGATAGGTGTATACATCACCGTCTTCGTTTTCGATAGTGACGGTCGCCCCGAAAATAACCTTATCTGACTTTAAACTTTTAGGATCAATCACTTCAGCCGCTTCAATGCGCTTTTGCAAAAAGTGAAGGCGGCCATCAATTTGGCGTAACCGACGTTTGCCATACTGGTAATCAGCATTTTCTGAACGATCGCCGTTACTGGCTGCCCACGCTACAACTTCAACCACCTTCGGGCGTTCGACATTTAAAAGCTCGTGATACTCAGCTTTTAATTTTTCAATACCCTTTGGCGTAATGTAATTCTTTGAATGATCCACTACTTCACCGCAAGACCATCTTTTAACGATTTATTTTTAAAAACTAAAATCGGGAATAGCGCAAACACCAGACCCACAACAACGGTTGCCACCATCATCGTGATATCAGTTGCCGAAAACCAAGGGCCCGTGAAATACAAACCGAATTTTTTAGCTATAAATTGTGCAAGCGCTATTTCTAATAAAACTTTAAGCACAGCACTTGTGATTACTGATAAACCTAAAATTAAAAACACTTCTAAAAACACAAGTTTTGCTAAGTGAGAAAATCCGGCACCAAGTGATCTTAAAATCGCCATCTCACGACGACGTTCGTTTAGGCTTGTCATTAAGGCGATAATCATACCGACAAGCCCCACCACCATAACCAGTGCTGAAATCACTTTTAACACCAGCTCAATAGATGAAAGGCTTTTCCAAAGATCGCTCAATACAGAACCAGGAATTACCGCTAACAACGCTTCGTCTTTATTTTCTGTGATTTCACGCTGCATAGATAAAATTTTTGTTTTGCTTTTTAGTTTTACAAAAAACGATGTGATCGCTTCAGGATGATGTTCATGATCGTGTGCTTCGTGATCATGCTCTTTGCCTTCGTGCTCATCGTCGTGGTGCTTTTCACGATCATGCCCTTTATGATCATCATCAGCATGTTTAGCATGTTCTTCCGGCGATTCACCTTCGTGAGAATCTTCATGCATATGGTCCATAGCTGCCAACGTCACATAAAGCGAACGGTCTACCGCTGTTCCCGTAGTATCTAAAATTCCAACAACTGTTAATGGCTGATCGGCATGTTCTTCAAACGATTCACCCGAAGTGCTTCCGTGGGCCACGATAATTTTATCGCCTAATTTGTATTTGAGTGTTTCAGCCACTTCAGCACCTAACACCACTTCATTTGGTTCGGTAAAAAGTGAGCCATTAATAATTTTTAAATGTTCATTTGAACGAACTTGGTAATGTTCGAAAAATTCCGTTGTTGTTCCCACAACACGGTAACCTTTATGCCCATCACCTAAACTAATAGGAATTGTCCATTCAACATCGGGGTGATGATGAATTTTATCGTAACTGTCGTAAGACACATTATTCGTAACTTGTCCGATATTAAAAACCGAGAACAGAACTAACTGCAATGAACCCGTTCTAGCACCCACTAAAAGATCAACACCAGAAACCGTTTGCGTAAAGCTATCTTCAACTGAACGACGAACGCGCTCGACAGAAAATAATAACAACAAACTTAACACCACAGAAAAAACTGTGGCCGTTGTAGCAAATGAACGGTGACGAATAGACTTAAAGGCTAAGTTTACTAAATTCATAACTACACCTTCACCGCACTCGGGTCTGCCGAAGGCAGATCAACATTGACATCAGCTAAGTTTAAATGACGCTCGAATAAATTTTGAATCGAACGGTCATGACTTACAAAAATCAAAGTGCTTCCTTGAGCTCTAACTAAAGAAAATAAAATCTTTAAGAAATTTTCGCGATGATCGTAATCAAGTGCTGATGTTGGTTCATCGGCTAAAATAATTTCTGGCTTTGCCACAAGCGCACGCGCGGCCGCCACACGCTGCTGCTGTCCTACGGATAACTGTGTTGCCAGCTTTTCGATATGTTCAGATAAACCAAGCTCAGTCACAACTTTGTCATACAAAGCTTGATCCATTTTTTTACCACTAAAAGTAAACGGCAAAAGAATATTTTCTTTGGCTGTTAAATACGGAATTAAATTAAACTGCTGAAAGATATACCCAATATGCTCAGAACGAAAGTGATCGCGCTCTGATAAGCTCATGCTTTGAGTTTTTTGGCCGAGCATTTCAACATCACCGTTTTGACCTGTGATAACTCCCGCTAGAATTTCTAACAGAGTGGTCTTACCACTTCCGCTGGGACCAAACAGAAACACAGTTTCATTTTTATTAATCGTTAAATGCGGAATTTGTAAAACAGGTTTACCGCCTGCACTATACGAAAACGACAGATCTTTAATTTGGATAACTGCTGACATGATGTAACCTACTATTGATAAGGTTCGACATAATCGCCAGTAAGCTCAAATGAAGCTTCACCGTATTGCGATTGTTTTAAAGTAATTTCAAAATCTCCGTAAACCCAGATCGGTCCATCGGCGGCGGGCACACCTTTTTTCATTTTCACATACACCATTTGATTCGGTGGAGGTGCCGGTACGTGAATACAAGCCTGCGGGCTTGGTACCAATAAAAATTCAGTCACCTTACGCTGATTGTCTTCAAGCGGAACCATAAAGCCCGGGATTTTTACTCGCGTTTTATTTAACTTCTCAAGCTCTGGTGGAGCTTTCTTGTTCACATAATCCATTTGATCAAGGGCACGCCAGTCCACTTCGGTAGCACTACCACCGGTTGATTTACCCATAAAGTACAACGCACCACCGACAGCTAAAGAAAACGCAAAAATTCCTGCTAAAATCCATTTCATCATAATGGCAATTAAGATATGCTTGAACCCATCTATGAGCAAATACCAAAGCGTGCGCGGCACGAGAGATTTATTACCTGCCTTAAAGAAAACTTTCAGAAGCATTGAAGCGAAAGCTTACAACGCTGCTCAAAATTATGGCTTTAAAGAAATTGAAACACCTATTTTTGAGTTTTCTGACGTTTTTCACCGCTCTTTAGGCGAAACCTCAGACGCTGTTAGCAAAGAAACCTACACTTTTGCTGACCGTGGTGGCGACTCAATCACTTTGCGCCCTGAAGGCACTGCTGGAGTTGTACGCGCTTTTGTCAGCGAAGGTTTAGCTCAACATAACCCAAACAAACTTTACTACTACGGCCCGATGTTTCGATATGAACGCCCACAAAAAGGTCGCTACCGCCAATTTTACCAGTTCGGCGTTGAAGTTTTAGGTTTAGAAAACCCACAAGCTGACGTTGAAGTTTTAGATTTAGCTTGGAGAATTTTAAACGAAATAGGTCTTGGCGGAAAAGTGACTTTAGAAATTAATACGTTAGGCGATCAAGTAGACCGTAAAGCGTACCGTGATGCTTTAGTGCAATACTTAACTCCACTTAAAGATCAATTGTCTGAAGATTCAAAAGTCCGTTTAGAAAAAAATCCGATGCGTATTTTAGATTCTAAAGATGAAGGCGATAAAAAATTAGTCGCTGGGGCTCCGAAGATGGATGCTTTTTTAAGTGAAACATCAAAAGCTTTTTTCAAAGCTGTGACTGATGGCTTATCTGAATTAAAAATTCCATTTCAAGTAAATCCAAAACTTGTGCGTGGCCTAGATTACTACTGCCACACAGTTTTTGAATTCGTAACCACAGAGCTTGGCGCCCAAGGCACCGTATTAGCTGGCGGAAGATACGACGGCTTAGTTGAAACACTGGGCGGACAAAAAACTCCAGGCGTTGGCTGGGCTTCAGGTGTTGATCGTTTAGCTGATCTTTGCGAGCTAAACCAAGCTTTACAAGTGCCGGCGAAAACTCCGATTGCGATTATCTCTTTAGGTGATAAAGCTTTAGTTTCAGGATTGAAAATCGCGAGCGCTCTTCGCGCCCAAAATAAATACTGCGAAGTATTTATGACTGGTAATTTCAAAAAGAAATTAGAAAAAGCGAACAAACTTAATACTGAAAAAGCAGTTTTATTATTCGAACAAGAAAACGGCGAAATCGAATACAAAATCAAAGACTTCAAAACTGGCGAAGAAAAACCAGCAAGTTTTGAAGACTGTTTAAAAATCTAAAAATTTATTTGGCGTAAAAAATGAAAAAGCTGTTAGGTGGTAGCCTAGCAGCTTTTTTGTATCATCTGATCTCCAGCTTTCGGATTTAACGGATCCGGAAAGGAGGTCGCCATATGAAAAAAGTAACTTACTTTAAATATCGGCGATTACTTAGTATTTCTAAAGAAGTCCTAAGAGTAATTTTAATGATCCTCGCGATTATTACAGTCATTCGAAGTATTTAGCGATCTAGCTTGTTGCACGTTCGTTCTTAGATCTTGATTTACAATCAAGACCATTGTCCTGCGACAATGGCATCCTACGGACAAGGGATTTAAAATCCTTAGGAGTGCGCAGACGACACAGGGACAAGAGTCGCTAGGCTGCCGCCTATAACTTCCAGTTTTCAGGCTTAGCCATTCCTGTGCCTGTGGCACTTTGCTCAACGCCTGATAAAGCTTTCGGTAACACTAAAGCTTCACGACGGTGGTAAATCGGAATCACCGCTTTTTGTGACATTAAGATTTCGTCGATTTTTTTAAGAATAGTCGCACGTTTAGATTGTGACCATTCTTTATCGTATTTTTCTAACAGCTGGTCCATCTCTTTAGATTTAAAACGTAAAACGTTCCCCCCTGCCCAAGCGTTTTTATCAGACGGAATATCGTCTGAATGATATAAACCTTTAAGCGAAGTGTCTGGGTATGTGGTATTACCAAATAAAGCGATTTGAAAATTTCCTTTAGGCACTGAATCACCTAATAAAATACGTGGTGGTTCATTTTTGATTTTACACAATACGCCCACACGCTTGAAATAATCACAGATTGAGACCTGTAAAGTTTCGTAAAGTTTAATTCCCGCAGAAGTTTTAAATTCAACTTCTAAAGGTTTGCCGTCTTTTTTTCTAACGCCAGAAGTGTCTTTCACCCAACCGTTTTTTTCTAAAAGCTCTTCAGCTTTTTTCGGATTGTAAACAGCAGGTTTGCTACTAAAAGCTAAATCATTTTCAGAAATAATTGTTTCGGCTGGATTTAATTTTCCGCCCAAGAAAGCTTTTGTTAATTCTTTTTTATTAATCGCCAAAGCTAAAGCTTCACGAATATATAAGTTCTTAAGTAGCGCATCTTCATTGTTAATAAATAACCCCTGAAAGATCGGGCCATTGTTAAAATGCACCGTAAAATCTTTTAAAGATGAATCAGCTGCAAAATCCAAAGCTAAATCCGGCGGAAAACCTACGGCAGAAATACCGCTGATTTCTTTACTCATTAAATAACTTTTTAAAGTGCTCGTTGAAGCCACGTGTTTAAGTATAATTCTTTTAAGCGTTGGCTTTTTACCAAAGAAATACGGATTGGCTTCAAAGATAATATGGCTTCCGATTTTGTATTCAACCACTTGATATGGACCAGAATAAAGGCCTTTTAAAGTCGGATTTTTCACGTAGTTTGAACTTTGTTCATAAGTTCCAACTTTAGTGTTGGTGGTGTCGAAAATTTTCTTTTCTAAATGACTTGGCAATACTGGTGGAAGATCGCGATCAAAAGTCCACTCGTCAGTGGCATAAGTCACTGTACATTTTTTCGGAGTTTTTGCATCCCATTCAATTTTAGTGATTTTAGAATAAATATTTTTTTCAGTCTTACTTACGAAGTCTGAAGAACCTACTTGCCAACCTAATTGCCAATCAGCACACGTGATCGGCGTACCATCAGACCATTTCGCTTGGTCATTTAAAGTCCACACTGCTTGTTTGTTTTTAAGTTTTGGAATGCTCACTGCTAAATTAGGTAAAATCTTACCACTGGCATCACGGTAAACCACATCACGAAACATGAACTGTAAAATCGATTCTGTCGCAGCCGTTTGATAACTGACCGGATGAATATTATCCCACTCTTGAATAATTCCGATTTGTAAATCAGAGTTCGCGGCCCACAGTGAAAGTGGCATTAACAATGCCGAAACAAACAATTTCATGACTACCCCTTAGATAAAAAAAAGGTGCCAGGTCCTATTTCTTGTCTAATCGCAACAAGAAATAGGACCTGGCACCCAGTAAATTATTTTCTTGATCCTAATTTTACGTTTTCTCCGCGCATCCAACCGTGAACAGTTTGCGTTTGTGTTCTGTTCCAGTAGAAAAGCATAAATACACCAAAGATAAACATCGCCACAGATAACCATTGGCCACGAGTTAAACCCCATAGCTGGTAACCAATTTGGATATCTGGCTCGCGGAACATTTCATTCAGAATACGAACAAGCGCATAACAGATAATAAAGCTTCCCGCGATCACACCAGGGCGGCGTGATTTACGAGCTAAGAAAAATAAAACTAAAAATGTGAATAAACCTTCACTTAACCCTGCAAACAATTGCGAAGGATAACGATAATCAAGTAATGGCCCGATGAGATCACGAAGAGCGTGGTCACCGTTTTGGATTTTATTAATGATTGTGTAAAGCGTATTGTAAAGTTCATCTTTTGCAGTTGCCGAGCTTTGTGAGTCTCTCACGATCTCTACCCAACGAGTTGGGTTAATTCCTAATTTTTCAACCACCGGAGATAAAGTAGGAAGTCGGTCGTACTCGTACTGTGGCCAGTTTAAAATATCAGAAGGAAAACGCACGCCTAACGGAAATTCTTTCGGCGCAATTCTTCCCACTAACTCACCGTTGATGAAGTTGGCTATACGTCCAAAAAAAACACCGATTGGGCCAACGATAGAAACGATATCTAACAGATAAACTGGATTTAAATGATGTTTTCTAGCGTATAAAAAACACGCGACAATGATACCGATGATACCACCGTGCGAAGCCATACCGCCTTCGTTCACCGCTAACACACCCCAGAACGGAAGTGATGATCTAAAGCTCCAAAGTAAAGATTGGTCGTAGAAAAGACAGTAACCTAAACGTCCACCGATTAATGTTCCGAAAGCGGCGTAAGTGACGAAGTCAGAAACCATTTCGCCTTGCAGATCAGAGTTTTGTCTTTCAACAAGCCATCTGATAACCAAATAAGCACATAAAAAACCAAGTAAGTAGGCAAAGCCGTACCAACGTGGTCCGAAGGTGTCAGTGATGCGAAATATAAATGGATTTAAATCATGAACCATAGTTTTAACCTCGAATAAGGCTATCTTCCATTAGACTCAATGGTTGGTCAATGCTATCGTCGCTCGGGCAAAGGCCGAGGTGGATATGAGCACTAAAAAAGTTTCTGATATTTTTGACCCGAATCAATGGAATGAAGTTCAAGGTTTTGACTTCACCGACATCACTTACCATAAAGCAAAAAATCAAGGCACTGTTCGTATCGCGTTCAACCGCCCTGAAGTACGCAATGCATTTCGCCCAAAAACAGTCGATGAACTCTTAACGGCTCTAGAACACGCGCGTATTTCAGCTGATGTCGGAGTTGTTTTAATCACAGGCAACGGACCATCGCCAAAAGACGGCGGTTGGGCTTTCTGCTCAGGTGGCGATCAACGTATTCGCGGAAAAGATGGCTACAAATTCGAAGGTGACGACAACAACGGCACTGGCGAAATGAACAAAGTTGATCAAGCAAAACTTGGCCGCTTACATATTTTAGAAGTTCAACGCATGATCCGTTTTATGCCAAAGGTTGTCATGGCTGTGGTGCCTGGCTGGGCCGTGGGAGGTGGTCACTCGCTTCACGTGGTTTGTGATATGACGATGGCTTCTAAAGAACATGCGATCTTCAAACAAACTGATGCAGACGTGGCAAGTTTTGATTCTGGTTACGGTTCAGCGTACTTAGCCCGCCAAGTGGGTCAGAAAAAAGCCCGCGAAATTTTCTTTTTAGGTCGCAACTACAACGCCGAAACAGCCTTCAACATGGGAATGGTGAATGAAGTTGTACCACACGCTGATTTAGAAAAAGTAGCGTTAGAGTGGGCTGCCGAGATGAATACAAAATCACCGACAGCAATGCGTATGCTTAAATATGGATTTAATCTGATCGATGACGGTTTAGTTGGCCAACAGCTATTTGCTGGTGAAGCCACACGCTTAGCTTACGGCACTGATGAAGCCCGCGAAGGCAGAGACGCGTTCTTACAAAAACGCGAACGCGACTTTGATAAGTTCCCTTGGCATTATTAACAGTTTAAAGATTATATTTTTTTCGAATTTGCTCAGCGCGATCATGAACAACTGGAACTGGAAAAACTTCAGCTTGCTTCAAGGTCGCTAAAATTCCCGCACGCATCGCTGGATCATTTAATAACTCAGGTTTAGCTTCTAATTGTTTGTCTAATTGATAAAGAACAACTAACTGCGGATAATTCATCGTTGTTTGATCCACACCGGCATTATGAGGATTATCATCACGTGAAGTCGTGCTGCAATTTTCTAAACTTAAACATGGCTGTTCTTGATAAACTTTTTGTAAGAACTCTAGATCACTCGCTAACTTTAAATCTTTTGCGACCAGAAAAACTAAAAAGCCTCGGCCATTACGGTCTTCCATTTTTAACGAACTGTATTTATCAGATAAAGCTTTACGAAAATCAGCGCTTAGATTTGTTAAATCTTTTACACGCGGATCACTGTCATTTTTAGATTTTAAAATTTCTTCTATATTAGCCCATAGTTTTTTCTCGGGCTCAGATAAGGTCGCGACCGAAACTGGTTCAGTGTTCTTCGCAGTTTCTGCTGTCGACACTTCGGCTTGGGTATTGTCTGAAACAGCCATGGGCTCTTGCAACTGATTGCTGTTGGTAAAATCCAGTTGGCTTGGCTTTAACAAAGTCGTCGTTTCAGACTTTTTCTTGCCCAGAATAAAAAAGAGCCCTGCACATAGCAGAGCTCCCGTTAACAAAACTAGAAATAACTTCTTAGTTTGCAAAGTCAGCTAACATTGACTGTTTAACAGCCGGCTTAGAAATACGGTTTAACTGATCCATAGCATAGATGTCTGCATCCATTTTAACTTTGTCGTTACAGTTAGCGCAGTATTTGCTGATGTTTTTTAGCATGATCGTCGAAGAACCGTATGATCCTTTGTACGTCGAATCACAAGCTGGTTGGCCTTCTAATTTTGCACCTGTCCAGATAGAAACCATATCTTTACCGTTAGCATCTAGAAACGGACGTGGGCAGTTTGCGTGCATCCAATTTCCGTTTTTAGATTCAGAGTGACGAGCTTCATGATAAACAACCATAGAGCGCGCTACTTGCGGGTGAGAAAACTTGATGTAGTTTTCAGTTAACCACATTTTGTTCGGATCGAAGAATGGTTGAACACAAGCTACAGCTGCTCCACCACCGCAAGCATCAACACCTACTGAAAAAATGCGTGTATCGAAAAATTGTTGGTAAGCTTTTCCAGACACCTCTGTGAAAAGTTCTTTATGAAATGGCGTTTGGCCAGAACCAGTGATTTGCGCCATAAACGCTAGATCTTCAACCATTTGAGATTGAATATTCTTAGGAACATCAGAATCAAATTTTAATGCTGCGAAAGATGTTGTTGCTGTAGCGCTCACTAATAATAGAGCTAATAATTGTTTCTTCATGACTTTCCCCCTCTGATCGACACGAAATTGCGAAAATTCTTGCGCGCTTTTTAGGAGGCATCAACTTTAATCTAATTTTGACAGCAAAATGACACTCACTGTTAATTGGAGAACTATCGTTTAGCAACCATTCACTTTTAAGTCAGCTAAATCGACGCTTACGAGAGGTTTCCTCGCTTAAGACACTCTGTTCTTAAAAAGCCACGCTTTGATGTTTCATCCTGACACACCTTTCGCATTTTTCGTTTTCAACCCTTGAAAGTGATAAAATAGAGGTATGAAACAGCTAGTATTTATAATTTCACTTCTCACTTTGGTTCAGTTTTTCAACGAAATTGCAGAGGCCCAAGAATCAAGTGGATCTGGCGGCAGACCTTGGTTACTATCGCGCGGCTCTGCGGCCCGCGAAGCGAAACGCTTTAATTTATATGACTGGATGGAACAGAAAAACCGCAATCAGGTTATGGATATGTGGTTATCGCTGAATACGCCATCCCCTTACGAATTCATGTTGGGGATTAACATGAATCAGTACAACACGGATGATGGGACAACTTCGGCTAAGTTTAAAAGCTACGAAGGAGAGCTTTCGGCCTATGCCTTATTGGTGGGGCTTACCGGAGAATACCAGAACAACACAGAAGAACATTTCAGAGATACAACAGGAATGTTTAATTTAAGATTATTTGGACATACGTTGCAAGGAACGCACTTGACTGTTCACTACGGTTTGCGCACGCGCGAGGATAGCGTTGGCGCCTACCGACTGAACCAGCAATTTGCAGCAGGGACGCTGCAACTTTATTTATTCAAGTATTTCGGCATCTACACAAACTACCGCCACCTTTTTCCGGTCACCGAAGCGCATTTCGGCGAAACCGACGGTCACGTACAAACCTCAGGTGTGTTTATAGACTTTGCATCATTACGCGTGATGGGTTCGTATTTTAAAGAGCAACAGAAGTCGCTTAAAAACACTGTCGAAACAAATATCGACCGCGAAGGCACTAAGGTTACGTTACAGCTCTACTTCTAAAGATATTCAACGCGTTAACAGTAGCTCTAAAGCCCGCGTTCCTCCAGTATGAGAGGTCTACAAACACTCTTACACAGGAGATCAAAATGGCTTCATTAAAATTCAGAGGCAATCCAGCAAATACAAATGGTAACTTACCAACGGTAGGTCAAAAAGTAACTTTCTCTAAATTAGTTAAAAGCGATTTATCTGAAGCGACTAATTCAACTTACTCTGGCAAAAGAAAAGTATTAAATATTTTTCCAAGCATCGACACAGGCACATGTGCAGCTTCTGTTCGTCAATTTAACAAACTTGCTTCTGATATGAGAAACACTGTGGTGTTAAACGTATCTTTAGATTTACCATTTGCTCAATCACGCTTCTGTGGTGCTGAAGGCATTAAAAACTGCGAAAGCTTATCTGGTTTCAAAAGTTCATTCGGAACTGACTGGGGCTTATCTTTAACTGACTCTCCGTTAGCGGGTCTTTACGCGCGTGCGGTTGTGGTTTTATCTGAAGACGATAAAGTTCTTCACACTGAATTAGTTGGCGATATCGTTGATGAGCCAAACTACGAAGCCGCTCTTAAGGCATTGGCTTAATCGTTTTTTCTTTCTAAAAACAAAAAGGGATAAGTTTTGCGACTTATCCCTTTTTTATTTTTAACTTCATTTTTGCTAAAAAATTTTTATCCCAATTTCTTTTGAATGCTGTCACAGCAATTCACCAGAATATCTTCGTAACAAGCATCATCGCTGACAATCATATGCGCGTGATGTTTTGATGGTTCTACGAATAAATCATGCATCGGCTTAACTTGGTTTTGAAACTGTGCACGCACACCTTCCGGAGTACGGCCACGCTCTTTTACATCACGCTGAAGACGGCGTTCAAAACGTAAATCTTCAGATGTATCAAAGAACACCAAGTAATCAAAAACATCGCGCACCGCTTGCGGGTGAAAAATCAAAATACCATCAACCACGATGATGGGTTTTGCTTTGATATTTAATTTTTCTTTCGCGCGTGTGTGCGTTTTAAAATCGTAGATTGGAATATCAGTGTCTTCGCCCGATTTAAGTTTAAGCAGACATTCACTTAATAAAGGAAAATCAATACTGTCAGGATGATCAAAGTTCACCGCACCACCGTCTTTATCAAACTTGTGCGACTGATCGATATAGAAATTATCCTGATAAACAATCTCAGCCTGGTGATGGCCAAGTTTTAATTGCAAATCTTTGGCGAAATAGGTTTTTCCCGAACCACTTCCGCCAGCTACGCCAATAATTAAAGACTTATTTCGTTTGGAAAAGTCTGTCACCAGCATCTCCTAAACCAGGAACTAGATAACCATGTTCATTAACTTCTTTTTCAATATTTAAAGTCATGATCTCTACATCTGGATGAAGAGAATGAATTCTTTGAATCGCCACTTCGCTGATTAAGATTGATAAGATACGAATTTTATCAACTTCGTAACTTTTTAAACGCTCAATCGCTGCGATCATTGTATCTGCTGTGGCTACTAAAGGATCACAAAGAATCGCTAATTTACCTTTAATGTCTTGAGGCATTTTAAAATAATACTCAACCGTGTTATTCACAAAACGGTCACGGTAAATACCGATAAAGCCGGCTGAGGCGAATGGAATCATTGATAACACCGCATCTAACATTCCGTTACCGGCACGCATGATTGAAACAACCACTGGTGTATTGTGAATGCGTTTAACTTGTGTTTTTGTGATTGGCGTTTCGATATCAACAGTTTTCATATCTGTCCAATCACGCATAACCTCAAAAGCTAAGATACGGCTGATTTCTTTTGTTAATTCGCGAAACTCACCAGAACCAGTTTCTTTATCGCGTAAATAACCTAATTTGTGCACTAAAAGCGGATGATCTAAAACAACGACTTTATTATTCATATCTTTTTAACCTCGTAAATTAAAATACAGTTCCATCACTTTGGATGTTTAATGGTGGATTACCACCGGCACGTTTTTCTTGAGCGATAAATCTTCCGGCCCACCAAGTTCCGCCTTCTAGAATTTTAGCTAGAGGAAAATCTTGGGGTGATTTATTTAATGATTTTTGAATCTCGGCGCCGATTTGATCTAAAAGATAAACCGTTAACGATCTCCATTCGATAATTAAATCTGAATCCGGAGTCCACGCTTTAGCCATGTTCGCTTGATCTTTCATAGTTAATAAACCTGAATCGATCAGTAAACCACCGTTACGGTATTCAGCAAGGCCTGTTAAACCTTCAACACCGTCAACTTCAAAACCTGCTTCCATAATTGGTTCTAACAATGAATACGTCATCCATTGAGAAAGTTTATGAATAGGAACTAAATTTAATTTTGAGTGCTGCCAGACATCACCAAGGTTTACATCCCCTGCTGAAATACGACCTGGCCAAATTTCGCCAAGACCATCAAGCACCGCACGCAATACCGCAGTCGCCGGAATTTTGTTTCCATGCTTTTCAATTAAATGATCGATGATATTACCTGGGCGATTTCCTTTTTTAAAGACAGGATTACGTCCGCACGCACGGCCTAAGTTATTTAATAACTGCACACGCCCTTGCACACCCACTAAAGGATTTTCAGCTGTGACTTGAAAGTGTTTTTCTAAATCAGCGGCTGTTACGGCTTGAAGGCCAGCGGCATCAGCTTTCCATGATTTTTTATCAGACGACATCACACCTGATTTAAACATGTAAAGTGAAGCCACACCTAAACCTTCAGAGCGGTTAAAGTGTTTGCCAGAACTTTCTTCAAAATATTTCCAGGTAGCACCCGCGCCAGCATCAAGTAGTACTGATGTGATCACTAGGTCTAATTTAATACGTGCTAATTCTAATTTATCAGTCGTTGTTTCAAACTGCTTAGAACGGTCAACACCACCAACACGAAAGTGCCCCCAACGCGAATGAAACGGAATTTTTAAATCCGGATAGTTCTTTCTGATCACGTCTAACACGTAATTAACAGTGGGCTGCATTTTATCAGCGTTAAATGTAAAGTAACCATCGCCTGCCACAGTCATGTCGAAAACTTTTTTCGATGAATCACGAATGGCTTGCGGTGATAGAATATAATTAATTTCGTTATTTGATAACGTTACTTGCTTACTCAATGTCGCGTCCTTTTACTTTTTTAAGACCTTCAACGTCTTTCGCACCATCAGCTGAAAAGTATCCAGCCGCTTTTTTAGCTTCGATTTCAACTTGCGCATCCGCAGGAATTAATTCCGGCGGAATCGAAATACGATTTACAACTTCGATACCGCTTTTCACGATAGAGTCATATTTCATATTACTCATTGAATGTAAGTTATGGATTTTTTTAATACCAAAGAAGTGAAGTGCATCCGGCATAAATTCTTGGAAACGTGCATCTTCTGTACCCGCTACGCACTCAGTACGCTTAAAGTAAGTCGCTGCTGTGTCTCCGCCCTCTTGGCGTTTACGCGCGTTGTACACTAAGAACTTCGTCACTTCACCTAAAGCACGGCCTTCTTTTCTGTAGTACACGATAATACCCACACCACCACGTTGAGCTGTGCGAGCTGCATCTTCGATTCCGTACATTAAGTATGGACGGCATGTGCAGATATCAGAACCGAATACGTCTGAACCGTTACACTCATCATGTACACGGCAAGTTAATTCAACTTCTGGTTTTGCTAAATCTCTTGGATCACCAAAGATGTAAGCAGTCGATGAACCAATTGGTGGTAACCAAACTTTTAAATCACGACGAGTGATAAATTCTGGATACATACCGCCAGTTTCTTGGAATAAAATTTTACGTAATTCACCTTCAGTAACATTCAAACGTTCAGCCACACCCGGTAAATACCAAACTGGCTCTAACGCCACTTTAGTTACACGAATATCACCGTTTTCTTTTACGATTTTACCGTCTGGTTTAAGGCGGCCAGCTTTAATCGCTTCGTAAACTTCAGGTAATTGTAAATGCGCCTGAGTCATCGCGATTGTCGGGCGAATATCGTAACCTTTATCAAAGTATTCTTTAAAATGAATTTGTGGATCTAAACCCCATGGATCATGCGTTACGATTTTAGTCGCATCTGACCATTGCGGGTAAGGCCCGATTGGCGTTGGCGCTTCAGTGTTGTGAAGATCTGGCTTATGCACCGGAGAGAATTTTCCAGAGGCAATTGAAAGTGCACGATACACTGTATAAGAACCTGAGTGAGCACCGATCGCATTACGTGTTTTATTGTTCGTCATCGACGCTACAACAGGTCCGCGCTCCGTAGCTGTTTTTGCACCCCAGTTTACAGGAAGTGTTTCTTTGAATTTAAGATTCGTGTGCGACGCTAAAATAATATGATTTGATTTTTTTGTTTCTGCCATACTCTGCTTCTTTCCTACGACATCCAGTTAGAGTCGCTTTGCATTTCCCACTTAACTGTTACTTTTTTATAATTCGACCAAAAATTTAAACTTTGTTCGCCAGTGATATCACCGTGACCAAATTTTGATTCCATTGTTCCACCGAAAGAGAACGGCTCACGCGGAACCGGAACCCCCACGTTAACTCCAACCATACCCGCATGAGCTTCACGCGCTACACGCTCAGCTAAACCGCCGTTTGAAGTAAACACTGAACACGCGTTTCCATATTCACTGCTGTTCGCAATGCTCATGGCTTGTGAAATATCTTTACAACGAATGATTGATAACACGGGTCCGAATAATTCTACTTTTGAAGCTTCAGAATTTGGCTGAACGTTATCTAAGATTGTTGGGCCAATCCAGTTGCCACCTTCCATACCCGGAGGCGCTTTGGCTTTACGGCCATCAAGAATAACTTTCGCACCGGCTTTTTCAGCTGCAGCAATGGCATTATTTAAAAATTGAACTTGTTCTTTAGTGATGATGGCACCCATTTGTTTGCCAAGCTCTAATGAAGAAGCGCGTTTTACGATTTGATCGATGTGACCATTCGTATCACCAACAGCTAATAACACAGAAGCCGCCATACAACGTTGACCCGCACAGCCTGTGAAAGAATCAGAAATACCTACACCGCTGATTTCAAGATTTGCATCCGGAAGTAAAACGATATGATTTTTCGCTCCACCTAAAGCCAGAACACGTTTTCCTAATTGAGTTCCACGTTGGTAAACTAGTTTTGCAATTTTAGTGCTACCTACAAAACCAATCGCTTTAACCGCTGGGTGATCAATGATCGCATTTACTGTTTCATGGCCACCATGAAGAACTGTGAATACGCCATCTGGTAATCCTGCTTCTTTAAGCGCTTCAGCGATAAAGAAAGAAGTTAACGGCGTTTTGTCAGAAGGTTTCCAAACGTAAGAGTTACCTAAAGCAATCGCAATAGGAATTGTCCACATCGGAACCATCGCTGGGAAATTGAATGGCGTGATGTTAGCCACCACACCTAAAGCTTCACGACGATATTCACAAGAAACACCACGTGATACTTCAGTTTTTCCACCCGTATCTAAATTTTGAATTGAAAGAGCGTATTCTAAAACCTCAACGCCTTTCATAAGGCCCGCTTTAGCTTCATCAAAAACTTTACCGCACTCAGCACCTTTGATTTTTGAAATTTTATCGATATCGCGAAGTAAGATATTGCGAAAGTTAAATAAAACTTTGCTACGCTCTTTGATCGGTAAACGGCCCCACGCTTTTTGCGCTTCTGAAGCCGATTGAATCGCTGTATTGATTTGTTCTAATGACGGAACTGAATATGTTCCGATTTGTTTGCCGTCGTAAGGAGAAACAACTGAACGTTCACCTTGTGAACCCACAGTCCATTTTCCGGCAATGAGATTATTAGCTGATACCAAGTTAACCCTACCTTTTTTTGAGTAAAAGATAAGGTTAGAACATTTGCACTAATATTCAAAGAATTTACTGACTGATAACGCGTTTCTCAAATTTACGATTTCTTCTCTAAAAGAGCAGCGTAGAAGCCATCGAAGTTGTCTTTATGTGGCCATAAACGAATTTCTTTTTTAAAGCTCCATTTTTGCCCCTCAGGAGACGCTAAAAACCATTTTACTTGATTTTCGTTTTCCTGATTTAAAATGCTGCAAGTTGCATAAACCATAAGTCCACCAACTTTACACATCTTCGAATAGTCTGTGATGATCTCGCGCTGTAATGTTAAAAGACGGTCAATTTCATCTGGGTTTAATTTCCATTTTGTATCTGGATTACGACGGATAACTCCCCAGCCCGTACAAGGCACATCCAACAAAACCCGATCAAATGAAGCTTCCAAACGTTTCGTCGTTTTGCTGCCTTCGATCACTTTAGTTTCAACGATATCTACTTTATTACGAGCGGCGCGTTTTTTTAATTCGCCTAATTTCCACTCGTGAATATCCATCGCAATGATCTTACCTTTGTTCTTCATTAACGACGCCATATGCAGCGATTTACCACCAGCGCCCGCACAAGCATCCACCACGCGAAGACCTGGTTTTAAATCTAATAACGGCGCAATAAATTGCGAAGCGGCATCTTGAACTTCGAAGTAACCATTTTTAAACGATTGCGTCGTAAAAACATTTTTACGTTCAATTAAACGTAAACACTCAGGCAAGCCGTCTACTTTTTCAGTGATGATTTCTTCTTTTTCTAATTCTTTCATCAATGCTTCACGCTCAATACGTAAAGTGTTTGTACGAAGGTACACATCGGCCGGGCGATTTAAGGCGTGCATGATTTGCTTCCACTCATCAGCACCGAATTCTTTTTCGCCCATTTCATTCATCCAATCAGGAAATGACTCCGTCACCACTAATGGATATTTTTTCTTAAGGTTAGCTTTAATCAGGTCGATATCAATCGGATATTCGTCTTGAAATTCTTCAGTGTCTAAACCGTTTTTCACTAGGTGAGCGCATAATAAATTATACGACTCTTTTGATTCAGCCACAGTTTGATAGAATCTGTGGTAACGAACGATTTCATAAATTGTTTCAGCAATAAAACGACGGTCGCGGGAACCTAATTTTTTGTTCCCTTTGAATAATTTTTCGATCACTTTATCCGCGTATTTTTTGTTTTCAAAAATATCGTGTAAAGCTTCAGCGACTTTCTTTAAAAGATGAAAATGCAATCTCATGAGAAGCTCCTTTGCAGGAGCTTCCTGCTAGAACGTAAATATCGCGCCGGCTGAAACGTAAGTTCCGTTAAGCTGGCCATCGCTTGTTAAATGCAGATGGTTTTTTATACCACCTTCAACAAAAAAACCAGTGCTCTCGAATAAATTAAACAGGCGAAGACCTAAAAACATCTGATAATCCAGCGCAATCGTTGATTCACCGTCTAACTGATTGAAAAAAATTCCAGGCCCTGCAGCCAAACCGAAATACAGAGGAAATTTAGAGGTCGCATCCGGAAAAGTGATCCCGTACATAAAACTCATTTTTGAAGCTTTTTGTCCTGCCGGGCGGTACGTGTTATAGCTCACACGAATCACTTCATCGAATAATTCATAGTCTTGGGTCAGACGATACGTCATATCAACGCCAGTTTTAGCCACATCCTGTTCGTTGTTTGTTCCCCACTTGTAAGCTTTAGAAGAAGTGTAAGTTGAAATACCTAAAGCCATGTAATGATCTTCTGATGATAACGATTCAATTGAAGATGGGTAACGCGGAGGTTCTGCGGCTTCATAACTCGAATCACCCTTAGCCTGAAAATATTTCGCGGCGGCTTTTCTGCCTACTAAGGGAGCGCCCGCTGCAAAAGTTGTTGAACTCACGATGCTAAACCCAATAAGAATTATGTTAAACAATTTCATATCTTTGAGCATAAAATTGCGCCCAGTATTTGACCACAAATTACCCGTTAACGCCGTGCAAAAATCGAGTCTAGTTCTTCAGCCTTATTGACCCAATTCCCCCCGTCACCTAGGTTACAAACCAGTAAGGACTTATTACCATGAAATGCCCTTTTTGCGGACATTCCGAAGACAAAGTTTTAGATACACGCGTACAGAAAGATGGAGGCATCCGCCGCCGTCGCGAATGTTTATCGTGTAAATCTAGATACTCAACTTTAGAGACCGTGGTTTTAAGTTACCCGTTTGTGATCAAAAAAGACGGACGCCGTGAACCTTTCAGCAAAGAAAAATTATTACGTGGTTTATCTTACGCTTGTAATAAACGCCCAGTTTCAACAGCGGCTTTAGATGCCATTGTAGAGAGAATTGCCTCTTGGGTTATTACTCGCGGTGAAGGTGAAATTTCTGCACGCGTGATCGGTCGCCGAGTTATGGCTGAGTTAAAACAACTGGATGACGTAGCTTACGTTAGATTCGCCAGTGTTTATAAAACCTTTAAAGACGTCCAGGATTTCGTGGAAAAACTTGAAGGTGATGAACTCATCGATATGATTGATTCAAGTGGGCCGCAACTAAGTTTAACGACTCAATTACAACCGCAATTAAAACCTGTGAACAACACAGATCAAACTACAAAAGAAGCTAACGATGAGAAGACAATCAAGAGAACTCGCACTCCAGATCCTATTCCAAACTGAATTTGCCCCGCAGATGTCTCTTTCTGATTTAGCTACGGTCTTCGATAAAAATTTTGAAGAAGCCGTTCTTAAATACACTTATGATATCGTAAGAGCCGTGCAAGCCAACAAAGAAAAAATCGATGCGAAAATCCAAGAAGCTTCTCGCCATTGGAAAGTTGATCGCATGGCTTCTGTTGACCGCAATATCATCCGCATTGCTGTTTGCGAAATCCTATTCACTTCTGAATTAATCGAACCAAAAATCGCCATGAATGAAGCGATTGAAATTGCAAAACAATACGGAACGCAAGAGGCGGCTTCATTTGTAAACGGTATCGTTGATCAGGTGATCAGAAATGAAAGACGTTAATCTTTCAGCGACATCTTGTAAGTTGTGGGTCTTAGTCGAAGACCCGCAAAACCCGTGGTGGCAAAAGCTAAACTTCAATTCTGGATTTTTACTTTCGGAAATCCAGCGCTACAGCAAAACTAAAGCTCCGATGGAGTTATCACAGTTAGTTCACGATATCGGTTTTCCTATGCGCCCACAGACTGAAACAAAACCCTGGACACTGGTTGGCTGCAGAAACCACTTCGATGCTGACTGGTTATTCTTAATTCATGACCTTAAAGAATTTAAAAGCCAAGATTTAGAGCAGATTGTTGAACAGTTGCAGATTAAAAACCTAAGATGTTTTACGCCATTTGAACCGGCAGCTAGCCTTAAAGCCAGATTAGAGCATTGTGACCTAGTCACCCACTCAACAAACTAAGTTTATTCATACAAGATGAATGCATGGCCAGCTTCATCTCAAAAATCGAAAAATTATTAGACCACGAAGAGCACTTTGATGCGATTAACTTTTCTTTAGATTCAAAATATCAAATTGAACCTAACCATCAATTGCTTGAACAAATTCTTTTTAATGCCGGTGAAAAACAGTGGGAAATCTTTTTCTCGCGTTTAACAGCTTTTTTTGAGATGGGTTTATTAATCGAAGGTTCCGAAATTCAAAAGATGTTTTTCTATGGCCAAAACATCGAAAAGAAACTTCCAAAAATTCATTTTAGACTTCCCGCTTCACCTTATTTCAATATTTTAAAAACACGCGCTTCGTTATTTTTACGTAAGATCGGTTTTAATCATCTTCCCGATGCGGCGAAAATGGTTTGTTTATTGATCCGTGTTGAAGAAAATCGTTATATTGTGCTTATGACTAAGCAAGCTGAACCGTGGTTGCAATTACGCTGCGAAAGCTTGAAAAAAGCCATAACAAATCATGACTACTACGCCTAACGTACACACTATTTTTATTTTATCAGACGGAACCGGTGAAACCGCGGCCACCATGGTGCGCGCAGCCCTGGTTCAATACGCCGAACAAGAAATCAATATCATACGCAGTAAGAACTTAAGAACTGAAGAACAGATCTTGCGTGTAATTGACGACTGTTTTGAAAAACGCGGCATGGTGGCTTACACTTTTGCTTCGCCTGTGATTAGAAAAAAAATTGCCGAAGTTTGTATTGAAAAATCAATTCCTGCGATTGATTTACTTGGCCCACTCATTAACACGCTCGATGATTTTTTTGGTGTGGCTTCGGCCAGCCAAACAGGTCTGCTTCGCCAAACGAACGATCACTACTATAAACGTATCGAAGCCATCGAATACACAGTTCGTAATGATGATGGTAAAATCACCAATGAGCTTGATAAAGCTGATATCGTGTTAGTGGGTATTAGCCGTACAAGTAAAACGCCTCTGTCGATTTTCTTAAGCCACAAAGGTTGGAAAGTAGCCAATATCCCGCTGGTTCTTGGCACTGAAGTTCCAAAACAGCTTTTTGAAATTGATCAGCGCAAGATCGTTGGGTTAATTATCGATATTGATTCTCTACAACGTATTAGAAAAAATCGTTTAGAAAAATTTGGCCAAGACACGGGTGGCGATTACGCCTCTTCTCAACAAATCTTAAAAGAAATCGAATACGCTGAAACTTTATTTAAACAAAATAAACGCTGGCCCGTCTTTAACGTGACTGAACGTGCATTAGAAGAAACAGCCAGTGAAATCGTGCGTTTGATCGCAGCCCGCATGGGTTTACCAGATTCAGTGTTATTTTAATGATGTCACCAACACTTCGTGAACATTTTAATTTAGAATTATCTTTAGCCCGCTTAGCCGAAAACGCTCGCGATTTTGAATCAGCGTGGAAGCATTTAGCCAGAGCGCACATCTTAAGCCAGTACTTTGCAGGCCCGCATGTCTTCACGCATATTTTAATGCTGCGCTTAGGTTTAAAAACGCACAACATGACTGAAATCTTAGGACAAATTCCCCGTCTGATTTTAGCTGCTCCTGGTTCGTGGTTTAAAAGAGCGCCGAAAGGCAATACGGGATTATCTAATATTGGGATTTTTCAACCTTTAGAAATCCCGCAAGATCTGAAACAAATTTTACAGAATTAAAATATCAATAGCGTAGTTTAAGACTAATTAACACTTAATTTCTGACATTCATTTACGACAAGTTCTGCACTTCGTTTTTCGCAGGACTTTTCTAATTCCTCGATTTTTTTGAAATACTTAAATTCTTTTTCAGCGTTTTTAAAGTTTTTCTCAATCAAACGAAGTTCGAGTATTATAGTAGGCACTATTCTGGAGGCGAGCCAGATTTTCTCAGTCTCACTCTTCTTATTATCATTATCTAATTCTTCGATTTCTTTCACCAGCTCCAAAATTTTGGGAGTAAAGATTTTCCCAACGATTGAAGCTCTATGGTAGGCAATCCTAAACTTAGGATCACTCATAGCCCTCACGCCTTCTTCGTTGTAATGATTTATAATATCGTAAATTGGCTCTTTTTTTCCGATGGTATTTTTAAACCTGCTTGGTTCACAAATTATACTACACAGTTCCGGCATTTCTATATTTTGTATTTCTTCCTGAAAGGCATTTATCGAAAGAAATTGCTCGATACTAGGCGGCTCGTCCTCAGAAATTTCGTCAGTTTTTTGCGGTTCATCAACGATAAGCGACGATGATACAACCAATGTCTGCGACACTACATTATTCTTAATTGTCGCTTGAACATTTGGCCTATTTTTTTCTTTAACTATTGATTTCGTTTTATTATTAGCCATTTCATCTATCATTAGATATGAAAATGTCGTAAGTCCGATAAATGATAGAATAAGAATCAATCCGATCAAAATACCAAAGATGATTAATACTCGTTTCATTTATTACACTACAAAGAAAACCATCTGAGCCCAAAGCGCTACGATCGTAAACCAGCCGATAAAGAATGAAACCATTCTGAATCTGACGTTGTTACTTCCTAAATGAATATAAGTATGCGCTAAACGGCTAACGACGAATAACCACATTAATCCTAAGGTTAGATTATTGGCAGCACCTAAAGCAAAATGCATTAGACCTGTAGAGAAAAATAAGGTTGGCACTTCAAACTGATTTTCGTAATGGCGTTCAGCAACTTTTGAATATTCCGGAGGTGGAGCTTCTGTGTAAGCTCTGAAATACTTCATCGAAACTTCACGATTTTTTAAAGCTCTTACACGAGTGCGAAATAAATGAACCGCAACACCGAACATCCAAAATGCGTAAAACGCCATTGGGTAAATTAATAAATTTTTATTAAAATCCATTAGCTTCTTTCCTGATCACCCGTCATGGCTTGGAAAAGAATTTCAGCAGTTTTTGCTGAAGGACCTTTTTCACGGCGGTAATAAATGAATTCTGTTTTGTATTCAAAATCTGTGGTTTGAATTTTATTTAAACGGCCACCGCGAATTTGTTTTTTCACCGAATGCGCTGGTAAAAATCCGATACCTAAGCCATTTTCGATCACACGCTTTAACGTTCCTACGTTTGATGATTCAAAAACAGCAGGCACTGTTCCTAATTTCTCATTCAACATTTTATCAAAGTGCGGAAACTCATTCGAAAAATGCACATAAGGAATTTTAGCAATATCTTTCATAGCTACAGTCGATGGGTAAAATTCGTCTTTACCAGAACCTACTAACCACATTTCTTCTTTTAAAAGAACATGTGATGCTGTTTCTTTTAAAGTTTTGCCATAGTTCGTTTGCACGTCTGGTAAAACCACCACGTCTAATTCATTTTTTTCATAGGCTGTGATTAAGTCTTCGCCTTTGGCGTAATCAACTTTGATTTTGAAATCTGGATTGAATTTTAATAAACGGCTTACGACCGGACTCATCAAGTGAAGACCGATTGAATTTAATGTGCCGATACGCAATTGGCCACGCAGTTGGGCGCCAACTGATTTAATCGAAATTTCGGCTTGCTGCGCTAAGCTTAAGATTTTTTTAGCATGTTCGTATAAAACTTCGCCCTGAGCTGTGGTTTTGATTTGTTTGCTGCCACGAACAACCAGTTCAACCCCTAATTCGTCTTCTAAGTTTTTCATCTGCTGGCTCACTGCCGGCTGAGTCAGAAATAGTTTATCAGCGGCGGCAGTCATGCTGCCTTCAGATACGACCATGACAAAGGTCTGGAGTTGCGAAAGATTTAACATAAATTACCTCATTCGATAGCGAACCAATTTGATAGAGAACAAAAAAGTGGTTACAATATTTTCACATCACAATTGTAGATGCGAAACAACAAGCGAGGCAACATGAGATCATATACTTTTAGACTCCTACCGTTAGTTTTTTTACTGATCGGTTCTATGTCTGAAGCTCGAACTTTTAAAAATGCTTATATCTCTTTTGAGATGTTAGACACTTGGAAATGTAAATTAGAGCAAACTGAATGGGTATGCCGCGCTGAAGACCCACAAGAGTCAAAAGAAGCCGTTATCATTCTAACAGCTAAAGAAAAAGGCCCAACTGATAACTTCCCGATTTACATGGATCATATGTCAAAACCAATGACGTTAAATCTACGCACTGGTGGTACTGCTCAATCTACAGTAACAATGCCGCCACGTGAAGAAGTGATCAACGATCAAAAATGGTTAGACGGTCTTCATGCCAACTCTGAAGTACAAAACTACTTCACTCGCTATTTAGCTACAATCAAAGATCAAATCGCTATCCTTGTTACTTTCTCAGTTCATAACAAATACTACGCAAAACACAGAGCGCACTTTATGGATACAGTACGTTCATTACGTGTTATCGCTACAAAAGATTTATTATCTCGTCCTGATCTTGGCCCAATCCGTGGTTCTGGCGAAGTTTTAGGTGCTGGTATTGGCCAAGCTATGCCGGGTGATTTATTAGCGGCTGACGATGAAGGCGGCGCTGGCGAAGAGAAAAAAGGTTTATTACAAAACGAAATGGTTCTTGGCGGAGGATTACTTTTATTAGTGGTTCTTGCGTACGTTGGTATTAAAATGTACCAAAAAAGAAATGGCTAATTAGATCAAAGTCCAAACGCGCAGAAAATCCTGGAGCACATTCTGCCTACACTGCGCGTTCCCTGTAGAAATCACGACCTAAGCCCCCTTATCTGATTCTTAACATACACCGATTTGTGTGTCAGAAGACGATTACAACATCAACAGAAATGGCAAAGAGAATGAAGAAACTTTTTATTTGTTTTACCCTTTGGATTGGATATCAGGCGACATACGCTGCCCCTGACACTGTGACGTGCAACCGCAACCAATCTACTTTTAACTGTATGGTGTGCAACTGCTACCATGAAACTCGTGGCGAACCGATGGAAGGTAAAATTGCCGTTGCAAAAACAGTTTTATCGCGCAAAGAAAATGATGAATTTCCAGATACAGTTTGCGGTGTTGTTTATCAACCGGCGCAGTTTAGCTGGACCGCCGACAAATACAAAAACAATATCAGCGCAAGCAAACCAGAAGATAAATCTGCTCTTCAAGCCTGCCGTGCAGCTGTTGACCTATCTATTAATGAAGGACCTAACGGTTTAATTTATTTTTACAATCCTCGTAAAGTAACACCAGGCTGGGCTCGCCGTGTAACGTCATGTGGTCGCGCCGGTGAGCATGTATTCTTAGTTCCGCGTGGTGAAAAATGTCCTAAATATTTAGGGGCTAACCGCGGTGGTTCTCAACAAAAATCAAATACTTCAGGCGGAGGAGCTGCACGATGATCAAATTAGTTAGTTTTTCTCTTTTATTCGCATCTATTGTTCAAGCTGCCCCGATTGTAAAATCAGCAACGAATACTTTAGAAATTAAACTTCAAGATGATAATGTAGAAGTGCAGTTACCAGAAACGGCTTTCAAAGCTTTAACGCAATGGAATCCTGAATTCGTTGTTTTCAACAAGAAAGATTACAGTAAATCAATTCTTGAATTGTTTAATGACCTTGGCAAAGACCAAATGCCAATGGCTTTTATCGATGATCTTGATGGCAACGAGAAAAAAGATATCGTGTTATTCGGATCAGATCTTAAAAATCAGTACGTAATTGCTTTATTACAAAGAGATAAAAAATGGACTCTGGTAAAAGTAGCAGAATGGTCAATTAAAGACATTAAAAATTCGGTGATTCCGTCAAGCACAGTGGCTTCTGCAACAGCAGCTGACAAATCGCAAACTAAAGAGACTGGCGTACCGATTTACGTATTACCAGCGCAAGGCGAACAGGCGACGAAGCTTAAAGAAAAGAAAAAAGTGGGTATCCAGGTAGAAACATACATGGGTAACGGCGATGTTTATGAAATCAAAAACAACAAGCCAGTTAAATTCACTTTATAATTTTTTAAGAATTACCTAACTACGAAATCAGTAAAATACACATCTTTAACAAGTCCTACTCGTAGGACTTTGTTAACTTCTTCAACGATCTTATCTTTTAAAAATAATTTTCCCTGAATCGTCTCTAAGTCAGAATAAGATTTATCATTTAATAAACGAATAATACTGTCACGGGCACGCGCTGTTTTATCAGAATCCATGATCTCTGTGAAAGACTGCGCATTCAACATATCAAGATTAACTTGTAATAAGATTTGTCTTTGTGGCTGCCCTGCTAAGTTCACTAAAAACTTATCCATCGTGTAAACATTCATACCCTTTTCAACTAACTCAGGTAAGCTTGCTGGCTGTCTTAACGTTTCTTCAACAATGTAAGGTGATTCGTAACCAAGTGTTGAGGCATATACCCAATAAGCACCGGTACCTAACCCGCAAAAATTTAAAAGGATCAATAGACTGTTCAAGATAAGTTGCAGCTTTTGTTTCATACTGATGTTATCGGACCACCAAACTTAGGTCTTAAGACCAAAGGTGTGCAAAATGTTAAAAATCTGTTATCCTTAGTCGTAATATGGGGGCCAACGAGTTGTCTGTTGTCTCATATTAGGACAAGATATTTTAACGAGAATGAAATTGTATAGACTTTCACCATTTTTATCTACTTTAACTTTCGCTTTTATTTTACAAGCGAAAGTAACTGCTATGGCCCAGACAGGTTCGGGCACAGCAATTCGTTTTCCGAACGAGATCTTACAAATTTCAGATGCCCCTGAAATTAAATCTTCAATCATGATTGCAGATAAAACAGAACGTAAGCTTTACTTCTTTGAATCAGAAGAAAACTTAACAACTCCAGTTTCATTTGAAATCGATATCGGCAAAAAAGACGGCAATAAAACTAAACGTAATGATAAAAAAACACCTGAAGGAATTTATCTTTTACAAAAAAAGATGGCTCCGCCTGAAATTCCATTTGAACAGTATGGTTCATTAGCGTTTACAACTGACTACCCTAACGTATTTGATAAATTCGAAAATAAAACTGGCGACGGTATTTGGTTACATTCAGTGCCCGATACAGTTCCACTAAACCGCGGTTCTAAAGGTTGTGTGGTTCTACGCAATGACAATATTCAAAAGTTATCAAATCAAATTTCTTTAAACAAAAGTCACCTAATCATTAATGCGAAAACTTCTTGGGTTGATAGCGCTACCCACGAAGCCAAGAAAAACAAAGTTATGACGTGGATCAAAACGTGGAAAGACTACTGGCAACAGCAAGATCTTGATAATTACATCAAACTTTATTCAGATGACTTCTCTGCCCCAAGCTTTAATAAAAAATCTTGGTTAAAACACAAAGAAAAACTTAAAGGCATCTATAAAACAATCACGATTGATTTTTCTAAACCAAGCATTTTACACACGCAAAACCAGTACATCATTAAGTTCGTTCAAAACTACACATCTGACATGCATCAAGATAAAGGGATCAAAACACTTTATCTGATTGAAAAAGGCGATGATTTACAAATTCTTCGCGAAGAATGGTCTAAACTATAAATTTAAATGCCATTCAACCGTGGCTAAGATCTTACCATTCACTTGAATTTCTAATTTATGAAGACCCGCGTAGTGCTTACGCGTGGTCACTGGCTTTAATGAATGGTTCTTCTTTAACGTAAAAGCTTCTTTGGGTTTTAATTCTAAAACTTTTAACTTAAACACTTTTGGAGAAAGCTTATTATTCGCCTTTTGATAGTGAATAATATAATCCACTGCCAACGTTTGCGCTTTAGCACTTTTGGAAATCATCTCTAATTCAAAAGTCAGAATATCTTTTTCTGTGAACTTTTTCTTATTTAATTTTAATTCGCCAAGTTTAACTTCAGCTTTTCCACCAAAGCCCATCACATCAAGTGCCTTTGGGTAACCTTGTTTAATTAAAGTACGTAGCGCTTGTTTGGTAATCCAATCAAGCTTGGCTTTATCTTTTGCGGTTACTTTTTTTTGCCATGCTTTAAGTGTTTCAATCACCAGATCAGGATGATCTTTTGCGATATCATTTAAGTGATTTGCGATACTTTTACGAACATACAGTGAATCATCAAATTTAATTTTTTCTAAAATTTCTAAACCTGGTGTTGGATCAACGATGGAAGCTTTAAGTTTGGCTCCCCACGGAAGACGCGGACGTGTTCCCTCACTGGCCCAGCGACGGATGTGCTCACGGTCATCTGACGTCCACTTTTTCAAAGTAGAGAAAGTTTTTTTGGGGTGATGAATTAAAAACGGACGAACCGCAAATTCAGCGGTAAATTTTTGTGTCAGGACATAAAGAGCTTCTAAAGATTCTTCGACATGATCTAAACCGTTCGCCTGAATAAATTCAGTGTATGGCCAAAGATCAAACCCTTTTAAGTTGCCGAGTTGGGCTGACTTAACCAGAATCTGTAGAGCTTTAAGATAATCTTTCGGAAGTTCAGCCATCATTGCATCACGAATTAAAAGCACACGAGGCTTCATTTCTAGCGGGGCTAACTTAGAAGACACTAAATTAAAATTCTTTGCATTAAAGGCCGGATACGCCTTTTTAAGGCTATCTGACAAACGAAGAACTAACTCTTTATTAAACCAATGTTTGAACGCCGATGGATTATCTTTTTTTTGAACGGCTGGCATAAATTTAGTGTCCTGACATATCAGGAACTTCAAAAACGCGCGTCTTCACAGCCGCAGGTCTTTGCATAAGTCTAGTCATGTAAGCTTTGATGGCTGGGTTTGGTTCAACCAAATAATCCCAAGCTCCTGGAATAACCGCAGCTAACATAATATCGGCTGCAGAAAATCCTGATTTTAAAATGTACTCTTGTTTTTCTAAAATGGGATTTAGTGCGCGTTGAAAAATTTCACATTGTTTTTTCACAAATGCGTGAGTCTCGGCTTTTTCTGCTTCCGTGCTAACATGAGTAAACATGCGAGCGATCACACACTCAAGACTTGCTACCGACCACACCATCCACTGTAAATAATCGGCACGCTCGTCCGCTTCAAAAGCCGGAGCTAATTCTTTTTTGTGACGATATTTATCAGCTAGATAAAGACAAATAGCTCCTGATTCGTAGATCACTTTGCCGTTATCTACGATTGTGGGAACTCTGCCTGTGGGGTTAAGTGCTAGGTAGCGTGGAGAATTTAGATCACCATTTTTTCTTTTCAAATAGTGATCACGGTAATCAAGACCAAGTTCTTCAATAAGCCAACGAACGCGATCACTGCGGTCTTGGTTAGCCATGCAGTAAATGTCTATAGGTTGGTTCTGAAGCATAATTTAAAAACTAGAACGAACTAGTTGTTTTCTGATTTTTCAGATTCTAAATCTAATTTTTCAACTTGTGATTCAAGATCTTCTAAAGAGTTGATTTGTTTTTCAACTTCTTCTTTAGTGATACGACCTAAACGTAAATTTAACTCAGTTAATCTTTTATCGAATTTTAAATCTTCTAAAGCTTTATTTAATGACATAGGTCCTCCGAAGGAAGTTACAGTTTTAAGCTAAAAGCCCGTATTCAGTCAAGAAAACGGCTCCTTTTAGTTCCAGTATTTAGGGTTATTGTCTTTTTCAGCTTTGTCGTTATCGACCACTAAACGTAAGTTCGATGACTTACGCTTAAGCTTAGATTTGGCCTGATAGTTCTTATATTGAACATGGCCACGTAAAATAATAAATCCAGAGGCAATGCCTCCTAAATGGGCTAAATAAGCCACTTCACCACCGGCAAAGCCTGTTCCCATTAAAGACATTAAATCCATCGCTCCGGCCAGCATCACGAAGTACTTAGCCTTCAGCGGAAAGAACCCCATAAAGTAGATTTCACGGTCAGCAAAGATAATCCCGTACGCTAAAAGTAAACCAAATAACGCGCCTGAAGCCCCTAAAACCGGAGTCATGAGTACCGGCCTAAAACCAGTGACTGCGGCATAGATACCCACACCGATACAGTAGATGATCGCCGCGCCTGCGCCAGACATTAAGTAATAGAAGCTAAAAAACTTAGATCCCCAACGGCGCTCTAATTCAGAGCCGAAGAAGTAAAGCATCAACATGTTAAACAATAAGTGAAACGGAGAAATCGCGTGAAAAAATTGATACGTGAAAAGCTGCCACACATAAAATTTTTCAATCACTAACTCAGGAGTTAAAATTAAATAACGCCATTGGTGAAATCCAAACGCGCGGTCTAAAATAATCTGAACCACAACCCAGATTACCACATTAATGATTAATAATTTTTTTACGACCGAAGTCACTGGAGCCATAGAGAAAGATGACATTACAATTCCGCCCTATCCGTTTTTCTGAAAATATTTTTTAAGTTTAGCGTAAGTTTGTTTCGGATTTTCGATCACTAACTTCGTTTCGGCAATTAACGGAAAGAAATTAAGATCACCATGCCAACGAGGCACGATGTGATAGTGCAAGTGATCTGGAATACCCGCACCACTTGTCGCCCCATGATTCATACCGATATTTAAACCGTTGGGATTATAGATTTCTTTTACAGCCTGAATCGATAAACGAAGCACACTGTGAAGATCTGTGTATTCAGCTTCAGTTAGAGTTAATAAATCACCTGTGTGGCGAAGCGGTAAAACCAAAACGTGGCCATTATTGTACGGAAATTTATTTACAACCACTTGTGTATATTGCGTTTTATAAACACACAGAGTTTGAATGCTTTCTTTTTTCGTTGCCGAAACACAGAAAACACAACCACTTGGTTTAATAATTTTACGAACATATTTCATGCGGCCCGGGCGATAAAAAATATCGCGCTCGATCGGCCACACTTCTTTATCCATTTTCACGTACGCTAACTTATTTTCTTTTTTAGAAGCCACTGACGAACTACTCCCAGTACCCTGGCATAATCATCATGGGCTGATTAAGCGTTTTCATTTTGAATAAAGTTTTGATCACTTGGTCAACTGACTTACCCGAAAGTTCGCCTTTCATTAAGGCCTTAACATCACCGATATCGCTTAAAGAATTTAAATCATCTTCTTCGTCGTTATCCATAAAGAATGAGAAAAACGAAGGGCGCTGTCTACGCGGACGAAGCACATGGTAGTCATCTTCTTTTAGGTTGGCTTGTTTAGCAGCTAAACGAACAGCGTCTTCAAATGTTCCTGTCGAATCAGCGAATTTTAATTCAACTGCTTTAGCACCCGTCATCACACGGCCATCAGCATATTGAGATACGAAATCAACCGGAAGATTACGAGCTTCTGCGACCGTGTTACGGAATTGATCGTAAACTTCGTTGATCATGTCTTGGAATAATTTGCGTTCATCATCACGCATAGCACGGTATTCGCTACCAGAATCTTTAAACTTACCCGATGTGATCGTGTAACGTTTAACTTTAGCCCAAGAGTATAAATCTTCTAAGTTAGCAAACTCCATGATAACACCGATTGAACCGATCATCGTACCTGGAGCCACCATCAAGTGATCACAACCCATCGCTGAGTAATATCCGCCAGAGGCGATCAAACCAGTTGATACACACACGATTGGCTTTTTCGTTTCAGCTTTGGCGCGTTTAATTTCTAAATAGATTTCTTGCGAAGGACCAACTGCTCCACCCGGAGAATTGATTTCAATCACGATGGCTTTCACAGCGTCTTCTTCCGAATAGCGTTTTAAGTTTTGTAAAAACTTTTTACCATTCATGATCACACCATTGATCTCTAAATGAAGAATTTCATTTTTACCTAAGCTTAAAGCACTTTCTTCTTCAGAATCAGGAAACGTGGTCGTTGCCACTTTATAACCGCGGTAACCTAAAAAAACCGCAAAACAGATAAATAGACCTAAAATAAACTTCTTACGAAAAGACATGTTTTTCATCAAAATCTCCAACCATGGAAAAAACGAAGCGGTTCTTCCTCCCTAACCAATTGGTCTGACGGCAGGAAGCCGTCAGAAGTTTTGCCAGGATGGTAGCTTCGTAAAGAAAAAGTACCTCTTAAATTCTAATGAAAACCAAAAAAAAAGGGAGCAATTTCTTGCTCCCTTTAAGCTATAAATTGTTTTTACGCTTTAAGTCTAATTAATTAGTCTTTCTTAAGACCTTTTAATTGCTCACCGAAAACATCACCTAAGCTAGTTTTAGATGTTGCTGTCGCTTTTTTCACGTACTCATCAACGTCGCCTTTTTGTTCGCGAAGTTTAACAAGTTTAGCAGAAAGACCCACTTTACGTGCATCTTTATCGATCGTGATAACTTCAGCTTTGATCACAGTACCTGGTTTAACAACGTCTTCAACAGAGTTAACTTTTTCAGTTGTTAATTCAGAAATGTGGATTAAACCTTCGATATCAGTATCTAATTCAACGAAAGCACCGAAATCTACAGTTTTAGTCACTTTCACGTCGTGTTGTGTACCAATACCGTATTTAGTTTCGATTTGTGACCAAGGATCACCTTCAAGTTGTTTGATACCTAAAGAGAATCTTTCGTTTTCAGTGTCAACGCCAAGAACAACTGCTCTTACTTTTTGACCTTTAGCGAACATTTCAGAAGGGTGATTTACACGTTTAGTCCAAGAGAAATCAGAGATGTGAACTAAACCATCGATACCTTCTTCGATACCAACGAACACACCGAAGTCAGTGATAGATTTAACTTCACCTTCAATGATTGTTCCTGGTGGGTATGTTTCTTTCATTTCTAACCAAGGGTTAGCTTGAAGTTGTTTCATACCTAAAGAGATACGACGATTTTCAGTGTCGATAGCTAAAACTTGTACGTCAACTTGTTGGTCAACTTGAACCATTTGGTTGGCGTGTTTTACACGTTTAGTCCATGACATTTCAGAAACGTGGATTAAACCTTCAATGCCTTCGCCTAATTCAACAAACGCACCGTACTCAGCTACTGATACTACTTTACCTTTGTGTTTAGAACCGATTGCGTATTGAGAGTGTACGTTAGCCCATGGATCATCAGTTAATTGTTTCATACCTAAAGATACGCGTTCTTTTTCAGTGTCGTATTTTAAGATTTTAACTTTGATTTCATCGCCAACATTAATCATCTCAGATGGGTGTTTAATACGGCCCCAAGACATATCAGTGATATGTAATAAACCATCTAAACCACCTAAATCGATGAATGCACCGTAATCAGTGATGTTTTTAACAAGACCAACTACTGTAGCACCTTCTTTCATTTGATCAGCTGTTTGAGCTTTTAATGAATCGCGCTCTTGTTCAAGAATTGCACGGCGAGATAATACGATGTTGCCGCGTTTTTTGTTGAACTTGATAACTTTGAATTTGTATTTTTTGCCTAAGTAAACATCCATGTTACGTACTGGACGTAAATCGATTTGTGAACCAGGTAAGAATGCTTTAACGCCGATATCTACAGATAAGCCGCCTTTAACTTTGGCAACTACTAAACCTTCGATAATTTCTTCGTTTTCAGCAGCTTTAGAAATATCAGACCAAGCACGTAACATGTCAGCTTTATCTTTAGATAATGCGATCATGCCGTTTTCGTTTTCGATACGGTCGATTAATACTTCTACTTTATCGCCAGCTTTAACTTGGCGAACACCGTCTACGATACGGAATTCATTGATTGGGATTAAGCCTTCAGATTTGTAGTTGATATCAACTAATACGTAATCTGATTGAACTTCAACAACAGTACCGGTAACTACGTCACCTACTTTGAAGTCTTGTTCTTTAGTCGAAGCTTCGAAAAGTTTTTCGAACTCCCCAGCTTTATTTGCACCAGAGTGAATACCTGGGTTCGCTGGAATTTTTGAGTCTTCAGCATCTAGCATCGCTAATACTGATAGTTTCTCTTTTTGGCTTTTGCTTAACGTTTTGTTCATGTTTTCTTTTTTTTCCTTTTCACGCAAAGAGTCCTCTTGGAACTCTAAGGTTGAAGAGTCGTTCTACGGGAGTTTATTTAGCTGGTCAATGGAGAATTTTGGGACGTCTGGGGGCCCATTTCAGAGGGGGAACTAGAGAGAGATTCGGCTACGGATGTAGTTCTCAGCGGTTGCTACCACTTGGGCTAAATCCATGGTCGTTGTGTCGATCACAAGGGCATCAGCCGGGATAGATAAAGGCGCCACTTTACGTGTCGAATCCTGCTTATCTCGAATCTGTTGCTGCTGAACCAGGGATTTCTCATCCATGCCTAACTCTTGGGCTCTTCTCTGGGCGCGGTTTTCAGAGTCTGCTGTTAAATACAATTTAACCTCAGCATGTGGAAAAACCACCGTCCCGCAGTCGCGGCCTTCGGCAATAAGCCCGTCGTTAACTAGGGCACAATTACGCTGGTGATCTAATAAAGATTGGCGAACCTCAGGGTAATGGCTGATTTTACTAGCCACGTTACCTACCGCCTCTTGGGCAATTTGGTCGGTTACGTTTTCATTTTTAAAGAATACTTGAGTGCGCTCCCAGGCAAGTCTTACTTCCCAGACATCAGAATTACAAAGTTCTGACAGAGCGATAGGGTCTGTTAAATCTGTCTTAAGCTGCAGCGCCGCGTAACCTAAACCGCGATAGAATGCGCCAGTGGAAACCCACGGACAGTTTAATTTTTTTGAGAGCTCACGACTAAGCGAAGATTTGCCTGAAGCCGCTGGCCCATCAATTGTAATAACATAACCCATGGGATCGTAACCTACCGCAAAGTTTTCAAGTTTGTCGAAAGGTTTTTTCATGAATCACAGAGTTATTTCTAACTCTGTGTGATGTAATAATAAGCTCCTAATTTTTAGGAACTTCAGAAAGCATTTTTTCAATAGCAGCAATGGCTTTTTGATTTTCGTCTTTTTGCCCAACAGTCATGCGTAAATATGTGGGAAATCCGTAGTTACCTACAGGACGTAAAATAATACCTTTTGCTAATAAATTTTTGAAACAAAGTTCAGCATTTCTTTGCGTATCGAATAAAACAAAATTTGCTTCTGATTTAAAGTACGGAAGTTTCAAACGAGTTAATTCTTTGTAGAAATAATCTAAACCTTCCCACACGCTTTTTTGTGAAGCTTGCATGTATTCAACATCATCTAAAGCGGCAATACCTGCCACTTGGGCCAACTCGTTCACGTTGAACGGATTTCTTACGCGATTATAAAGCTCTAACACGAATTCAGGAGCTAACATCGCGCCTAAGCGAAGACCTGCTAAACCGTAAACTTTCGAGAAAGTTTTAATCACGATTACGTTTGAATATTTATTATAGAATGATGAAGCCGCTTTGAAATTTGGATCACGCACATACTCTGTGTACGCTTCATCAAACACTAACAACACGTCATCACGATTTCCAAGGCGAGTTAAAAACTCTTCCATTTCTCCGCCGCCCACAGCTGTTCCCGTCGGGTTGTTCGGGTTTGGAATGAAAATTAATTGCGTTTTTGATGATGGATTACGGTAAAAATCATCAGCGATGGCTTTTAAATCCATTGTTAAATCTGGGCGTAAAGGCACCGTTCTGATTTTTACGCGAGCCGCTTGCGCGCAGACTTTGTAGGCCACGAAAGCCGCTTCTGTTGTCAGAATTGAGTCACCGGGCTCACAGAAAATACGGATTAAAAGATCGATAATTTCGTTAGAACCGTTACCGATTCCCACTTGGGTTGCAGGTACGTTCCATTTTGTCGCAATTTTTTGAATCAAGTCATAACATGATGGATCTGGATAACGGTGCTGTTCCGTCAAGCTCTTGTGGATAGCCTGCAAAGCCTTTGGACTAGGACCTAAAGGGTTTTCATTGCTCGCCAATTTAATAACTTCAGATAAACCGTATTCACGTTGAACTTCGCTAATTGGCTTGCCTGGCTTGTACGGAACTAGACTTAAAATCTCTGCAGAAACTTTCATAGTGATTGACCCTTTATATACTTATCTCTAACATAGACAAACTTATTATGTCCAATGCTTCACTTGCAATTTATTTAGGGGAATCCTACGCGGAAATCGAAGCCCGTAGTGTTTCTTCGTCCGATGTTTTGCTTAAAAAAACTTTCTTCTTACCGCAGACATCTTTAAAAGCCATTTTAAACCAACACGTTAAACCTTTGGTTGCTGAACACCCGATTTCTTCAGTCTATATCGTGACCAAATATTTAGACCGCTTAAAGTCTTTTCGCTTAGGCGGAAGCGTGATTCAGGTTTTAAACGAACACCAAGAAAATAACTACACGTTTGAAAACTCAACGTGTCTGTCATTGGCTGCGGCGGCTTTGATTATTCCTTTAAGCACTAAATTTTCAATCGATCATTTAAAAACTGAAATGGAACGAGTCAAAAAAGTTAATCCCGAAGCCAACAAAGTTGTGATTAGTTTAAGTCAATTTACCGAAGAGCAAATCACATCGATTGAGAATTTTTTCTTAGAACAAGGCTTTTCAGTATTTACCAATCCAGAACCAGAAAATTTAAATTGCCTGCGCAAAACTTTGATTAACGCCGGTAGCGAAGGCACGAAAGAAGAGATCGTTAGCGAAATTCAGGATTGTTTAGGCACTACTAATGATGAAGGCGAATCTTTAACTACGCCTGAAATTCACTTCTGGGTGAAAGATCAGTTTCAGCAAGATTTTGAAAACATTGATCTGTATTTCAGTGCTGACCAATTTTTACATCATTTATTTAAGAACAACAAAAAAGATCTTCTTATTCACACTGACCTAGAACGTTGGATCGTGATGAAGAACAAAACTTCTCCAGTTTGGAATAGCCCTTGGGGTAAAGTTGATTACGAACATATCGAATCAGAAGCGATTGGCATTCACCCGTTTTCTGAAGTTAAGATTCACTCATCGGGTCACTTAGTGTTTTCAAAAGTTCCGGCAGCGATTGAACCGGGCCCGATGTTAGCTGGCCGTTCAGTTAAAACTTTAGTGGTTGATGCGTTTTACAAAACGATTTCTAAAGACGACAACTTGATTCAGCTTTTTCCAAAGCTTAATGAAAATGTCTTATGCAGCAAAATCGAATCACAGTTCAAAGTTTTAGAAAAAGGCCAAGCTCACTATGAAGAGCCGTTTGATTTAAAAATCATTCAGGATTTCGTGGTGAACAAATTGGGTTACGATATTCTTTTACACAAAGTGAAAGAAGAACGCCTTGAGTGGACTGGTCACTTAAATATTTTATTTAAAAAATTAGACAATGCTGTAAGCCCTTTTTCTTGGACTACAGAGATTTTTAAGAGGATCTAGATGTTTGACAATAAAAGTTTACAATTAGCCTCTTACGGTCACTTGGATTACCACTACTTTCAAAGTTTCTTAAATCACTTTAAGAATGCTTCGTTAGTGAATTTAAACGGTGATCTATTATTTTCGCGTGATACTGAGCTGTGTTCGACAACCACAAGCCGTCTGGTCAGTTATCAAATCGTTAAAAAGTATTTAAAACTTAATCCCGGTGATATTTTTATCACCAACGATCCTGAAAACGGCGGCTATAGCTACTCTAAAGTTTTCTTTATTTCATCACTGACAACGAACTTATTCTTAATCTGGAGTGATGATATCAGCCAGGTTCAGTTTAAAATTCCATTATCGCCATTAGTTGAAGCGCATAAAAAAAATGCGATGTTATGGTCAATGATGATTGAACCACATCCGCAAAAACAAAGCTTAACTGAATTTTTTGAACAACAAATCGAACACTACACAAGCTGTTTTCGTGCGACACCCTACTTAGATTTCTTAAGTGAACCTGATTTTCAACAGATCTGGTTTAAAACATGTAAGGCTGAATTTGACCGCCAGTTTGATCTGCGCGCGCAAGGCCGTGATGAATTAAGTCTTAAATACCACGATAAACTTTTAAAAGTGGCTTTAGGAATTGAAGAAAAACAGAATTCACGCACGATCAATATCGATTTTTCAAGCACACAATTTGCCGATAAAATGTGTGCCGCTTCACACGTGATCGAATCAGCAATGATTCAAGAATTTGTATATCACTACAAGTTACACCAGTTCTTATCACAGCCGATTTTAAATCAGATCAAGCTGATCATGCCACCGAAGTCTGTGGTTTCAAAAGCCCACCCGACGGGCGAGCATAACTTTGAATTACAAGGTGTGATCCGTCAGGCTTTAAAGTATTTATTATTAAAAATGAATAGTCCAAAAAAGCCTGAGAAATTCGCGTTAAAATCTGAAGCGCAATTAAGTTTTATTGCTGACTCTGATGTGTGTGCCGGATTTTTACTTGATGAAAGTTTTGCTTTAGAAGATTTAACCCAGTTCTTTAAACCGACAACAATGTCGATGAAAGAAAACAACTACCACGGTGAATACACTGTAACGGTTCCGGGTTTAACTTTAGATACTTTTTATCTATATTCGGATTTTGATCACAATAAACGTTTTATTAAGATCAATAACAAATCGATTAAATCTGGCCGTCATCAGTTAAAAGAAAACGACCAGTTATCAATTCACTGGAAGATTTAGGCGTTAACTTTAGCGCCTGCTTTTTCAAGAGCTGCGATGATTTGCTTGATATGTTCGTGTGATGTTGTTTCTAAAACAAACTCAATACGTGTTTCTTTTAAGTTTAAACCGTGACGGATACGATCGTGATGAACTTCAAGCACGTTCGCTTTATGTTCAGCGATCACTTGAGTTAAACGGCTTAAGCTTCCTGGTACATCTGGCACTGTCACTGATAATTCACAAAGTCTTCCGCGCTGAATCTGGCCGCGGTTAATGATGTCTGAAACGATATTTAAATCAATGTTACCACCGCTTACGATTAAGCATGTGCGTTTACCTAAAGATAATTTTTTAGATAAAGCTGCTGCTACAGTTACAGCACCTGAACCTTCAGCCACGGTTTTTGCGCGTTCTAATAAGAACACGATAGCTTCAGCAATTTCATCTTCAGTGACAGTAACAACTTCATCCACATTTTTTTCGATGAACGAATGAAACATTGTTTCACTCGGTGTTTTTACCGCGATACCATCAGCTAATGTTGCTACTGGTTTTGTTAACGGCACAAATTTTTTCGTGTGAAACATTTGCGCCATAGTGCTAACTAACTCTGTTTGCACACCGATAATTTTAATTTTTGGATTTAAAGCTTTAATCGCTGTAGAGATACCTGAAATTAATCCGCCACCACCGATAGGAATAACCACCGTATCTAAAGCCGGGATTTGTTGAAAGATCTCTAAACCAATTGTGCCTTGACCTGCGATAACACGTTCATCTTCGTAAGGATGAACAAATACGTAACCTTTTTCTTTCGCTAATTTTTCAGCGTGCTCTTTAGCTTCGTCAAACATTGATCCGTGCATGATCACTTCAGCACCGTAGCGTTTAGTCGCTTCGATTTTGGCAATCGGTGCATTCACGGGCATAACGATAGTTGATTTTACATTATTTAACGACGAACTAAGTGCTACACCTTGCGCGTGATTTCCGGCAGAGCAAGCGATCACCCCACGTTTTTTTTCATCAGCTGTTAAGCTTGTGATTTTATTTGAAGCTCCACGGATTTTGAAGCTTCCGGTTTTTTGTGTGTTTTCAAGTTTTAGAAAAATATCTGAACCCAAAAGATCAGTTAGCGATTTCGAGAAATCGCACTGGGTGTAATTCACTAATTTTTCAATGGTCGTTTGGGCTTTTTGGATATCGTCTAAGGTAACTCGCATGCTACCAATATACTGTAAGTCCCCAAATAGGTGGATAAATAGTTTCTGTGGCTAGACGGGTTATTTTAATCGTGCTGGCACGTTTTGAAGGCTCTTCTTTAGGCGCTTCATCAGAGACACCTAGGGCACGTTGCTCATCAAAGAAGACAAACGGAGCTAAAGCTTTATTACAGCTCCCGCAACGGTCTACTAAAGAACTTGCGCGCTCATTCATTGTGCCGCAAACGTGGCATCTTCTGAAATGGATATGCTCTGTCTCTTGGGTAGCTGGTGTATTTGTCTTCGACATTGGTGGCCTCTCTTACTTCTATTATTCTAGACTTAAGACTATGAACTGCAAAACTTTGACCGCCGTTTTCTAGCTTTAAGATAATCTAATTGAGGCAGAGACTTTTTAGCATGATCAATGACTTGACGCGAAAGCGTAAATCGAACGACAGCGTTTCAAGTCGTGGCGAAGCACGCTTCATACTGAGACGCTGTTTCTATGAGCTATTGTTTAAATAGTTTTAGAGCTATTTTGAGTCAGATTTTACTGCGAGCAGATCTTCATGAAGCTATCCACTTCAAGCGATGCCCCACCAATTAAGAACCCATCCACATGCGGAACTTCTAACAGTTGTTTCGCGTTATCTGGCTTTACACTTCCGCCGTAAAGAAGCTGAAAGTTCGAGAAATTTAAATCAGCCATTTTGTGATAAAGCTTTTCATGAATTTCTTTAACTTGCTCAACAGTAGCTACCTTACCCGTACCGATCGCCCATACTGGCTCGTAAGCCACAACTATGCGTTTTGATTTATCAATACCATTTAAGGCCTGTGTGATTTGTTCAAAACAAACTTTTTCTGTTTCGCCTTTCTCACGCTCGGCTAAAGTTTCACCGATACAAAATACCGGAAGCAAATCTAACTCTTGGCAAAGTTTTACTTTTTTATTTAAAGCTTCATGTGTTTCACCGAAGTACTGACGACGCTCACTGTGGCCAAGAAGGATTGTTTTAGCACCCATCTCTTTAGCAAACACCGCCGAATTTTCTCCGGTAAAAGCCCCTGATTTTTCAGTATGAATATTCTGCGGGCCTGTGAATACAGGAGTATCTTTCATCGCATGAATCACAGAATCTAAAGAAAAGTTTTGCGGAAAAATGAAAATTTCTTTGTGATCCCAAAAATAAGTTTGAGGCACAACCTGTGCGCGAAAAATTTCACAGAACTCTTTCGCCTGCAGAGGGTTTTTTTGTAATTTCCAGTTAGCTGCAAAAATTTTCTTAGACATATATACCTCTTAATTACATTACTTCTGACTGTTTAATCGGTCTTAATATTTCAAGACCTGGAAGTCTTTCACCCTGTAAGTACTCCAAAGATGCCCCACCACCCGTTGAGATGTGAGTCATTTTGTCGGCAAAACCAGAAGCTTCTGCGGCTGCGGCTGAATCACCACCACCTACAATTTTTAAGCCCGGGTTATTAGCTAAAGCTTCTGCTACCGCAAAAGAACCTTTAGCAAAAGCTGGAACTTCAAATACACCCATTGGACCATTCCAGAAAATCGTGCTGGCTTTTTCTAAACACGCACGGAAGTTACGGATAGTTTGTGGACCAATATCTAAAGCCATACGGTCTTCAGGAATTTCAGCGTTTGAAGTTACTTTGATATTTTCAGTATCACCAAAAGATAAAGTCGTTACGTGATCTACCGGTAATAAAATAGTTTTATTACGAGCTTCCACACGCTGGATCATTTCTTTAGCGTATTTTACCTTATCAGCTTCAACTAAAGATTTACCTACTGGAATATCCATAGCTTTTAAGAATGTGTAAGCCATAGCTCCACCGATTACGAAGCCATCACAGATATCCATTAATTTTTCGATCACTGGAATTTTATCAGAAACTTTCGCACCACCAAGAACGGCGATGTAAGGTTTTTTAGGCGATTCAAATAAACCGTCTAACATTTTGATTTCTTTTTCGATTAATAAACCAATCCCTTTTTGCTTCATCACTGAAGGGAAAGCATGAATAGAAGCGTGCGCACGGTGTGAGGCACCGAAAGCATCATTAATGTAGATGTCTGTGTAAGACGCCCATTGTTGCGCTAATTCAATTTTGTTTTCAGTTTCACGTTCGTCAAAACGTAAGTTTTCTAAACAGATGATTTGTTTTTTCATCGGAGCCGATAAGAAGTGTTTAACACCTTCTGAATCTGGCTCGTCCATTAACACAACTTCAACGTCTAATAATTCACCTAGTCTTTTTGCAACTGGTTCCATTGAATATTGCTTATCATCTTTAGATTTAGGACGACCTAAGTGCGAAGCCACGATTAATTTAGCGCCTTTTTCAAGAGCGTAATTAATTGTCGGAAGCGCAGCTTTAATACGAGTTTCATCTGTGATTTTGTTAGTTTTTTTATCTAACGGTACGTTTAAATCTAAACGTAAAAATACAGTTTTACCTGCTAATTCAAAATCACGGATTGTTTTAATACCTTTTAAACCTTGAGACATTTTAACAACCTTATTTCGACATCATGTAAAGAGCCATATCAACCATACGGTTAGAGAAGCCCGTTTCGTTATCGTACCAAGAAAGAACTTTAGCTAACTTGTTACCGCTGCCCGCGATAACCATAGTTGTTTTTGCATCTACGATTGAAGAGTTTTTGTTACCGTTAAAATCGATAGATACTAATTCTTTTTCTTCAACAGCTAATACGCCTTTTAAAGGACCATTAGCAGCTGCACGTAAAGCATCGTTGATCGCTTGTGCTGACATTTCTTTTTTAGCGTTGAAAGTAAAATCAACTACTGAAACGTTCGGCGTTGGAACGCGAACCGAGATACCGTCAATTTTACCTTTTAAGTGAGGTAAAACTAAACCTACCGCTTTAGCTGCGCCAGTTGTTGTAGGAATCATAGATACAGCCGCAGAACGAGCGCGACGTAAATCTTTGTGCGAAGAATCTAAGATACGTTGGTCATTAGTGTACGAGTGAATTGTCATCATTGTGCCTGACTCAACACCGAATGATTCATCTAAAACTTTTACTAACGGAGCTAAGCAGTTCGTTGTGCAAGATGCGTTTGATACGAATGTGTGTTTAGCAGCATCGTATTGAGTATGGTTAAGACCGTAAACTACAGTTAAATCAACACCGTCTGCAGGAGCAGAGATCATAACCTTTTTCGCACCAGCTGTGATGTGCTTCTGATAATCATCTTTACCTTTAAGAGCACCAGTACATTCCATCACTAATTCAACGCCCCAAGCTTTCCAAGGGATTTGCGCTGGATCTTTAGTTTTAGAAACAGGAATTTTTTTACCGTTAACGATGATATTTTCGCCATCGTGAGAAACATCACCTTCAAAAATACCGTGAGCTGAATCGTATTTTAATAAATGAACTAAACCATCTAAATCATCTAATGAATTGATACCTGCGATGTCTAATTTATCAAAAGCCGCTCTGAAAAATACACGACCAATGCGACCAAAACCGTTAATACCTACTTTTACTTTTGACATATTCTTGTCTCCTACTTTTTTCTTCTTTTTAATTAAATTTAATCTTTTTAAACATTTTAGCTGCATTGGCTTGGGTCGCCTTTGCTAACTCTTCAACTGTGACACCTTTTAATTCGGCCACAAGTTTTGCCGTGTGAACCATATACGCTGAAGTATTGGGTTTACCGCGCATCGGAACCGGCGCTAAAAACGGCGCATCGGTTTCAACATGAATACGATCTAACGGAACCACATCACGCACAATCGCACGTAATGAATCTGCGTTTTTAAAAGTAACAACACCTGAAATTGAAATATTAAATCCCAACGCTAAAGCTTCGCGAGCTAACCATTCAGTGCCGGTAAAACAGTGAATAACACCAGTCACTTTACCTTGAAACTCTTTTAAAATTTCAATCGTGTCAGGTTCGGCATCGCGTGTGTGAATTTCAACCGGAAGACCTACTTCTTGAGCGATCTTTAATTGCTCACGAAACGCATACATCTGTTCGGCTTTTGGAGATTGGTTGTAGTAATAATCTAAACCAATTTCACCGATCGCCACCACTTCAGGTTTAGAAGCATTTTCGCGTAAAAACTTACCCACTTCGTCAGTGTACTTAACACCCTCGTGCGGATGAACGCCGATCGTGCAATAAACAGCTGGGTAATATTTTTGTGCTAACTCTAAAACAATCGGCAGATCTTCTGGCTCAGTGCCGATCGTAATTAATTTTTTAACGCCATTGTCTTGCGCTAATTTTAAAGCGGCCTCGGGGCCACCTTCTAAACGGTCTAGATGTGTGTGGATATCAATCCAATCAAATTGACTAAGCTCTTGCATGTTTCACCCACAGTGACTCAAACAAAAGAGTCATATCTAGTTTATCAATATCTTGCATGGCTTGTAAGAGAGCTGATGAAAAATCGTAAAGTTTTTCAGCCGGAATAAAGTCTAATTTGATTAATGTAGTAATTTGATCTGAGTTTAAAATTTGCTCGCGAGCGCCCTGCATAAGCACAATCAGATCACGAGTAAACGTGTACCAGTTTTTTAAAACAGCCCCCGCCGAAGCGCGGTCTTTCACGTACTCTTTGATATCTGTTTCTAAAATAAAATTTTTGTTCGACCAGAAGTGTTCGAAAAAACCTAAATCAGAGTTTCTGCGCTCTAGTGTTTCACCTTCAGAAAAGTCTAATAACTTACCCGCTTGCCCGCGTGAAGATTTATACATCCAGCTTGATAGACCTGGATTAATACGTTGCAAGTTGTGTAACGTTAAAGCTTTAAAAGAAATAATTTGAGAACGTGAACGAATCGTTGGCATTAATAAGCGCACATCCGTTGTCGTTAGAATAAAATAAACGTCCTGAGGTGGCTCTTCTAATGTCTTAAGTAAAGCATTTGAAGCCTGTGGATTCATTTGATTCGCATGATCGATAATGATCACACGTTTTTGTGAATCGCTGGCTAAAGATAAAAAATCTAAGATCTCGCGCACTTGTGAAATTTTAATTTGTAAACCGTCTGGGCTTACAAGACGCACACTTTCAGATTGATTTTTTTCAACACGGATACAAGCTCCGCAATGACCACAAGCCTTAGCACTCACTGGTTCTTCACACACTAAGCTTTGTGCAAGAGCGACAGCTAGCTTCATCTTGCCAATACCGGCAGGACCTGAAAACACCATCGCATGTGGCAATGATTTATTTTCAATCGCCGCTTCAAGCATGTGTTTTTGCTCTTCGTGGCCAATCACTTGCTGAATTAACGAAGCCATTTTTTCTCCGTTAATTTGGCAATCAGTTGGTTATATAATTCTTCAGGTGTAAGGGCTGCATTTAACACGAGCCAATTTTCTGAATCTGCATGCGCTTGATCTAAAAATCCTTGGCGAACTTTTTCGTGAAATGAATCCGCTTCAGCTTCGATACGATCTTCGGCCACCGCCGTTGTATTTTCACGGTGCGATCGGCGCTTTTTTGACTCTTCAACAGATAAATCTAAAAGAACTGTAAGATGTGGTTTTAATAAGCTTGTCGAAAAATCATTCAACCAGCGAACTTGGTCTAAAGAAATTCCGCGACCGCCACCTTGAAAGGCAATCGAACTTGCCGAGAAACGGTCACATAAAACCCATTTCTTTTGCGCAAGTGCTGGACGAATCACAAGGTCTACATGCTGGGCACGGCTAGCTTGATAGAGAAGTAACTCAGTCCGTGCTGATGGCGGTTCGGCTTGTTTTTTTAAAATAATTTCGCGGATTTCATCACCGACAGTAGTGCCACCCGGCTCGCGGGTCATAATCAGATCTTGTCCTGTGTTTTTTAAATGAGCTTCGAGCCTCTTCATCAAAGAGGATTTCCCCGACCCATCTAAACCTTCAAAGACCACAAAAAACATCCACTTAGATATGCTCCAAACCTGCGGCTTTGTCACCTTTAAACGCTGCGTAAAGAGAACCCTTGCTGGACTGAATTATGTTGATTCGATAAGTTAACGGTTTGTTTATCTGACAAACTTGAAGGAGCCATCCATGATTACATTTTTAGCCACTGTTCACATCTTAGCGTGCTTAGCCCTAATCGGATTAGTTTTAGTGCAAGACTCAAAAGGTGGCGGCGTATTTACTTCTCAAAGCTCTTCAAACTCAGTTTTAGGCGCTACAGGAGCTACAACATTAGCAGCTACAATGACTAAAGTTGTATCAGTTATCCTTGTGATCACTTGTATCGGCTTAGCGATGTTATCTTCACGTACACAATCTTCAGTAGTTGATTCTGCTGTTATTCCAACAACTCCTATGAATGCAGCGGCAGCAGTTTCTGAAACAACTGAAGTTCCACCTCCGCCAGCATCTGCAACACAAACTAAGTAATTTTAGTTTATTACAGGCATGAAAAACCGAGTCGTTATCGGACTCATCATCATAGGCATTGCTCTCATTATGGTTTCGGTGTTTGTTCCAACCCGAAACCTTGATCTTTTAGCTTCTAAAGAAATCGCAAAAATCACAGAAATTAATTCCGACACCCCAACCGGAGTGATCACCCGTGGTCTTGACCAGTACGATGATATTCCGGCGAAAAGAGGCTTAAAAATCCGTCACTTGGATTTAATTAAAACAGCATCTTTGTCTGATGTACTGATCACTTTCAGTCAAACTGGTGGCGAATTACGTGTTTTAGAAAATTCTGAAATCTTAGTTGAACAAACCGATGATAAAACAACGCTTGTGACTGTTCGTTCGGGTGATGTGTTTATCGAACGCTTTGGCAAAGAACCTTCGTTCTGGGTTCGTAAAGAAGGCCGCCAGCTAACAGCGATGGATTACGCTTTATCGAATGAAAAAAATGTCGAAAGCCTGCGCCAAAAAGGTTTAAAAACTTCATTGCCTGAAGACGTTTTACCGCAATCGAAAATTGAAGAGATCTTAGCTTCGAAAAAATCTGATTTTTTCAGATGTTATGGTCAGCTGATTCAAAAAACTGAACAAGCTCACGGCCAGGTTTTAATTTCGTTTGAAATTTCTCCGATTGGCAAAGTGACTAAGGTTGAAATCAACCGTTCTGATATTCAAGATAAATCTTTTAAAGCGTGCTTGTCAGAAGTTGTGGCGCGCACGGTATTTCCGAAGTTTTCAGGCTCTGCGATTACGACTGTGTTCCCTCTTAAATTCGACTAAGCAATTAAAAAAAATCGTTTAGATAATTGACGTCAGTTTTTACCCACGGTTCAAATAAACCGTCTAATTGGTAAACGTGACCGTTTTGCACGATCTTCTCTCTTAACGGTTCAAACTTCGGTGACCACGATAAAGAGATTTTCTTTTTCTCGATCAAGTAGTTCTTAATCATTTCAAACGACGACAAGCCGATCACACGACGACGAATCAGATCTTCAAAACCGCGCACTAACTGTGTTGTTGAGTAGTTGTATTTTTCTTCTAGCGCCTGAAGCACAACACCTAGTTCTTCGAGTGATAAACGCTGATCTTGCACTAAATCTAAAGCCACTTGAAAAGTGTCGTAAGTAGCGAGCGTTCGGCGCCCGAATTTATTGTAATAATCAGGATCAGTGTCAGTCGCTAAGTTGATATAAATTTTCTCAACCGGATCTTGAATTGGCACTAACGATTGTAATTTTAAAATCTCTTCGATTTGTGCGTTTGAGATACCAAGATCTTCTAATAATCTTTCTAACACCATCGGTGTGTGACGGCGGGCGCAGATATCCGAGAATAAATTATAAATGATCGCATCTGATTCTGAGTCATCACCAAAACAAATCATGCGCACGTCAGTGTTTAAGTGACAGCGAAGCTGCATCAGTGCTTGCACCTTATAGCCTACTTGTTTTTTTAAGAATAATAAGCGTGAGGGCGTTAAGTTTCTTAAGTTGTCTTTATAAAACATGCCTAACGGCGCGATTTCATCTAAGACAAACTTTTCTGTGATCTTAGATTCCATTTGCGGAGGCGATGCGGACACGAAAAACAGTGGAAAGTCAGATTCAGTAAAGTGCTTTTTACGAGTTCTTGAGATACTTTTTAAAAGCTCTGAAGCTCCAGGCACGTTCTTCTTCGTTAAAGATTTTTCAAAAATTGTGCGAAAAAGACCCTTTAATGAGTCAATCGAGGTATCTAAGTACGTCTTATCCAGATCCCATACATAGACTTCTGAGTGCTGAGAAAAATCATAACCTTGCCTGTAGTTGAAATAAACCACATCTAAGTTAATTTCTGCCGTATTTTTCCAGCTTTTCATGCTTTTTATTATGCAATAATTCGCTCAGAGATTTAAGGGCTTTATTGCCAAAAATCCAAAAATGATTTAGCACCTAGACCATGGGTCTAGATCAGTTTTTACTTAAAGCTAAAGAATTAGGGTTTTCGGCTACGGTTGAGCCGTGGATTGAAGCTAAAAAAGTAAAAGCTTCTGATCTGGTGTTTTTATCCCCCCTTAAATCTGACCTGCAATGGCAGTTGTTATTTAAGGCTGTTGGTCAATTAATCGAAGCCCGGACTTCGTATACCGATTCCTTAAAAAACTTAGAATTAATCAGTGATCTTATTTTAATGGGTCACGAAGAAACTTTATTTGAACAATCCCATGACTTTAGCAAATGGTCGGTGCACTTACGCGCGTTACGCTACCCGGCCACAACAAAACGTGATGATGAATTAAAAGAACGTTTAGAAAAACTTCCGTGGCCGTATGGTTCAAAAACTAAATTTGAACGTCGTGGTGATCGTGCTGGTATTGAACTTAAAATGTTTATCACTTCAGAAGCTGATTTGATTAAAGCGATTTCTTCTTTAGAACGCGTGAAGGAGCAAATCAGTGGCAAATAGTACGCTTCCGGTATTTAAAAAGATCTACATCGACCAATGCTCAGAAAATTCTGAAGTAGCCGCACGTGTACGTTCACTTTACCCTGCTGAAATTATCGAAGTGGTTGAAGCTGGATTTTTGAGCCAACAACGTGGTCCGATGACTGCTGAAGAATTTAATTTATCAAAGCAGACATTACTTTTAACTGAATTCAAGGGTCAGTTCTTTAAGCGCTGCCCGGGGGCTACGCAGAAGAAAACTTTAACGTGCTGTAATTATCACGTTTTAAATTTAGGTAGCCAGTGCAATATGAATTGCAGCTACTGCTATTTACAAAGCTACTTAAATACGAAGATGTCTTTAATCTATACGAACATTGATCAGGCTTTAGATGAACTTAAAGCCATGATCGCTGAATTTCCAAACCACCCGTTTCGCGTAGGCACCGGCGAAATTATCGATTCACTCTCTTTAGATGAAATCACTTTATATTCGCGTAAGCTGATCGAGTTCTTCAAACAATACCCGAAATGGGTTTTAGAATTTAAAACAAAATCAGCTAAAGTAGATCAGTTTTTAGATTTAAAAGGCGCTGATAATATCGTTGTGAGCTGGTCGATTAATCCACCGTATGTGATTGATCGCGAAGAACACGGCACGGCCCGTTTTCATGAGCGCATTGCGGCGGCTAAAAAATGCCGTGATCAAGGTTACAAATTAGCTTTTCATATTGATCCGATGATTTATCACCCTGAATGGAAAGAAAATTACGGCTTTTTAGTTGATGAAATCACCCGTGAATTTACACCAGAAGAAGTTCAAATTATTTCAATCGGTACTTTACGTTATCAACCCGAGCAGCGCCACATGATGCGTGATCGCTTCGGTGTGAACTCGTTAGTGGTGGGTGCTGAGATGTTCCCGTCTGAAGGAAATAAGTTACGCTACGATGCAACTTTACGTGGTGAAATGTTATCGTTCGTTTTTAAACGCTTAAAATCTAAAAATGAAAAATGGAATGCGTTTTTCTGTATGGAAACACCAGAAACTTGGATCTCGGCTTTAGAAAAAGTACCGATGCAAATTCCTGAACTTAAAGATATGTTTAAGCCACTTCCAACGGTGCCAGGTCCTGTTTCTTAGCGCACCGCCTACAAAAGGTACGGCCTACCTTTTATTTTGCAGCCTTGATGCTGTAATCCACATTCAGATATTCCATAATCCAGTCGCCTTGTTGAGCGTCTTTATCTTCTAAGAAAGTGCCGCGCACTAATGGCAAATAGAAGCGCGTGTTTGTCGAAGCTAAAGTTTTACCCTGTGGTTCAACGACTTGCCATACGCCTTCACGGATTTCAACTTCGTTCCAGGCATGTCCACCCGCTGACGTTTCTGAAAGGTGAAAGCCCACGATAATACGTGTTGGAATTTTCATCGCACGAGCAATCGCTGTGAAGATAACGGCATAGTGCTGGCAAACACCCTTACCACGATTTAAAGCCTCTTCGGTCGTTAATGGACGAACCACGTTGTTACTTACCATGCTGTGGTCATAAACGTAATATTTAGAAAGATAGTCCAAAATCATTTGCACTTGCGCTTCGCGGTTTGTGGGCTCAGCCGCCAAAATGGCTTTTGCGGCTTTTTGAATTAAGGGTAATTCAGTCTGAATAGTGCTGTTTGAAACTAAATCTTTAGCCGTTGTTGTTCCGCTGATTGTTGGAATTTCTTTTTCAGTTAAAATAACTGACTTTCTTCCGTCAGCCGTTGTCGTCTCTTGCGATTTTGTCCAGTACGCAGCGAAATGCTCATAAGCCGGAAGTTTATTTCCTGATAACTCGATAGAGTTATTTGTTATGAAATATTCTGCTGGTAAATCGACTTCAACAGTTTGTTCTAAATCTTGATGACTACCTAAAGCTTGTTGTTGCCAAAGAGTTTGTGGTACTGTCCATGTGACTTGACCGTTAGCTTCAGAATACTTCACGCCGGCTTTGTCGTCTTGGCCGACTTCAAAATCCATTTTGAAATTGTCATTTTTGATAGCCACTTTTGTAACTTTGAAATTTAAGTCTAAACCAAATTTTTTCTTTTGTGTTTGCGACTGCTCAATCACTTTAGACTGAAATACACCAAGACCATCGCTGAATGAATAACTGTTGTCATAAGCTTCAGCGCTATCATTGTCAGTTATAAATGAAGCTAATTTGCTGCCTTCAGGAAGAGTAAAGTCTTCTTTTTTTGAATCTGATTCGCCATCAACGTAATAATTTGATTTCGAATACGTGTAGTTCACATCACTTTTCTTTTTAATCGTGGCAAAAGTAGTTTGCGTTTTTCTTAATTCACATTTTTCGTTAATCATGAATTGTTGCTCTAACGAAGAAGCCGTGTCTACCGTAGTTAATTCATAGCTTACTTGAAGATTCATTGGATCTTTAGAATCTTTGCTGTTCAGAGATAGTTCATAACTGAATGATTGCTTGTAATCTTGTGTGGCATTAGTGTAAGCCACTTCAAGAGATTTTGTGTTGTCTTTAAGCTGAGCCAATGAATATTCGGTTTCAGTTTGTTGATTTAGAATAGCATTAGCAAAAGAAACTTGGGTTGAAAGCTCGTTTACATTTTCAAAACCCATTCTTTTATAAACCATAATTTGGCGAATTTTCTGTTCGCACGTCGTCGTAGTTTCTGAAAGGTTGGATACTTTCGTAAACGGACTTGCCGGAGCTGGCTTATGATCTTTTTTAGGAGGCTGACAGCCTACGAATAAGACTGTCAAAACAGTAGCCAGTAACGGACGCAAAAGGCCGACATTTTCACCTAAAAAGCTCATTAAAACACCTTTAGTTACTTAGGGTTAAGATTCTTTTTAGGTTATCCAATTTAGATGCCACTAGAGGCTGTTTGCAATACCTAAAGCGCAGATTGCGGCATTCCTAGCTTGCGTGTTTGTCTGATCGACTTTCTCTAAGATGTTTTCTAACTGCATAACGATCTCACCGCGCACTTTAGCACAGGCCTCTGGCGTTTCTTTGCAATTAAACATATTAGCACCTAATGCACTTTTCTGTGAATACACGCGACCTTGAGCAGCGTCTAAGCTATAAGCTTTGCGACCATCTAACATTAAGACCATTGAGTTCTGGCTTTTTGAAAGTAACTCTAAATTAAAACCGGCTACTCCGAAGAAATTGATTTTCACTGTTTTATCGTGAACTAATCCAGAAATAGTAAATTCAATTTTTTCACGAGACGAATTACACGCTGGGCTTGCAAAAGCTGATGATGAAACGACAAAACTGGCTAAAATTAAAAATTTAAAAAACGACATTTTCTTTTTCCTTTTTTACTTACTTAAATTACACATTGATTCTAGCGACTCATTACGCGTTGGCTTCATGATATTTTCTTTAGCGTAATTATCACTCCAGATTTTTACCGCTTCAGGAGCAATTTTTTCAGGCGTATTTAGATAAGCTTGGCGCATATCTTTTGATTGAATACCACGGCTTCTATCGATTAATAACGGAACGAATTCAACACCGCGGATTTCTAATTTTTCACCTGGGTGCGCTGTTAATGATAAGCTCACCATTAATGATGTGCGTTTTTCAATCGCTGCTTGGCCAGCTACGAAGTTACCTGTTGAATAAGCAATAAATCCTTCACGGCCGGATTTCGTTGTGTATTTCTCCCAAGGCTGTACAACATGAGGGTGTGTTCCGATCACTGCGACAGCGCCAGCCTCAAGCATTTCACGGCCAAGTTTTGATTGTTGCGAATTATGTTGTAGCTGGTATTCAGCACCCCAGTGTGGAGTTACGATAACCGCATCAATTGATGGATCTTTAGCAAGATCGCTGATTGTCTTTAACACTAGAGCTTTTTGATCAAAGCATAAAAGAACTTGTTTTAATTTATCACGACGACCATTGGTTTCATAAGTACAAGCTAGCCACGCAATACGGCGATTTTTTGTTTCGGTCACCGTATACCACTTTTCATCAGAGCCAAAAGCTGCTGTTTTTGTACCTGTGTATGGAAGACCAACATCTTGTAAGGCTTGAATTGTTTTATCAACACCGATGGATTCGCGGTCAAAAGAATGGTTGTTTGCCGTTGATACAACATCAAAACCAGAATCTTTAATATCAGCCACTAAGTTACCATGATAATTAAATGCCGGATAACCGCTATAAACGGCTTTATCAAAAACAAAACCTGGATCTGCACTTTCTTTTCCGCCGCGAACTATCCCTTCAGCCACCGTTCCCTCAAGGTTTGCGTAGGCAATATCAGCTTCATTAAAGATGGGAATCAAAGAAGGCCATAAACTTTTAAAACCTAATTTGCTTTGCGAGGCCTGGATCTGTAAACGATCATGCATTAACAAATCACCAACTCCCACAACACGGATATCATCGCCCGAAGAACAACCCTGTTTGAATTTAAGAACTTCGGCCGAGAAAGCAGAAGCGGTCACAAATTGAACGGCTAAAAATAGGCTTACAAGTTTCTGTGTTTTCATAGGATCTAAAATAAGTGATTTAGAGCCTGTTTTAAACTGTAATGATTCTCACAGTGGTAAAGATTACCTGTCAAAAAAGTTGACGCTAGAAAGTTGTTAAAATGTTTCTACCGTGACATTTCCCCGTCAGAGACAATTTTACGCTTAACGGGCCAGTACTTAAACCAGTTCTATTTTTCGTTTAACTCGTAATCTTCTCTTAAAAAAGTCATACGCAATGGATGTTGTTCCCAAATTTCTTTATCGGCAAAGAACTTATAGACTGGAGTATCTTCCTGCAAGTGGCTGGTTTGGATAGCCTCGAACCAATCTTCAAGTCTTATATTCATGGCTCTTAGAATAAGTATTTGAACTTTGGCAGCATCTTCTAGTTTTTGCGATCTAATTGCAGTTCTGATAAAGTCAGGAATTGTATCCATAAATAAATGATTTGGTTCCTGATATTTATTATAATTATCTCTCGCGGCTCCACCTAAAATCTTAAAATAATTCTCGAAATTATTTAATAAGTGGGTCAACATCTTGTTAACTTCATCCTTAGGCATGGATTTTAAGTAATCGCTTACTTCTGTTAAAGTTAATTGACTTAAATTTTGTCTCTTGGGGAGCAAAATAAATTTTTGTATCTCTGACCGCAGCTCACTTCTGAATAAAAATAAGCCCTCAAATACAAAAAACTCTCTCAGCTTTTGAGACTTAAAACTGTGATTGGGCTGTAGGTTTTTTTGAGAAATATATTGCTTGAACATCTTCATATACTGCGGATCTTCTACAAAACTCGTGAAGTGAGCCAGATCATGTTCAAATAGTTTGATCGTCATGGGAAACTTTCCATCGCTAATCATTTGGTAATAAAATTTCTCACTGACAATCTTTGAAAATTCGGCTCCTTTAGGAAGACTTTCGCCAACAGGTAAATACCCAAAACTTTCCGAATTAAAACTAATAACAAACTCTGGAAGCAGTAAATCAGCGGAGCTTAAAATCCCCTGCTTAACTAAAGAATCCATATGAGTCTTGTATCTGAAAACTATCTCATTGACTGTTGGTACATAATAGCCAAATTCAGGATTTAGTTTAAAACCGAAAATATTTTCTAAAATTCTCGTGTGAGGAATATCTAACTTATAAGATTCACTCAAAATTTTGTCGATCTTAGTAATCTGCTTTTCTCCGTTTAATCTCTTGTACAAATTACTTCGAATTCCATCCGCCCATGTGTACTTAGTTAAAGGCTGGGCAAACAAGTCCACACACATCTGCGCATGACAAATAAAACCGAAGAGTAACATAAATAGAAATAGGACGTGGTGACGATTTTTGATCACCTTTGTTAAAAAATTCATAGCGTGAGTGCACTTAAACGCAAATGGCATATAAATAAAATAATATGCAATTTAACTTCCGAAAGCGAAAGGGGGGGCAGTCTCAAATTGAAACGGCCGCAGGCGACTAGCCTAGTTAATAGTGTTTCTGTTTCTGAAACACTGTTTCGGAAATACTCTTTACATCTTAAAAAGATTGTTTCATCGTAAGGACATGAACGAATTAACCGTACTCTTAAAAACAGAATTTGAAAGCCGTAGAAAGAAAAATTCCCAGTTCTCTCTGCGCGCTTTTTCCCGCTGGTTAGGTTTAAGTCCGGCCCAGGTCTCTCAGATCATGAGTGGCAAACGCACTATCACAACGAAAAGTTTCGCAAAGATTAGCGATAAACTAAGCCTCTCCCCTTTTGAACAAAAAAAATATATGTACGCCACTAAAGGAAAACAACCCAGCCAAGACCAGCAGAAAAAAAAGCTAGCTGAAGATCAGTTTCGCTTAATTGCTGATTGGTATCACATGGCGATTTTAAGTTTAACCCGCGTGAAAGAAGCAAAAAGCGATTCACGTTGGATTGCGCAACAACTGGGTATTACCGTACAGCAAGCCAATGAAGCGATGAGCCGTCTTGTGCGTTTAGGATGTTTACAATTAAAACCTGAATTTAAACAAATCGGTGAACCTTTTGAAGTGACATCAGACATTCCTTCAACAGCGATTCGTAAATACCACCAACAATGTCTGCAACTGGCCAGTGAAAAAATCGAACAGGTTTCATTAGAAAAACGTCAGATTCAATCGTTAAATTTTCCGATGAGTCTTAAGACACTGCCAAAGTTTAAAATATTAATTGATACATTTTTAGATGATGCTTTAACGTTAACTGAAAAATCCGACAAACAGCAGGAAGAAGTTTTTCAGCTTAATGTACAACTCATTCCCGTAACTCAAATTCACAAATAAAAAGGAAAACAGCTATGAAAAAACTTATACTACTTATGATGACATTGTTCGCTTTAGGTTGCGCAACAACTCACCCCGGAAATACAGGCTCTTTTATCGGCGGCCAAAAAGATTTAGGCTTAAATATCAGTGCTTTGCCTGTTGACGATCAAGATGCGGGAAGCGCTTTTCAAATGTTTGAAATCACCATCGAAAATAACAGCGATGACTGGTTACGCATTGATAAATCAACGTTAGTTACCGATCCCGCAGTTTCAAAAGTCAGCGTGGTTGTCGGAAACGATTTAAAATCCTGGGCCGAAGCTATGGCTTTAAAAAAGAATATGGACAACTATAATAAAGATATCGGTATTGCCGCAACGACCGCCGTCGGAACCGGTTTAATGATCGGTGGTGTGGTTAAAGACAACAAGACTGTCGCAAACATTGGAGCAATGACTTATCTTGCTGGGGTCACGTGGGCTGCTGCCGACACGATTTCAAGCTATCGCAGTAATTCCATCGGTGTTAAAAAAGTTCCTGAATCACATATCTATGAATCTTTTGCTGTTCCGGGAAAAATGTTTTTACGCAAATGGATTTTAGTGAATAAACCTTCAGGACTTGTTATGAGTAATTTAGTTTTTCAATTTGAAACTGTATCTGGCGAGAAAGCTTATTATGAAGTTAAATTATAAAGCCCTATTGTTCGTTCTTTTATTTGCAGTAAAAAGCTACGCACAGAATCGCGTGGGTAACGGCGGAGACGTTGTTACCTGCAAAGACAAATCACCGCAAGTTCTTGATCTTTACGAAAGTTCTGCAGAGATTATTACTCCGGCAGAAACAGATTACCAAAAAATTGTTTCTGAACGTCTGGATTTACTGGCTGAAGCCCAAGGAAAACTCGCTGACCAGTACCGCATTAAATTTTCTGGTTTTTTAAATGACAGTGAATTTAAGGCGACTGCCAAATTGACTGATATTAAAGATTCAGAACACCTGGTGTTACCGAAAGGCTGTCGTTTAAAACAAGCGGCTATTCGTAAGAATGCCACTGCTAAAAATGAAAAACTTTTTCTTTTTGATAACGATAATTGGCAAGAAATGGATTCGTTAAATAAAGCAGCGCTAATTATGCATGAAATTATTTACGATCACTTCTATAAACTGGGCGAACGTAATTCGATCAAAGCCAGAAAGGTCAACGCTCTGCTGTTTTCTAAGAATTTTAGTAAAAAACAGTTCTGGGAACTTATTCAAGATTTAAAGATACCGATTTATCCTTAAGCTTGCGCTCTAGCGAAACAAAGCTTCGCATCTTGAGCGACTTAAATAACTACGGATACCTTTCAAAAGGTCAGCATCCAAAAAACGGGTTTGAGATAAGTTCATAATAAATTGTTTGTAACCTTCATGCTGTTGCTCTGAACTTAAGGACGCTTGCAGTAATGGAAGATCCTGCAAATTTGCACTGATCAAACGTGATACTACTGCGGGAATGTATTTTTGATTGTTCATCTTTTCATCCATCTGCAGAACAAGATTTAAAAATAATCTTTTTTCTTGTTCTGGATAGGTAGACCACTCTTGCATGACTTTCTGAAACTCCTGGCTATTTTCGTTAAAACGGTCAGCACTCATTTGCGCGAGAAAATCGACAGGGTTACCCACTCCGGCTAAAATATGTGGTAAATCGCGTACATCATAAACTGGCTTTTCAACTAAAGCTTTAGGCAAAGCATACTTTTTGACTCGTTTTTTAGAGGTAACTTCACTTGAATAATCCTGCCCCGAAAAGTTCTGTAAAGTTTTTTGCAAATACTGAATGCGCTTCACCACTTCAACAACAGTTTGCTTTGGTAGGTATTCTTGCAATGTTTTTTCAAGCTGTTGTAAATTCAAACCATTTAACTGGTCTTTAAATTTTTGCGAAGCTAACGGCAAATATTCAGTTTCTAGAGGATGCTGATACTGAGAAGCCTCATAAAAAGCGCGTGAATGATCAATCGCTATCAATCGTCCATCAGTTCCGATCAAAGCATTACGTAAAGCTTCGTGCTGGCGGTCAATATTCGCGATGATAAAATCAAATAGCACCATATCAGCTAAGCGTGGTGAATTGTATTCTGAATTTTGCGAAGAATTTTGATGCGGATAATATAATTGTAAAGTGTAGTTCTGCCCTTGAATTTCGCGTGAGACTGTTAAAGGAACCATGTTTAATCCTAAAGCGCGGTCTAAGGCATAGGCTGCAAGCTCGTTCTGAGCGGAATGTTTAACACCTGGATCTTCCGATTTAATAACTGCCACGATGTTATTTTCAAAATAGACCAGCCAAGGTTTGGAATCGCCTCCACCTAATAAACCTAATCTTTCTACGGCCGAAGAATGTAAGACCTGTTGTAGTCGATTTTCAAGATCGCGGGCCTCATCGGCTTGTCCAGATTCTAATAAATACCAAAGATCACCTTGAGGGTTATTTACCGAAGACTGAATGGCCTTGGCTGCAACAGAGCCAAGAACTAGCATAACCGTTAGAATAAAGTGAAACATACCCTGGGGTTTCATATTACACCTAAAACACTGCAAGCATGCCAACGTCTCTATAGCGATACCCTGAAATAGAAGACCTTTCACTGTATAGAAGATGCACATAAGACAGAAACTGTTAGGCGTATTTACTGCAGCTAACAGAAGAACAACATTCACTCGAGAAAACGATGGTTATAAAAACTCAAGCTTGTTAGCATAAAATTATGAAAAAACTGGGCGTACTTGTTTCCTGCATTTTTCTTTTAACGAATTTTTCCTGTACTAACAAAAAATCAGAGGCCACATCTTGCTCGGTTGATGCAAAAGAATCAGAATTATTCGTGGCCTTAGCAGCTGCTTCTTCTGAAGTTGATTTTTCTTTTGCTGCCGAAAGATCCGATGGCCGCCGCTTTAAATATCAGCGCGGATCTTCAAGTTTGCTCACTTCTTACGAATCAGCATCAACATCAAAACTTGTTACCGCCGTTATTATTCTTCGCTTAGTCGAACAAGGTCATTTAAGCTTAACTGATCGCCCGCAAGACCACATTAACACTTGGCCAATCACTAACACTGATTCGCTTTTTACCATGACCTTGGCACAACTTCTCAGTTTTACTTCAGGTCTTGAGAGTGAACCTCTTTGTTTGAATGCGGCTGGATCAAATTTCGCCAATTGTGTAACGACTATCGGAACAAGCAATGCAGGTAACGGAGTCACTCCGGGGGCAAAGTTTTATTATGGTGGAGCCCATCTGCAAGTGGCAGGTATGATGGCCATCAAGGCCCGAAACGTTGGTTCTTGGCAGGATATTTTTACTGAATTTAAAATACAGACCGGGCTTTTTCCAACAGGAGCCTATGATTTACCTTCAAGCAGTAATCCCCGCTTAGCCGGTGGCATGCACTGGACCGGTAATGAGTATCTGGATTTTTTAAAAGCTCTAAAGGCCGGTCAGTTATTAAATACGTCTTCAATGAATTTACTTCTGGCTGATCACACGTCGACAGCAACTATAGCTTATTCACCGGCCATGACTGGCTTAAGTGAAGATTGGCATTACGGTTTTGGTTTATGGCATGAATGTCAAAGCGCAGTTTTCAATTGTACTGCAGGTACACGCATTTCAAGCCCCGGCGCTTACGGCGCTTATCCGTATTGGGATCGCAGCCGTAATTATTTCGCCGTTGTTGCACGTCAAGGAAGCCTTGGCACTTATACGAATGGCATAGCTATCGAAAGATCGGTGCGCACGCAAGTTGAAGCTTGGGCGTCCTGTTTGTAGAAAATAATTTAGAAAACAGAACAGCGCATTGTTTGGCTTTCACCAGAATCTTCACTTAGTTTCACGCGATAACCAGAAAGCTGACCATCTGAATATTGAGCTTCACCAAACTCTAATGTTTCAATAGATCCATTCGGGTGAACATATATCATAGTGTTCTTTTCTACCTGTAAAACATTTATTAAGTTACTTGCAGAGCGCACATAACGAGGTTTTTCAGATTGCAAATCGACCAAGTTAAACGTACCGCGCCCCACAGTTGTGCATGAAACACGATCAGCATTACGCAAATCTAAATCTGCGGAAGCCTGAGCTAAAGAAACTGACACTGTAGCTACTATAAATAAAATGAGCCTTTTCATAACCATTCTCCTTGTTAGAACAAAAAAATTTTTGCGACATTCGTGCCACACAAAAGTACATTTAGTTCTAGAGAACGGAATAAAACTGACTAAAGCATTTTCAGGTGCCAAAGAGTGTTCCTTCTGTTTTCATCGGAAAACAAATTTTAAAACACATTTACTCTTTAAGCACCGGCAAAACTTAGCGACTCAATCAGAACATCAGGACAAACTCTGCCGCTCGCGCCGTTATTTAATTTATCACTTAAGCCTACGATCTTTTTTAAAGCGTCTAAGATATTTCCAGAAACAACGAACTGATCAACGGCTCCAACGAGTTTACCATTTTCATAAAGTAAACCTTCGGCAGGCATTGAGAATTCGCCCGTTGTTTCGTTATAACCAGCGTGTAAACCGCCAGTGAATTCAGTAACCACAACAGTTTTTGGATATTTTGCCACTAACTGATCAAATGATTCTTTTCCTGCTGGCACTAATAAATTACTGCAGCCAATCGACATAGTTCCCGCTGGAGAACGTGCCGCATGTGAGGTGTGCGGAAGATTCATTTTCTCAGCGTATTCTAAGTTTGTGATAAAAGTTTTAAATTCACCGTTTTCAATTAACGTTGTTTTTTTCGAAGGAGCCCCCTCTGAATCAAACGGACGATATCCCGGTAAATTTTCATCTAATGGATTATCGACTAAAGTAAACATCGGGCTTGCGATTTTTTCACCGATCTTACCTTTTAAAAGTGATTTTCCCTCAAACACTTGTTTTGCCGAAAAATAACCTTCAAACATATTGATCATCGTTGTAAATTCATCACTTGTAATAATTGTTGCGTAATTACCCGTTTTTAAAGTTTGCGGGTTTAATTTTTCTTTCGCCTTCTTTACTGCGGCAGAAGTAATTTCTGAAACCTTAATATCTTTAAAGTTTCTAGTCGATACCGCTTCACCACCCATTTTTGAAGACTCACCGTCTTTAGCTAATGGATATGCGTAAGCTGAATAACCTTGGTATTTGTACTGACAATCAACACCCGCTGAATTTAATACGCGCACAGCACCTTGGCTTTCGCTAAATCCAGCCCAAGGGACAGATTGAATTTTATCTTGGTTTAAGCAGTTTGATTCTAACTCGGCGGCCACTTTCTTTTTTTCATCAATAGAAACAGTTGTAAATTTTGGCTCTGTAATTTGCATCGCCTCTGGTTTTATTAATGATAAAGCTTTATTGCCCGCTGCTGACTGCGCATTGGCTTGAGCATTATTAAACGCTTCATTAAATGCGTTTAACAACGAAGCTTCAGATAAGTTTTCTGTGTACGCGTAACCTTGTGAAGGGCCAACTAATACACGCAGACCTGCGATCTGACTTTGAATCGATTCAAACTTATCTAATTTTTTTTGTTTGTAACCAAGCTTTAAAGTTTCAGACTCTGTGTAAAGTAATTCGACCTGAGCTTTTTTCTCAGTCGCTAATTTAGAAATTTTTAAAAAATTTTCTTTAATTTGATCCATACTATTTTGCTTTCCCGCCAACCATTAATGATGACACTAGAACTTCTGGTTGTCCCACACCGGCTGGAATACTGCCGCTCACTGAACCGCACATCCCTGTGGCCATTTTTAAATCACTCGCTACTTTTGTAATTTTACCTAAAGTGTCAATACCACGACCGATAAGGCATGCGCCTTTAACTGGCTCTTCGATGCGGCCATTTCTGATGATATAAGCTTCACGCACTTGAAAGTTGTAATCACCAGTGCTTGTGTTCACTGAACCACCACCCATACGTTTTGCAAATAAACCGTAATCAACATCTTTAATCATATCTTCGAATTTATCTTTGCCTGGAGCGATAAACGTATTACGCATGCGAGAGGCCGGAGCAAATTTGTAAGATTGTTTGCGGCCGCTGCCAGTGGCTTCAAAACCCGTTTTCATTGCGCCCACTTGATCGACTAAGAAAGATTTCACAACACCGTTTTCAATAAGTGTTGTTTTCTTTGTTGGCATTCCTTCATCGTCAAAACTTAAAGAACCCCATTCGTTAGCAATCGTTCCATCATCAATCGCTGTTAAACAATCGTTACCGATTTTTTGACCCATCTTATCCGCAAAAACTGAATCACCCGTTTGCACCGATGTTGTTTCTAAACCATGACCGCACGCTTCGTGAAGAATAACGCCACCAAAAGCATTCGCTAACACCACTGGCATTTCACCTGCTGGAGCAAATCCTGATTTCGTTAAAATTAACGCACGATCAACAGTGTCTTTAGTCATCGCTTTGATATCATAGCGGTCAAAAATTTCAGAAGTCCCCATATGACCATGGTTTTCTGCAGAACTTTCTTTAGTCCCGTTAGTTTCAACAAAAGTTTCAACATTAAAACGCGAATAAGCGCGCTCATCATAAACTGAAACACCACGAGAATTAACGATTTGTACTTTTTGGAATTTTTCATTTAACGCTGCCTCCACTTGTGTGACATGTGTACTTAAGCTTCTAGCATGTTGATCGGCAGAATTTAGCCAAGCCATTTTTTTGTCACGGTTAATTTCCCACGGTTTATCACCGAAGGTATGAATTGAATCAAATTGATTAGGATTATTTAAATGAATGGGTTTAATGATTTTTGAAGCACCGCCTGTTTGGCTTTGCGCTGCAATCAAGGCCGCTTTAACTAAACCTTTTTCTGAAAGATCACTTGTTGTGACATACACAACTTCTGTTCCGAACACGACACGGATACCAGCCCCATAAAGTTGGCCGACGATGGCTTTATCAGGGCGAGAATTTAAAACGGATAAATTTGAAGAGTAAGTGTCTTCAACAAAGATATCGGCAAAGTCAGCTCCTGTTGAAAGGGCTGCATCTAACGCTTTTTGTAAAATGTGTGTTTGAATAATCATGCGACAAAATCCTTAATCTTTAGACCTTCTTGCGGAAACTCAATCCAGTCTTCATCGGCTGGAAAGCCTTTTGGTCTTTTCTCTGTTAAATTTCTGTACTTTAAGAAAGCTGTCAAGCCACACATAAACGCTTCAAACGCATGATTGTTTTCAACCATGTTTTTAGCATCCTGGTGGTAGATGAAAGCTATATTGTTCTCATTTAAAGCCTGAATAAACTGGGCCCGCGATTCATCGCCGCCAAAAGCCGCACGGTGATCGCTGATTTGCGACTTCATCATATTTAACGCTTTACCCATACGCCATAACGTTAATTTAGGAAAAGCTTCGATACACTCAACCGGAAGTCTGCGCTGAATAAAAGCCGCGCGTGCTAATAATGGTGCCGTGTTGGCCCCCATGGCGTGATGAATGTGAAAGACTTCTTCAAGCTCAGTGGCAAAATACATTTCAACCGCACGCTGCGTGTACGGCGTAAATAATTTTTTCGGGCGTTTTTTCTTTAAACGATCTTCTTGGTGGCGCCACATCCATTCGATATGGGGCTGATGGCAGTTTTCATAACCCGGGCATTTTAACTGGCAGGTTATGCAGTTTGGTAGCTTCCAAGGTGTATCAAAAGCCACATATTTTAAAGTGTCGGCGTTTTGTAAAACTAATTCGTGAATTTTTAAATCGCCCGAAATCGTTTCGTCAGATTTAATTTTTTCAAACAAGCGCGATAAAAATATTTTTTTGTTTTCTGGATAATATTCTAAAACAGCAACGCACGCTTTATCAGATTTGCCTCCGGCTAAAGAGACACCGATAAAACGAATAACTTTTGTCGATGTAGGATCAGTTACAGTTGATCTTGCAGCGGGCTTACTGGCCTTGCGTTGAGACACTGGAACTTTTCGTTTTCGCATGCGCTGATCACTTTCTGACGATGCTCAGGACTCACCCAGACCAGGACACATCCACCACCGCCGGCTCCACATATTTTAACAGCCTGCGCTCCGTTTGATAAGCCGATTTGGTGCAGCCTTTCGATTTCAGGACTGGTAAATGCAGGAGTCAGCTGAATACGTGCGTCATATTCTTCGCGAAATAAACCAGGAAGCTTCTCCCATGATTTTGATTGAATAGCTTCCCACATATGATCTGCGATAATTTTAATTTTATTTAAAGCTGCCATCACTTTTGTGTCTTGCACAATAGCTGATTTTAAAACTTCAAAATTGTTTAAACCACTATGATGACTGCGGCCCGTGTAAACCAATAAAAAGTTATCATAAAGCGGCGACCCTTTTGGATCAGTCACATTTTGTGTAATACCGAAAGTGTCATAGTTTAAATAATTTAAACCGCCGGTAATTGCCGGGTAATAATCTTGCGTACCAGTTGGGGTATTTAAAATTTCAGCTTCTAGGTTATGAGCCCAATGAACCATTTCGTGCGGCGAAGAAAACTTAACTCCCGTAAGTTGTGAAAAAGCTTTCATCATCGAAATAATTAAACTGCTGCTTCCGCCAAGACCGCCACCAATCGGGCTTTCAGACTGCGTGGTGATCGAAAAACCTTTTTCGACAATGCCTGGGGCTTTTTGATGAAATTTAGAAATTACACTTTGGTAAAGGTGTAATTTAGGATCAAGTGTGCGAATAAATTGCGAATAATTTTCGAAATTCCATTTTTGCTTTAGATCTAACGAATGAACTTCAATCGACTGATCTGTATGACCTTCTAGATTTACTTTTGTCCAAATATCGATGGCTAAATTCACCGTGCGCGCTGAATTTACAAAATTGTATAAAGGCCAAAGATCTAAAGTACCACCGGCAAGATCTACACGTGTTGGAGATTTAATCGTAATCATTTTTTACTCGCTTTTTCCGGTGCTGATTCTACAGCCGCTACCTGATCTTTTAAAATTTTCTCTAAAGGAAGTTGGTCGATATAAGATTTATTTAAACCGAAAATACTGTCGCTCGCCTGTGTGCGGGCTAAGTAATAATCTTTTTCTAAGCCGTCTTGTTTTTTATGTTGTAATGGGCCCCAATTTAACTGGAACAACAATTGGTCTTCAGAAGTTTTAAGAATAACCATGTCTTTACCACCGAATTCTTTACCTTCGTTTTCCGGCAAGAAGTAAGTGATTTCTAAATCATGAACTTGGTTTACAAGGTCATCAACTAAACTATTAGCCACTTTGATTTTTTCAGCCAAAGCTTCGCTTTCAGGGCGCCATTTTGAGTCTTCTTTGATCAACTGTAAACTTTTGTTACCGCTTTTCACAAACACGCGGTTTACTAGCTTAATATCAAAAGTCATCATCGTTTTGCGGTCACGAAGCGCATCTAGATTTAAGTTTCCGAACAGTTCCCACTGCGATAGATCAAGTTTGACTAAGTAAGTAGGTTTTTCAGTTAAGGCGTATAAGGCTTTATCTTTTTCACTTAAGTTAACAGCCACAGCCCAACGGTTGTTATCTGTTTCAAATATCACTTCGACGTAGTCTTTAGCTAAACCTTTTTCTTTACGTTCCAGATCTGAGGGGTCACCTTCGCTGATATATTCTTGAATTGTGTTTTCAGCAATAGCTTTAATCATAGAGCGAATTTTACTTTGATCTAAAGCGTAGTGTTCAAATACCGGTGAATACCAGCCCTTCTCACCACTCACTAAACTGAAATTGTCACTTAGTGATTTAATAGTTACTTTTCTGATCGCTGAAACTTGGCCACGGTAAAGACTTTTTTCACGAAAGTAAGTTAATTTTTCTGTTGTGAAATTAAACCAAGAAGGATTCACCACTAAAATTTTTTCGTGATTATCAATACGCGCGTAATGATTACCTTCAAAGTTTTTTGTCGCACTTAAAAAAACTTTTTGCGATTGGCCTAAGTTATTTTTAATAATCATGAAAGCTTCAGGTGTATCTAAACCAAATTCACCCCAGTTAATACCTGGCCCTTCTTTAGCGACCGCTAACTGTTTCTCGTTAGTTAACTGGTTTAACACTTCTTCTAAGCGTTGACTATCAGCCACATCAGTGATGGGCTCTTCGATATTCCAGCCTTTATCCGTTTTTTGAAAAACGTATTTCGTATTTTTATTTTGTAATTCAAGATAGTTAATCTGATCTTTTTGCAAATAAACGATATGTGATTCGGCGTCTTTCTTTTTTGCTGCCTCAACGATGGTGTAATAATAAACTCCACCTGAAAAAGCGACCGCTAATAAGGCTAAAATAATGGTTTTGTAAAACTTCATGTGCTGCTAATCCCTATGCGTGACGACGTTTAAGCCATAATACAATGGCAATACCTAAAAATAAGAACGGTAACGGAAAGAAAATTCCCATAACCACGAATTTATAAAACTGAGTGAATTCTGGAGGCGACATCGACATTTGTGTGATTGAAACCTCTTTCGGAGCGATTGAAATTAAATCACTATCACCTAACAAGTACGACATCGCATTTAAAGCAATATCACGATTTACATTTTGAAAGATCACACCGTTTGACAAGAAATCAGTATCTGCCGCAACGACCGCTTTAAACGGCTTTTCAGCTTTTTCTAATTTACCCGAAACTTCAGCCATTAAATTAAATGAACGCGGTTTACCTTCATAATTTTCGCTATCCATATTTAGAAGGGCCACTGAAGCTTCTGGTGTGCGCACTAACATTTCATTTTTAATATCAGGGCTTACCGGAACACTCACTAAAGAGTTCGGCGCCACAAAAATAGCTTTTTGGTTTGTTGTAAATACTTTAGTGATTGGACTTGTCGGTGAATAATCAACGGCCACTGTTGGTTCTTGAGAGTTCACCACTTGGCCCATCGGAGAATTAATCACGTTAAACACATAATGTGGTTCAAGCTTAAGACCAAAAGTATTTAACAAACCAGAAAGACCCGCGGTATTTTTATCGTCAAAAGTTAAGAGAAGCGATCCGCCGGCACTTAAATATTTTATAATAGCGTCGATTTCAAATTTTTGTAACGTGCTTTGCGGCCCTAAGATCACCAAAGCGTTGGCTTCAGCAGGAATTGATGTGGCTTTAATTAAATTAATCTTTTTAACAGTGTACGAATTTTTTTCTAACATCTGCACAAAAGCATTCACCCCGCGCTGATTTTTTTCGTCTTCGATATTGCGCTCTTCATCCCCTTCAACGATATACACAATTTTCTTTTCTTTACGTGTTACTTTAATAATCGCGTTGGTAATTTCTTGCTCATTGAATTTTTGCCCTTGGCTTCCTAAAAACTGTGATTCAACACGGTTTTTTTGGCCTTTGTAAGAAATAAACACTTCACCGATCGGGCGATTAGCACCAAACTCTGTTGTGGTCTTGGGATTGCCGTTCATTTCAACGTAATCGACTTTAACTTTACTAGAAGCTTCAGCATACATACGCGCTACTTGCGCAAAAGCCTTACGGTTGGCTTCAACGTTTTCAGCCCCTTCTTTATAAAAGAACTTCATTTCGATATCGCTATCTAACTGATTTAAAATCTGCACAGATAACGGCGATAAGGTATGAAGACCGATATTTGTAAAATCGTAAGACTTGTTTTCTTTAGCGGCTAAAATATTTAAACCTACTAAAAAAACTAACGCGATTAGAACTAACGCCCCTAAATTTAAACCATGCTTTGTGGTTTTCATTGTCGCAAGCTCTAGTAATAAATGGCGATCCATGTAGATCCAACCGAAGAAAGCTAAAACCGCAGGGCCCAGAATAAACCACATAAATGGCATCCACGCTTGAATCGCGAAATATAAGCCGCCAAAAGATAAAAATAAAATGCAGGCAATACCTAAAAGTAAACGACCCTTTTTGCTCATATTACGATCTCCAACGAGCTGATTCGATCACTCGCTCTGTCAAAAAGCAGAATAAGAAAATAACGCTGGCAAAGAACACCACGCCATTTAAACGAAGCACACCTTCAACCAAACTCTGTAAATGTTGGTTTAAAGAAATCTGGTCAAATACGGCTTTCATTGCTGTGCTTTCAACTAACTCTGAAAAGCCACCTAAAATCCAAACCGAAATGTTAAACACGATTCCGACGAAGAAAGCGATAGTTGTATTTTCAGTTAAGCTTGAAGCAAACATACTTAAAGCTGAATACACCGCACCGACTAAGAAAATGCCTGTTAACGCCATAAATGCTGGAGCCCACTGAAAATCAAACATTCTGTGGGCCACCATGATGTAAACAAAAGCTAAAGCTGATAAACCTAACACCACAGTCAATAATGATAAATATTTACCAACAACGATTTGCACTGAAGTGATGGGTGAAGTTAATAACAAATCAAAAGTGCGGTTTTTCTTTTCTTCAGAAATTAAACGCATTGCTAAGGCTGGCACCATAAACATTAAAATTAAATTTAATAACGATAAATGCGGTAAGAATACCACATAGTGAATGTTCTGTTGCTGCGTGCTTCCTAAGCTTAAGCTCATCATGGCATTAGAGATTTGGTTTGCGAAATTTAGAATTGAAATCGAAAATGTCACACCTAATAACGAAGCCGTTAAAAAAGCGATCAGATAAAACAGTGGCGAAAAAAACAAAGCTTTAAATTCTTTTTTAAAAAGAGTCAGAATCTGTTTCATACGTGCTCCTTGTTTTCTCCATATGTTAACTTCAAGAACACATCTTCTAGATTTTCTTTAGCCGGAGTTAATTCACGAAGCCCGGCACCAGATTTAATAATGTGGCTAGCGACGTTGTCTAAAATATCTTCGTCTTTGACTTGAATTTTAAAACTAGTTGCACCCGTCACTTCGACAGTTTCAACACCGGTTAAGTTGCGAAGATCTGTGGCGATCGTCATTTCTTTTTTGGTTTTCACATACACTGTGACTAAGCCTTGATTTAATTTTTCAATATTATCAATGCTATCTTCAGCAACGATGCGGCCCTGGTGAATAATAATCACACGGTTACATGTGGCTTGCACTTCAGGTAAAATATGCGTTGATAAAATAATTGTATGTTGGCCTTTAAGTTCTTTAATCAGATCGCGCACTTCAGCCACTTGTTTTGGATCAAGACCCACTGTTGGCTCGTCCAGAACTAAGACTTCAGGATCAGAGACTAAAGCTTGCGCAATACCAACACGTTGGCGAAAACCTTTAGATAAGTTTTTAATTAAACGGTTTTTAACATCTGTCAGCTGAGTTTTCTGCAAAGCTTTTTCGACAAACGCTTTTTTCTTTGCACTATCAACAAGTTTTAAATCAGCGACGAAATTTAAATAATCGCCCACATTCATATCTAAATAAACCGGCGGAGCTTCTGGCAAATAACCAATACGCTTTTTAACTTCAAAAGGATTTTCAAAAACATCAAAACCACAAACTTTGGCCATACCTGATGTCGGCGCCATAAATCCTGTGATGATTTTCATGGTCGTTGATTTTCCAGCACCGTTGGGACCTAAAAGACCGACAACGTCACCGGCAGAAATTTTAAAATTGATATCTTGAATGGCTTTACGTTCTCCGTAGTTCTTACAGAGATTATTAACTTCTATCACGACGCACTCCATGTGTCCTGTTACAGAAGTTAATTAAAACAATATTTTATACGGTAATCAACATTTCTCGAGGGTGATGATACGTCACGCGCCCCAGCTTATCACCCTTGATCGGACGCACATGTCGACACTCAACAATGACCACTGAAAGCTTAACGCCATCCATGTTTTTCTTATTTTTGATTGATTCTTTCACTAACCACTGGCTGGCTTGCACTAAAACCTGATCCGAAATGCTTTTATCCTTCTGTTTTTGCAAAATCGCATAAGCGCTTGGGTAATCTTTTAAGTGAACCCAAAGATCCCAAGCCTTGGCTTGGCGCAGAAGTTTAAGGTTTTCCACAGCGTTTTTACCCATCAATACATTTACGGGATGTTCGCCATCAATCGTCAGTTTTCTGAAGTTTCCTTCAGGTGATTTACGTTGACCTTGTTTGGCTTGTTTTGCTGCTAATTCAGACAAATGCCGCTGAAAACGCTCTTCCGAAACATCTTTAGCTAAGACGATTTCTTGCAGAAGCTGTGCTTTACGGGCATCAGCGCCTTGAAGTTTATGGACGACTTGTTTGGCTTTTTCAAAAGATCTTTCGATATTGAACGAAGGCTTTTGGCTAAAATCGACAAACGTTGTCCATTCAAGCGGAAGATCTTTAAAACCATGCGTTTTTAAATGATTGCCGATATCAGCCCAAGGAACTTTACGCAGTTCATTTTTTTGTTCATCGATTTGCTGAAGGGCTTTTTCTTTTTTCTGCAAATCTTTATTTCGCTGCTGCACCCACTTGTCGAATGGTGATCCGCCTGCGGCAGAATTTGGTGAATGAGTTGGAGTACCGACACCCGCACCAGATGCTTCTTTTGGTTTTGTTTTCGCACGACGATCGAACCACTGTTTAAATAAAAACGGAATCGAACGATTTTCAGATTCAAAATTCTCGTCAGGAGTTGCGACAACAAGATCACGCGGTTTCTCCCAAGAAACCGTTTTGTCGTCGGCCGAGACGATAATATTGGGCTGTTTCGGAATCATACGCAGTTGCAGGACTAACTTTTTGTCGGGAAGACTAAAATCAAACTCGGCCACCCGACCAAAGTTTTCAAGAAAATGAATATCTTTAAGATGTGTATTTTTAAAATGTGAATTTAAAAATAAGGCCACAGGTTTAGTTTTTTTAATTTTGAGCCACGGATTCTGGTGAAAAAGCCCGACGAAAGGAAATTGTGTGTCCATATCGAACACCAACCACACGGCTTTGGGCTCATGTACGAAGCGGTAAAACCCAAGTACCACGCCGTCTTCCGTCGAGATGATCTCTTGCAACTGACTTCCGATCAGTTCGTCGTGCAGATACTGGATAATTGTCTGAAACTCAGAAAAACTAGGCGATTTCACAGTTTAGTTTTAGCGCAGGATTCCGAAAAAATCTATATATGAAAAAAATGATCCTGCAAATTATTGAAGAAGAGATTAAAGCCACTCACAACCTTTCTGAGACAGCGGACCAATTCGTAGAACGAGTGACGCAACTTTTCGTCGAAGAATTTCAGCATCTGAAAATGTACGCCCCGTTAGGGCTTGACGTTGAAGTTATTGAAGAGGTTCAGCAAGAGGTTTTAGACCTGTACCGCATCAAAACTTACGGCCACTACAGCTTACAAAGCTATCGCCTTTCGATGCTCCAAAAAAGTGACACGACAAATGAATCTATAGGCTAGACCTATATCCAGAATCCCCGGCTAGTCCGGTATCGGTTTACATCTACATTATGTTAAGATTTGAAGGTTAGATATATATGTCTAGCCTTCATTAGTTTTTTGCCAAAAAAAAGGATGTTTTATGCAAAAAATCGCTCTGCTATTAGTTCTGCTCAGCTTCACCACTATGACTGCTGAAGCACAGTTACTTAAACTCGGCCAAAAGCTTCCCCTTGTCGGTAAATATCTCGACAAAAAAGATGAAGCGATGCTGGCAGAAAACAGTAAAGATCTTATCGCTAAAATGAAAAATGGCGCCGCAGAAGATTACTACATGGATATGGATTACGGTTTTAGTCGCCCGGAAAACCAAGATCAAATTCATAAAGCGTTACAACCCTACATTCCTGGCATTACCAAAGCTGATGCAGTCAAAGCCTTCGTTAAAGGCCGCAACAACTGGATTGCCTGGACTGGTGGTAACGATAAATTCTGGGATTACTTAAGTGATTATACTTTTGGTAATTTGGATTTATTAAAATTAGTTTCGAATGATCCAAACCAACCTTACTCACGCTCTAACCGCTGGGAAGAAATCGGTTTAGTGAACGAACCTTGTTACGTTAAAAATTCCGAACCACTTCCTGAGCGTTGGGGTTTAAGACTTGATAAACGTGTTACATCTGCAGCCTGCCCTCCAGAACCATTTTCAGATGCTAAAAAATATCCTGGTGCAAAACTTGGAGCCCGCGGCACAACACTAACTTGGAAAGGCCAACAAAAAACTTTAGAAGTTGGTTCTTTCTACGGCTACCCTACTGGAATTATCGGTCTTCGTTTATTTACAAATCCTAAGTTCGATCAAAAAGCAGCGAACCGTTGGGATGCAAACCGCTACTACAACGACCCTTCTTATTATAACGACCCAACTTTAGTTAAACCTTACCGCGTGGGTATGAGCTGTGCTTTCTGTCACGTTGGACCAAATCCTGTTTTACCGCCTGCTGATTTTAACAATCCAAAATGGGCGAATTTAAGTTCAAACGTGGGCGCTCAGTACTACTGGTTTGACCGCGTATTTAACTTTAACTACAAAAAAAGCGTAGATAACTTTATTTACCAATTAGCTCACACAGCCCGCCCTGGTGCTTTAGATACTTCTCTGGTGTCTTCTGATCAAATTAACAATCCTCGTACAATGAATGCCGTTTATGAATTAGGCGCACGTATGCACGCCGCTGCCAAATTCGGTAACTGGGAAAACTTAAAAGATGGCGAAACGCTAAATAACCAATTTTCGATGATGCCAGGCATGCCGAAAAATTCTCCGTTATTAGCATTTACAAAAAATAATAATGCCACTGTACTTTCTCCGCGCGTTTTAAAAGATGGCGCTGATTCAGTGGGTGTATTAGGTGCTTTAAACCGCGTTTACGTTAACATCGGTTTATTCTCTGAACACTGGTTAGAAAACTTCGTACCAGTTATCGGTGGATCAAACATTACACCGTTCCAAATTAAAAAAGCTGCGGCTAATTCTGGTTACTGGCAAGCCAACGTCAACCAAACACCAGATCTAGCAATGTTCTTAATGGTCGCTTCTAAAAAAGACGCTTTAGCAGCTGCTCCAGATGGCGCTAAGTACTTAAAAGATATCGAAAGCGAACAAATTAAGTTAGGTAAAAAATTATTCGCGAATAACTGTGCCGCTTGTCACTCAAGCAAACTTCCAGAAAAAGTTTACGGTATTTTCAATCGTCCAGAGTGCGTAGGCGCTGGTTACATGAAATGCTGGAATCAATACACTGAGTACACAAAAACTCAAGAGTACCACACACAAATCGAAGCCATCGTTAACCAAAAAGATTTCTTAGATAATAACTTCTTATCAACTGATATCCGTGTTCCGATGACAGCCATTGACACGAATCTTTGCAGCTCAATTGCAACAAACGCGATCAAAGATAATATCTGGGATAACTTCGCTTCTAGCTCATACAAAGCCTTACCTTCTGTTGGCACATTCCGCGTGAATTACGCAACGACAATGAGATCAGGCAACAATATGGGTGCTCTTTTAGAAGCTGAAGAGATGGAAGTTCCAGCTGGCGGCCGTGGTTATTTACGTCCACCGTCACTAGTGAGCTTATGGTCAACAGCCCCATTCTTTCAAAACAACTCATTAGGTAAATTTGATTATCGTGGAACTGTTGAAGGCCGTATGGCTTCTTTCGAAGATTCTATGAAACGTTTATTAAATCCAGATTTACGTGGCGAATCTCTTCGCCCAGGTGAAGCGAAAGTGACTTACACTTCTATCTATGGCGATAAAATTCCGGGCTTAGTTGATGTAATTACCAATGACAGTTACATCAAAATTCCTATCAAGTTCGTACCGTTCTTACTTAAAACTGCGGTATTTAAAACGATCTTAGCTAACGGCGGATCATTTGAAGAACAAGATGGCGAATTCGTAGTAACTTACACGAAAGAAGCTTTAGAAAAACCAGTTATTGCGGCTAACGAAATCTTTAAAAAAGATAACGATAAACGTAAAGTCGCCCAATACGATGCTCCGATTGATAATGCGATCGCTAGCGAGCAAAACGTGGGTAAGGTTTTAAAAATCGGGCCTCTTCCTGCAGGTGTTCCGATCAACTTACTTTCAAACATCGACTTAACTTACGCTGGTGTTAAATTAGACGTGTTGTTTGCGCCAAAAACAGTATTACAAGCGCAATACGAATTAATCGATGCGATCACTTCTTTAACGCGTGCAACTTTTGAAATTAAATTCAAAGGTTTAAAAGGCGAAGTAGCTCGTGATCGCTTCATGGAATTAGCGGCTAAAGATTTAGTTCAAGCCAGCAAATGTCCTGATATGACAGTAAACCGCGGTCACTACTTCGGTACGAAATACTCTCGTAACAAAGTGGGCTTCACACAGGCTGAACAAGAAGCGTTGATCGAATACTTAAAACACTTCTAGGTCTTAAAAATTTAAAGTGAAATATGAAAGCCTCGGTAGAAGTACCGGGGCTTTTTTTTATTCTTGAAGCTTACGAATAATCGAGAAATACATCGGGCCGTAACCTTCTGAACGGTCCGGTAGAATCTGATAACCAAACTCGGTCTTTTCTAAAAATGGATACTTAGCCGCATCCGGAAATCCTAAAAATTCAACAGAGCGTTTTTTATTTAATTTCTTAACGACGTCATCATTTTCTAGCGGCGAAATCGAACACGTCGAATAAACGATTTGTCCACCTACCCGACAAGCTAGATACGCTGACGATAATAACGAATACTGGCGCACAGCTAAGTTTTCGCTGCGACGTTTTGTCCATTCAGAGAACTCTTGTGGGTTTTCTAATAAATGTCTTTCACCAGAGCACGGTACATCCGCTAAGACGCGGTCAAAGACATCAGCTTTATGCATGCCGTAGTAGTTGCCGTCTTTACCCTGCACGAACACATTCTGGCGCATTTCATACGGTAGGTATTCGCGAATAACACGCGTTAAACGTTCACGGCGGGCATTTGAATATTCGTTTGAAACTAACTGGCCTGTGCCATTTAGTTTTTCAGCCAAGATTAAACTTTTACCACCCGGAGCTGCGCAAACATCTAAAACTAAATCTTCGGGCTGCACATCAAGCGCTGTAGCGACAAGAACGCTGGCTGGGTCCATTTTGTAGAACACTTGAATGTCATGGCTATCACGTAAGTTGTGCACGTTGATATCTGGATTTACTTGATAGCTATTGGGAAACTGCGATGCCGAAAAATCTTTCGCCTCATAATCTGCAAAAATATTTTTACGTAACACTTGCGTTTCAGAATTTTCTAAAGCTTGAAAAAGTTTTGGCCAGCGCTCGCCATAAACAGAAGAAAAATAAGTCTCAAACTTTTCGTTAGGTTGTCTCATAGCTTATAATCCGTTGGGAAAATCACAGGTAAATTCACAGCCTTCGCCCACATCAGAGCGCACTGATATCTGGCCCCCGTGCATTTTAGTATGATGTTTAACAAGTGCTAAACCTAAACCTGAACCACCTTGATTGCGGTTACGGCCTTTATCAACACGGTAGAAACGTTCAAAAATGCGTGATTGGTGCTCTTTACCAATACCAGGGCCACGGTCTTTCACTACGAGCTGAGTCGTCGTGCCTAGGCTATTCCATCTGACATCAATCACTTCAGAATCTTTTTCTGTACCTGAATAACGAATAGCATTCACGATCAGATTTCTTAGAACTTGAGTTAAACTTGAATAATCAGCAAACACATGTTCTTCGTTAAAATAACAAATCACCTTTTTATTATTCATTGAAATAATCGGCTCAAGTTCACCTAAAATATCTGCCGTCACTTCTTTAGTGTTTAACTTCACTTTTTCAATTTTATTTAAATTATCTAAACGAGAAAGATTTAATAAATCGTTTAATAACAAAGTCATGTTGTGCGCGCTTTCAACGATAGGACGCGAAAGCTCAGTGTGCGGTGAATTTTCTTTTTGCAAATTAGCATTTAATAAATCTGCATAACCACGAATGACTGTCAGCGGTGTACGTAACTCGTGAGAAGCATTCGCTACGAAATCCACACGGATTTTTTCAGTCTTTTGGATTTCAGACATATCGTAGAAAACCCCTAAAGCCCACGTTTTGTGATCTTCAACCGACGGAAGAAGACTTGCAAAAAGTTGAAACTCACCAATGTTTTTACGTTCGGCCTGTTCGCCGCTAAATACTTTTTTAAATGATTCTAAAATTTCAGGTTCACGAATCACATCTTGCAAGTAATAGCTGTTTGTTCCTACAGATGGAGCCCATTTGAACTGCTGCATGAAAGCTGTGTTAAAAGAAATAATTCTTAAGTGGCGATCCACAGTGACAACGGCTTCAGTTAGACCAGAGAAGATCGTTTCAAAAACCGCACGCTCATCAAAGGCATTCTTTTTTAAACGTAAATATTTGCGGCGTAAGGTGTAAGACGCACGTTCAAGGTCGGCAAAGAAATGACCATCGTCATCTTCGTACGCATCGTCTGGGCGATCCAGCTTAAGCTCATCGGCGCGCATAAGCTGCACCATTTTTTTAGTTTGTGTTCTGATTTTACGGCTAAAAACCGCGTAGGAAACAACCCACGCTAAGATAAGCCCAAGAATGAAAAAAACCAGGTACATTAGAGTCATATTGAATAATTGACTCTATACCCGACTCCTCTGATTGTTTCAATGTGTTCAGCCCATTCTAAAAGTTTTTTACGAAGGGCAAATACGTGCGTATCGATGGTTCTGCCAGTTACGCTTACATCCTCGCCTTGGATCAAATCTATTAGCTGATCGCGCGTTAAAACGCGTCCCTGAGATTTTAATAAGAATCCTAAAAGCTTAAACTCTGATGGCGTAAGGTGGATTGGATTTTGTTTAAGTGTAACTTCTACACGACCATAATCGTATTTTAGACCATCTAACTCAACCACTTCAGTCGAACCTAGAACCTGCTGTGCCTGTGGTTCAGCCTGCTTACGGCGAAGTAAGTTTTTAACTCTGGCCGCTAACACGCGTGGATCAAAAGGTTTTGAAACGTAGTCATCAGCTCCCGCTTCAAGACCACGTACGATTGAGTCAGGATCAGCCTTAGCTGTGATCATCAGAATTAACTGATCGCGATTTTTATTCTTCACAGCTGTAACTAAATCAATGCCCTGAAGACCTGGTAACATCCAGTCAGCTAAAATAAGATCGTAAGATTTATTTTGCAGAAGAAAAATGGCCTGTTCAGCCGAGAATGTTTTTTCAATCTGAGCATCGAATTCACGAAGAGTTAAAGCAATAAGTTCTGCAATAGCCGGTTCGTCTTCAATAATTAAAATCTGTGCTTTTTCTTTAATTGGTCCCATGACGGATATCTTTTCCTGTAAAGGCAAAGATCACATCTTCAGCAATGTTCGTTGAGTGATCGCCTAACCGCTCTAGATTACGCGCCACCTGGATAATGTCGAGACAAGTTTCTGTTAGGCTTGCATCAGCTTTAATCATTTTGATGTTCGACGCAGTTACGTCATTCTTTAGAGTATCTACTTCATCGTCCATTTTAAGGATTTTTTCGGCAGAAACAGCGTCCATACGCACGAAGCTGTCCAACGAACCTTTAACCATGGCGCGTGTTACCGTCGCCATTCTTTCGATTTCGGTAACCGGAATATTTTGCGGCGGACGCTTGATAATATCTTTTCCAAGGTAGGCAATATTCACACATTGATCGCCCATACGCTCAAGATCGGTGTTGATTTTGATCACTGATAAAATCAAACGTAAATCTTTAGCCACCGGGCCTTGTTTCGCTAAGATATTTAAGCACAGATTATCAATCTTGATTTGAAGTTCATTCACGTGCTTTTCAATTTCATGAACAGAAGCTAACAACGAAAGATCTTTTTTCATAAAACCGTCTATGGCCGTGGCTAAAGCTTTTTCTACAAAGCCTCCCATTTCCAGGATGGTTTTCTTTAAATCTTCAAGTTGGCTATCTATTGTTCTTTCCATAGAGAGTATTAGACCACAAGTCTTACACAACTTGCAATCTGTGAGCGCCCCATTTAGGATATTTTTTAAAGGAAAACTTAACATATGCGAGTCAGTTCGATCGACGTAGGTTCAAACGCTATACGCCTTGTTATCATGGAAATTCATGAAAATGGCCAATGGGAGCAAATAAAGAAGTTTAGAGCTCCGCTGCGCTTAGGAACTGATGTGTTCGAGCATAAAAGCTTGCAACCGGAAACTGTGGCTGAGCTGGTCGAAGTGTTCAAAAAGATTGCTAAGTTAAATAAGAAAAACAAAGTGCAAAAGACCATCGCCCTTGCCACCAGCGCTATGCGCGATGCTAAAAACAAAAAAGCGGTTGTTAGCCTAATCAAAAAAACCAGCAAAATTAAGCTAGATATTATCTCGGGCCAAGAAGAAGCCCGCTTAATTCGTAATGCTATTTTAAAATCGAAATCGAATCACTTTCATAACGCCCTCTTGATTGATATTGGTGGCGGCAGTGCCGAATTAACAGGTCTTTATCAAGAAAAGATTTTATTTTCGAAAAGTTACCCGTTAGGCGTTGTACGTTTATTATCCATTAAAAACAAAAATAAAAACGTTCGCGAATACTGTGAAAGCCATCTTAAAAAAATTAAAAATGGCCGCCACCATTTTGATGTGGCCGTAGGCACCGGTGGAAATTTCGATGCGATCGCGCGATTAAAACTTGCTATTCTTAAAAAAGCGCCGCAAACACATTTAGAAAAATCTGAATTGTTAAAAATCCAAGAGCATTGGAAAAAGTTAAGCGTTGAACAAAAGTTAGCGTTAGGACTTCGCCCTGACCGCATCGATGTATTAGATCTTGCGATGGATTTAATTTTAATGATTATCAATCGTTTTGAAATTACTAAGATAAAAATCCCAATGACCGGCCTAAAAGAAGGCAGCATTCATGATTTGTTAGCTTAAGCTATTCTTCGTCTTTAACTAGATCGTCTTCAGTTAACGTGATTTTTTGTAGGGCCTTCGTCATCATTTCTGCTTGTACGCCGGCTATAGCTTTGTGATCGGTCACTTGTTTTTTGTGATAACTACCGTCAGATTTCATCTGCCAACTTTGTGCTTGGTCATTCCAATACGACTGTAGAATATCCCACAGTTTTTCTTTGGCTGTGCGGTCGTAAATCGGTGTAATCGCTTCTACACGGGCGTGAAGGTTACGATACATCCAATCGGCTGAACCGATATAGAAATCGCCGTCTAGTGGGTTTTCTTTACCGTTTCTAAAATAGAAAATGCGTGAGTGTTCTAAAAATCTGCCAATCGTTGATTGCACTTCGACTTTATCACTCATTTTTTTAACACCCGGTTTTAAACAACAGAAACCGCGCACGATTAATTGTACGCTGGCACCGGCTTGTGAAGCTTCATATAGAGCTAACGAAATATCATTTTCTTCCATATTGTTAAACTTCGCCATAATATGCGCCGGGCGTTTATTTTTCGCGTGATCGGCTTCACGTAAAATAAGTTCTTTAAACTTATTAAACATGTTAATCGGCGCTAATAATAAATGTTGGTAATCGGTTTTCATCGACTTACCCGTTAAATAATTAAACAACTCGATCAATTCAGTCGTAATGCGTTCATCAGAAGTTAACACACCAACGTCGGTGTAAAATCTTGACGTTGATTCATTGTAATTGCCAGTACCGATATGCGCATAGGTCTTAACTGATTTTTCTTCTTTACGAACAACTAGCGAAGTTTTCGCATGTGTTTTAAGGCCTACCACTCCGTACACCACGTGAACACCGGCTGATTCAAGCTCTTGCGCCCAGATGATATTTCTATGTTCATCAAAACGGGCCTTAAGCTCGATAAGCACAACAACTTGCTTACCAGCTTCAGCGGCCTCAATCAGGGAGCGAATAAACGCACTGTTATCACCTGTGCGGTACAACGTCATTTTAATCGCTAGCACATGCGGATCACGAGCTGCTTCAGAAATAAAACGCTCAACTGTTGCCGAGAAAGATTCAAACGGATGGTGAATTAAAATATCGTGTTTTTTAATCTGATCAAAAATTGAAATTTGCTCTGATAAAACCGCAGGTACAACCGGAGACCATGGCGTGTACTTGTCACCGGTCCAAGTTAACTGACTCACTAATTGCGGAAGATCGACTAAATCAAATTCAGCCGGCATATCGTAGATGTCTTCTTCTTTTAACTCTAGTTCACGAATCAAAAATGTTTTAAGCCATGGATCGGTACAATCAGAAAATTCAACACGCACTAGTTCGGCGAATCTACGCTGACGGAGTTCTTCTTCGATCATTGATAATAAATCTTCAGTATCTTCATCTTCGCGATCAGAGTCAGCATTACGTGTGACCTTAAAAACAACTGTGCCCTTCACCTTCATCTGTGGAAAAAGCTCAGCAATATGCGCTTTCACGACTTCGATGGCGTGAATGTAACGACCTGTTTCGCCGATTTGAATCCACTGATCCACAAGTTTAGGAATTTTTACGCGAGCAAAAATTTTATCATCATCCACAGCACTTGTCTGTGTTAGCGATACACCTAATGAAACCGAAAGATTTGAAATAAACGGAAACGGATGCCCAGGGTCTACTGACAGCGGTGTTAAAATAGGAAAAATTTGTTTTAAAAAATAATCTTTTAAAAACTTACGATCCGCTGGTTTTAAATTTTTATAAGTAACAATATCGCAGCCTTTGTGCGAAAGCTCTAAACGAAATTGGTCCATCTGCATTTGCTGCTGATGAAGCATTGTCGTGAGTAACTTAGCAATCATCTGCAATTGCTTTTTCGGCGTCTGCCCGTCAGAAGATTTCGGGGTTAAACCGTAAGCGATTTGACGTTTTAAACCACCGACGCGTTTCATAAAAAATTCGTCTAAGTTTGACGAAGAAATCGACAAGAATTTTAAACGTTCTAAAAGAGGATTTTTTTTATCTTGCGCTTCATGCAGCACGCGCAAATTAAACTGCAACCAGCCTAATTCGCGGTTATTAAACAGCTCAGCCGAGCTCTTGGGGTGCTCGGTACTTCTGACTTTTCTTTTCTTTCTGACTTTTTTCTGCGCTGGACTCATGAGTGTCTCAGTTTAAGACCGAAGAATGTTAGGTTCAAGTCAAGATACTGTCTTTAGACTGTTCCACGACTAGCCGATAAGTAAGTACTATGTCTGGCTCTTTAGCACGCTATCACGCACGATCACCACGATATGTCCTGGATACCCAGGATAATAGTCTGATTCGCTATTCAGGAGCTGAACGTCTACCTTGGGAAGAAAAAACCGAATTAAGAAATGTTTCTTTAACAGGTTTATCGTTTGTTTGTGCGAACGATCTATCACCGCAATTAGGCGAAATTATCAAAATCCAATTTGCAGTTCCAGGTTCAGAATCAATGGCCTGTTACGCGATCGTTATTCGTATAGCGCCTGAAGATAACTATTCCAACGAAGTGGCCGTTCACTTCTATAAACTTGACCGCCTTCAACGCATCAACCTAGTTCAAGGTCTAGCCGTTAAAATGGATACGAAAAAATTTAACCTTGGTGGCGATAACGATCGCAAAAAAGTGGGCGATCACTTTTTCTATCTAACGTTAATGTTCTTTTCGATCTTAAGCTGGCTTGTTTTAATGAATCTGTATCTTTAGTTTGTAGCTTATAAGCTACTTTTCTCACGTCTCATTTTGATACACTTAAAAATATGTAGCTCTTAATACGACTGTTATTTCTTTAACAGACTTAGTAAAAGTTCGACGCTAACACATCTACCAAATCGCATATAACCCCGCGAAAACGCGCATAGAATTTGAATTTCGAACATTCTATGACTTTACGTCTTTGGGCTACGCTATTTTTAAGTTTCACTTTGGCCGCTTGTGGTGATCCAAAGTTTATGGATAAAACTAAAATCGACGGTAGTATCTTACGTGGAACCCCGGTTCTAAGAAATGATTCACTTTTTGGCCGTACGGTATATATTGCGAAAAACTTTTCTTTTGATAGCAGTTCACCGTCACTGTTTCGCAAATTCGGTTTATGCAGCGGCGTGATTCTGCATGAGCGCTACATTTTAACAGCGGCTCACTGTACAACGAACATTCAAGAATCACGCGTGATTTTTACCGACGATGTAAACCAAGCTTTAAGTTCAAACCAAATTTACCAGATTCAAGATTTCAAAGTTCCTGACGAATACCAAGAATCCCGCAAACGGGAAATGGCCAAGGGAGTTATCTCAGGCCCAGCTAACCGTTCTAACCGTTACGATTTAGCCATTTTAAAATTAACCCGTCCTATTGAAGGCGCGAAAACTTTGCCGACTTACTTTAAAGATCTCAATACCGTATCTTACATGACGCAAAGTAAAGATGTGAAAATGACCGCTGAGGGTTACGTCGCCGGTTACGGGCGCATCAGCGAATATAACCGTTTGGCCGAAGACCCTCGCTTTCAACAAGAAAGTTTTACTGATGGCCCACCGCCATTGAATGGAACTTTAATGAAAGCCAAATTAAATCTCAATATAGCCGATTTCTCTAACCGGGTTATCCAACGCAGCCAAAGATATTCTACTGGCGTCTGCGGCGGGGATTCCGGGGCTCCGCTGTTTATTGACCGCGACGGAGAAGACTATCTCCAAGCCATTGCTATTGCGACTTTCAAAGTGAAAGACGAAGATCCGGAAAACACTTTTAACAACTGCTTTGGCGAAAGTTTATACTTAAATTTAGATTTTCACAAAAAATGGATCTACAATTCGATGGGTGAATTGGAAAAACGCAAAAACACATTCCCTATGCTACAAACGATTTAAATACGATCCAGAAACTCTTCACGCGAAATATATTTCCCGCCCAGCGACTCACAAACATCGGTCACCATTTGTAAATCCATCCAGGTTAAGCCTTGTGATTTAAGATACTGCACAAGCCTGACAAAAGCATACTTCGAAGCATTATCTTTTTTAAAAAACATGCTCTCACAGCTGAAATAGTTTTTACTGCGAACACCATAAATACCCGAAATCAATTCATCGTCTAACCAGCACTCTACCGAAAGCGCACCACCCTGCTGACTTAACTCCGTATAAGCGTCGATGATTTCTGGTGTGATCCAACTGCCTTTTTGCCCGGCCCGCACTTGCTGCTGGCATTCGTGAATCACTTGCGTAAAAGCCTGGTTTACCGTGACTTTAATCAGCGGCTCGTATTTACGAATCCACTTGGCTAGGCTTCGATTAATTTTTAATTCATGAAACTCAAGAATACCGCGCTCATCAGGACAAAACCATAACAGCGGGTATCCCTCATGGGGCCACGGAAAAATTCCCAAACTATAAGAAAGTTTTAAATTAGGTGCATCTAAAAGACCACCGACTGCAATGACACCATCAATAATGTCAGCATCATGCGGATCTGGAAAATCATTGAGCGCAGACATCACACACACCGCAGTCGTTTTCAATGTAGTGGCCAAAATAAAGATAAATGCGCTTCATACGGCATTCGTCAGTTTGTTTCACCCATTGTAAAATCGTGAGTAATTTTTTTTGATGTTCTTTTTTTAGAAGGTCTTGGTTTTCTTGGGTAAATAAAGATTCAGCCGGCTCTTGTAAAGCTCGATAACCAAATAAACTATCAACTTCTTCTAAACAACCCCAACGGGCCAAGATACTCACCGCTGATTGCACGCGAAAATCTTTTTTATTTTTAAAAGTCATTTGCTCGCGCAGAAAATCAAAACCCTGTTGTGAAACACGGTCATAATTATCTTTAATTAAACGATAAACTTTTAAAATAAAGTTTTTATCCGGATAAGCCCAATCTAAAAACTGCATCTGAATTGAAACATCATCTTCATCGTAAAATAAAACTGCTTTAGCCGGCTTGCCATCACGCCCCGCACGTCCTACTTCTTGAAAGTAAGATTCTAAAGTTGATGGAATTTCACTGTGTAAAACAAAACGCACATCGGGTTTATCAACACCCAAGCCAAACGCCGGAGTGGCTAACATCCACGTGGTTTCACCGGGTTTAGCGCGTAAAAACTGATTTTGATTCTGGCGGCGCTGCCCCGGCATAAGATCACCGTGATATTTTAAATACGTGTATTTGTGCTTTTGTAAAAAGCGGCCGAAATTTTCTAAGGTTGCAATTAATGAAAAATACACGATGCCGGATTGGTCAGGGTGTTTTTTCATAATGTCGTACATGGCTTCAAACTTTTCTTCTTCGCCGTAAATGTCTTGCACACTTAAAGCTAATTCAGGACGCTCAATACCACTAGTCACAATGCCCTGTTCAGTTTCAAGCCCTAACGACTGGCAAATTTCTTTTTGTACGGGAATAGTTGCGGTCGCGGTTAACCCCAATACAGTAGGCTTTCCTAATTTTTCAATGACTCCGCCAAGTTTAGCGTAATCAGGTCTGAAATCATGGCCCCACAAACTAACGCAGTGAGCTTCATCGACAACAAATAAAGAAATTTTTTGTTTTTGAATCACTTCCCAGAATTCAGTTTTTTTAAAACGCTCCGGTGTAACGAAGAAAATATTAAATTTTCCATCAGCTAATTGGCGTAAACGTTTTTCTTTTTCATCACCCGAAATTGAAGAGTTAATAAAAGACGACCGAAGCCCCGTGCTTTCAGCTTTTTGTGTTTGATCCTGCATTAAGGCAATCAGCGGCGAAACAACCAGCACCAATTCACCGGGCTTTTGCACATGGGCCATAAACTGAAAACATAAACTTTTTCCTGTTCCGGTCGGCATTAGCGCTAACGTCGAATGACCGCCTAAAAGACGTTCAATCACTTCGCGCTGAGCTCCGCGGAATTCCGCGAAGCCAAAATGTTTTTGAAGAATTTGATTTAAATCGTGCACTCAGTAGAGTTTAAAGAACTTATCGTAAAAACTCAACGACGGAACGCCACATATCAGACATCGTCATGTTTAAAATTGATTGTTTTTCTGTAAGATCTTTATCGACAGAAACAATGCCGTCTTCTGATAATTTTCTTTTACGAACCCATTCCATCATGTCTTTAAAGTAACCACGGTAAAAATCACGCTCTTGATTAATATCCATACCTAATTGTAAGCGCGAATATTTTCCCATCATAAAAGCAAACTTGCTGGCATCACTGCTATAAAAACGTAGTTTACCGTCAGTGCTCATTTTTGAATATGTCGCAATCCATTCTTGCGGAGATACTGGCCCGCCGTGATTTGTATCAAGCACTAGCCAACCTTTTTTAGTGTAAACCATAGTTGCCACATGGTAACGCCAGTTAATATCGCCGGTATTCATAGGACCAATCGCCCAGATTTTGCGGATCGAATTTTTTTGCACGCCCATTTTTAACAGCATCAAATGAATAAATGTCGCACGCCCAAAACAAAAACCGATATTGCGGTTTGGATCGTATTTTTTATTTCCTGGATTCACGATCGGATTTTCATAAGTTAGATCGACAAGTTTATCCGCCGCCATTTCAGTGATTTCCACGGCGCGTGTTGAAGTGGTTTTGAACGGCACTTCTTGCTGAATGCTGGCCAACGTTTTCAGATTCATATCGGCAACTTCGGCAGGCGTTTTACCGGCAACTTCGGCCATGTAAATAGAAGATAAATCCTGCTCGATCAGGCTTTTGCGGTCTAACAGAAGTTGGTGGTCATCAAACAGGTTCAGACATTGGTTTCCGGCCCAGACCTGCGTTGATCCTAACAATAACAATAAAACAATTCTTAACTTCATTGGACTTTCTCCTTCGCGATGACCGACGAAAGCGCGCCCAATGTCGAAAGAACCGACACAATATGTGCTGTAAGCAAATATATTGGATTTGAGAGCCTGTTAACGTACAACTTCATAGCTATCAATAGACTTTGCAAATCCACTTCCAAACTTGCCCTTATTTTGGGCGTCTGCCATAGCGTTTGCGTCTCTAAAAAAAGTCTGATAGACCGTTATCTTTAATTGAATAAAAACAACAACATAAACCCATCTAAACTAGAGGTTAAAATGGCAAAAACTTGGGACATTAACAAAGTCCGCAATATCGGTATCTCAGCGCATATCGACTCAGGAAAAACTACTTTATCTGAGCGTATCCTTTTCTACGGCGGTAAAATTCACGAAATCCACGACGTAAAAGGTAAAGATGGCGTTGGCGCAACAATGGACTCGATGGATCTTGAAAGAGAAAAAGGGATCACTATCCAGTCAGCAGCAACTCAAGTTCACTGGAAAGATTATACAATTAACTTAATCGATACACCGGGCCACGTTGACTTCACAGTAGAAGTTGAACGTTCTCTTCGCGTATTAGACGGAGCTGTTCTAGTACTTTGCGGTGTTGCTGGTGTACAATCTCAATCAATCACAGTTGACCGCCAAATGAAACGTTACAATGTTCCGCGCTTAGCGTTCGTGAACAAGTTAGACCGTCAAGGTGCTAACCCGTTCCGTGTTAAAGATGCTTTAGTTGAAAAATTACGTCTTAACGCTGTAATGGTTAACATTCCAATCGGTTTAGAAGACAAACACCGTGGTATCGTAGATTTAGTAACTATGAAAGCTTACGAAAACCAAGGTGATGACGGTGAAAACATCGTTGAAATCCCAGTTCCAGCTGACATGGTTGAAGATGCTAAAAAATACCAATTAGAATTAGTTGGTAAATTAGCTGATATCGACGACGGTATTGCTGAAAAATTCTTAATGGAAGAAATGCCTACAATCGAAGAGATGAAAGCGGCTATCCGTAAAGGCGTTATCTCATTAAAATTAGTTCCAGTATTCTGCGGATCTGCGTTCAAAAATAAAAACGTTCAACATTTATTAGATGGCGTAACTTACTACTTACCAAACCCATCTGAAAAAATTGAAAACGCTTTAGACTTAACTAAAAACGAAGAGAAATTCCCATTATCTCCGGATAATTCGAAACCTCTAGTAGCATTAGCGTTCAAACTTCAAGAAACTCCGTTTGGACAGTTAACTTACATGCGCGTTTACCAAGGTACACTTCGTAAAGGTGATTTCATCATCAACCAAGTGAACAAAAAATCGGTAAAAGTACCGCGCGTTGTACGCATGCATGCTGATAAAATGGAAGACGTTGAAGTAGCATACGCTGGTGACATCGTAGCTATGTTCGGTATCGACTGTGCTTCAGGTGATACTTTCTGTGACGAGAACATCCAAGCTTCTATGCAATCTATGCACGTTCCAGATTCAGTTATCTCTTTAGCGATCGCTCCGAAATCTAAAGAAGGTACGAATAACTTCTCTAAGGCGTTACAAAAATTCCGTAAAGAAGATCCTACTTTCCGCGTTCACCGTGACGAAGAATCTAATGAAACAATCATCTCAGGAATGGGTGAGCTTCACTTAGAAATCTACATCGAGCGTATGAAACGTGAATTCAACTGCGAAGTTACTGTTGGTCAACCGCAAGTGGCTTACCGTGAAACAATCGGTGCTGAAGCTCCTTACGAGTACACTCACAAAAAACAAACAGGTGGTTCTGGTCAATTCGCGAAAATCTCTGGCCGTATCTTACCTCTTGAAAAACAAGAAGACGGTTCAGTATTCCGTTTCAACAATAAAGTTGTGGGTGGTCGTATTCCTAAAGAATTCATCCCAGCTGTTGAAGAGGGTTTCCGTGAGCAATGTGCTAAAGGTCCTATGATCGGCTTCCCTATCGTGGATGTTGACGTAGACTTAGTAGACGGCGCATTCCATGATGTCGATTCATCTTATATGGCCTTCAAAATTGCAGCTATGGCGGCAATGCGTGAAGTTTACCAAAAAGCTAAACCGACAGTTCTTGAGCCGATCATGAAACTTGAGACAACTGTACCTGAAGAATATCAAGGTCCAGCAACTGGTCAAATCAGCCAACGCCGTGGTGTTGTTGCTGGTACGACAACTATCGAAGGTAACGTGACGATCGAAGCAGAAGTACCGTTAACAGAAATGTTCGGTTACTCAACTGACTTACGTTCAGCGACTAAAGGTAAAGGTGAGTTCACTATGGAATTCTCTAAATACTCTCCAGCGCCACGTAACGTTCAAGAAGAACTTGCTAAGAAGTACGCAGCTAAGCGTGCAGCTGAGCAAAAGTAATCTCGATAAATTTTTAAGTAACATTAAAAATGAAAAAGCCCTGGTGGAAGACACCGGGGCTTTTTTTTGAGATTAGTCCAGCGCAGCTCGTGCGAGCAGCGCCTCCTGCGCGTCCGCGCGGAATTATTTTTGTTTAGCTTTGATCGCATCCATTACAGACTTACAAGCTTTGATACCTGCTTCGCCTTTAGTTGTTTCGCCAGTCTCGATATTTAAACAACCTTTTTCAGAGATTTTTGAACCGATTTGATCGATAAGGCCACAAGCTAAAATCACACCGAATCCGCCCGTGTCGTTTTTATTACCTTCATCTAAAAGCGCTTGAATCGCTTTTTCGCCGCCAACTAAAACGTCGTAAGTTGTTTTACGCATCTCTTGTAATTCTTTTTTCTCTTCATCTGTGATCGTCGACATATCTTGGCCAACGGCTTTACCGACTTCTTCTAAAGTACCGCATTGAACAGCGTAGGTTTCTTGAATTTGTGCATCCGAAAGCACTTCTTCTTGTTGGGCGAAGGCCATTGAACCAGACATTAAAATAACTGTAAGAACTAACTTTGATAACTTCATTATTCCTCCAAAAAACGTGGGTTGGGTTTAAGGTCGAAGACCTAACCAGCAATTCCTAATCCGTAATTGGGGGCGATATAAAAGGTTATGCAACCATTGAGCGTTTAGAATATTGACAGTGGGCCTTAGAGTGACCCACTGCCAACGAAAATTTTTGTTAATTACAACGTTCGATCGTAAGCGTTTTAGAAGCCGTACCGTACATGGTTTCAACGCTTCCGCACGTTGACGTAAAGGCCACTGAAACAGGCTGTCCTGTTGAACATGTGCCCGTCCAAGTTCCTGAAGTCGGACAAGAACAAGAGCCTGAAGTCCACGTCACATTATTAGGTGAAACATTACAAACTTCGTTTGTTAAGTTGTTCGTAACTTGCAGAACACCTCCGTTAATAACACGATTTGTTCTTGTTGTTCCAGAAATCGTAATATCAGACGTTGTGAGTGTTGTAATATCAGCAATCGCATTACCTGAACCTGATGTGTACACACGGCGAATACCCGTGTTAGCAAAAGTAAAGGTGCCTGAACTTGCACGAGTTAGTGTCTGCCCTGTTGATAAAGCTGAAGCCGCAAAAGATCCGTTGTTACCAACTAAACTTGCGGTAAATGCCGGAACCTGAGCGACACTGTCGCCCACCGCAGGAATCGTGCATGTACCCGAACCTGTTCCAGCGTAAGTAAGCGTGATTGTACCTGATACAGTAACTAACCCATTCACAATAGTACAGCCGTTGAAATCTTTAACCGCTGTTGCCGAAACTGTTGCTCCACACGCGCCAAAACTTACACCACTACAGGCGGCTTCTAAAAAACTTGAACGTGTAAATGTGCCGTTATTATTTCCGCTCGATTCATCAACTGAAACCATTGATTCACCGATTTGCTGAACCATCAAATCCGAAGATTCGCCCGTTAACGCTGTATCATCATCAGAATCACTGCAACTTGAAAGTCCGAAAACTAAAATAAGTGCGCATAACGGCGCAGAAAATAATTTTAACATTTTTTCACCTCTTCTTAAAATTTAGAATCTTTGGATAATTCAATAGTCAGACCAAGTTGAAATAGCCCATGAAGGATTTAAAAAATTAAAGACATCCCAAAAAGCCCTAAGCTTTGTGAAAATTGATATACAAGCTGTTTAATGTTGTCCTAAAATTAAAAAATGATGCGTGGCTTTGCTTTTGTATTTCTTTTTTTTATTTCACTCGATAGCTTTGCGGCATTATCACCACGCATGTACTCGGTGATTCTTCAAGGCGCGGCAACGGCTCGCCTGACAAGCGCCCCTTCTAAAAATTCTATTTACTCAAGCAAGGCCGATTTTAATTTAATGTATTTCGGGCGCATCGGAAGCGGCGGCCCCACTTTAGGTTTTCATTATGTGGCTGAATCACGTAACGATGTTGAATATCAAACCGGAAAATCCTACGGCCTGTCTCTTGGTTATTATTGGAACTCCGGTTGGCTTATCTTAGGTCACTACGATTTTTTTGCTGAACTTGGCCCGTTAACTGATGGCCACGGACCACAAATTGATTTTGGTTATCTTGAACATCTTGGTGGGCATTTTCATATCGGCCTCCAGGTTTCTCACAGAGCCATGAACTATGACACAGCACGAATTCAAGAGACCTACCCGAGCCTTACGCTAATGCATCTGTTTTAGTTGTTTTGCGCGCAGATTAAGCATGAAAATATCAATTCCCGGTCAATGGTCTAGAAGCTCTTAGCTTTTACCCCAGAAAAGATGCTAAGATGACGTCTTCTATGGTGTTAACTACATGGTTTTAATTCTGATCGCCTTCGTGCTGATCTTGTCTATTTCGTTTATCTGTTCATTATGTGAAGCTGTTTTGCTTTCATTGTCGCCAGCCTTCGTTGAAGTTGCTGTTGAACAACGCCCTAAATCAGCCAAAGTTTTAAAACATGTGATCGACAATATGGATCGCTCGATTTCTGCGATCCTTACTTTAAATACAATTTCACACACCTTAGGTTCTGCCTGGATCGCTTTTGAAGTGCACAACACTTTTGGCGATACTTACGTAACTTTATTTTCTGTGTTTTTAACTTTTATGATTTTAGTTTTTGCTGAAATCGTTCCGAAAACAATCGGCAAGAATAATCCGAAATCGTTATCGCTCTTTTGTGCGTACTGCGTACAGATGATGACAATCGCCGTTTACCCTTTTGTGAAAATGTCAGACATGATTTCACGCATCTTAGCTTCAAGCACTGAAGAGCCTGATGTCACTCGTGATGAGATGATCAAACACGCTGAAATCGGCGTTGAAGAAGGAACTTTAAAAGCGAAAGAATCTACGATCATTAAAAACTTAATGAAGTTAGATAATGTTTATGTCTCTGATATTATGACTCCGCGATCAGTGTTCATGGCGCTTGAAGGCGACATGACAGTTCACGAAGTTTCAAAGAAATTTAAACCGATCCGCTTTTCACGCATTCCGGTTTATCAAGATTCTTTAGATCATATTATCGGCGTTACTCACCGCTATAAAATCTTAGAAGCTTTATCAGCCGACCAACATCATAAAAAAATCAGCGAGTTATTAATGCCGATTTCAAATGTGGCCGAGCGCATGACGGTATCGCAAGTTTTAGATTTCTTTATTAAAGAAAAATCCCACTTAGCTATTGTAAACGACGAGTACGGAGTCACAACCGGCCTTGTAACCCTTGAAGACGCCGTAGAAACCCTATTAGGCGTTGAAATCATGGATGAATTCGACAACATCGAAGACATGCGCAAGTACGCCATGGAACAATGGCAACAACGCAAAAAACAGCACAGAAAATAATCGCAGGATGCGATTATTTCGCGAAGCCCGAAGGGGCGAGGGCAGAGCCCTTGCCAAAATAGACTATTGTTTAAATTGATCTAAGAACTACGGTGACAGCTTGGCCTCAGTACTAAGGTCCAGAGACTGCTTAATTTCGCTATGGTTAGGCGCTACTGGCGAGAACTGAACTACGGTAAGCATTACGACAAAGATTAATGTCAGGCCCGCTAAGATAGCGAAAAGACGTAGGGTTTGAAAGTCTGAGGCTTTTCCTCGACTGATCAATTGCTCTTTCAATTGTTCAAACCATAAGCTTAATTGCTTTTTCATTTTAGCACCATGACTTCCAACTTCCTTAATTAAAGCATAATCTAAGCCAAACTTTTTCGAACAATTTAGTGTCTAAAGGAAACTGCATGACTCATTCAGAACTCGCTAAAAAAATTTTCGACGTCGCACATTTAACTGGAGAATTCAAACTTCGTTCAGGACAAATCTCGAATGAATACTTTGATAAGTATCGTTTTGAATCTCGCCCTGAATTATTGCGCGAAATCGCTCGTCAAATGGCACAACTCGTTCCAAAAGACACGGAAGTTTTAGCTGGACTTGAAATGGGCGGAATCCCTGTAGCCACAGCGATTTCACTTGAAACAGGAATTCCCGTAACGTTCGTTAGAAAAAAAGCCAAAGACTACGGAACATGTTTATTTGCTGAAGGCGCTGCGATTGAAAATAAAAAAGTTTGCATCATCGAAGATGTCATCACCTCAGGTGGCCAAGTTATTTTAAGTACGGCTGATCTTCGTTCGGTTAAAGCCAACATCAACACTGTATTATGCGTGATCAATCGCGGTGGCAACGAAGCTGTTGCAAAATTAAATGCGATTGATCTACAAGTAAAAAGCTTGTTCGTAAGAAAGGACTTTCCAAAATGATTGAAACATTACCAAGATGGGATAACACCACTGAATACCCGTCTTTTACTTCGAAAGAATTCACAACTGATTTAGAAATTTTAAAAACACAAACAGCTAAAATTGAAGCCAACTTAAAAAGTTTTGCCTCTTCTTTAGCAAAGCCTGAAGAAACACTTTCTGCGCAGGCTTTAGAGGGTTTACAAGAAACTTTAAACATCTACTCTCAAGCGCAAATCTTGTTATTCAATTTATCTTCGTACGCTTCGTTTGAATTTTCTTTAGATTCTAAAAACGTAGAAGCTGAAAAAATGTACTCTTATCTTTATAAAGATGTGAATTCACAATTTCAAATTGCGATTACACCGCTGAATTTATTTTTATCTAAAACATCTGAAGAAAACTTTAAAAGCTTTTTCAAAGCTGAAAAAATTAAAGACTATGCTTTTCACTTTTCAAGACTTCGTCTTAAAAAAGACAATCTCTTATCAGAAAAAGAAGAAGCGATCATGTCGACTTTAAATAAAGATGGCCACACGTCTTGGGGTAATCTTTATTCTTCAATTTCAAGTTCTGCACGAGTGAAAATCAACCATCCGTCAACACCAGAACCAACCAGTATTGCAGTGGCCTTTGGCAATACACAAGGCGCCGATGAACCACTTCGTAAAGCCAGCTGGGAAGGTATTCAAAATACTTGGCGCGAGCACCAGCAATCAGCAGCCGCGATTCTAAATGCTCTTGCTGGTTGGAGACACGATGTTAATAAACTTCGTTCGAACGATAAGAAGAAGTTAGATTATTTAGATGAACCTCTTCATGATAACCGTATAAAAGCCGAAACTTTACAGGCGATGATTGATGCCGTGGCTGACTATCGTCCGATCGTGCAAAAAACAGCGAAGGCGATGGCTAAACACTACGGTAAAAAACAATTAGACCCGTGGGATTTAGTAGCTCCAGCTCCGATCAAGTCTGAAACTGGCTTAACGTTTAAAGAATCGTTTCGCCAAGTTAAAGATGCGTTCACACATATGGACCCAACGATGGGTGAATTTGCGCAATTGATGTTAGATAAAAACTGGATCGATGCGAGTGTGCGCCCGAATAAACGCAATGGCGCGTACTGCGGTGGTTTTTCTAAATCAAGATCACCACGTGTGTTTTTAACTTTCGCTGGTTCTTCGCAAAATACGTCGACATTAGCTCACGAGCTTGGTCACGCTTATCACAACTGGGTTATGCGTGATATGCCAAAGATTGCGACGATGTACACGATGTCGTTAGCCGAAACCGCAAGTATCTTTGCTGAACAAACTTTATTCGATTACCAAATCGCGTCAGCAAAAACTAAAGACGACTTACTAGATGTGTACTGGTCAATCGCTGAAGGCGCCGTCAGTTTATTATTAAATATTCCGACACGTTTTGAGTTTGAAAAGAATTTCTATGACAAACGTAAAAATGGTTTTGTAACACCGGATGAGTTAACTGGGTTAATGTCTGACGCTTACAAGAACTGGTACGGTGATAGTCTTTCGCAACCTGATCCCATGTTCTGGGCAACGAAACTACACTTCTCGATTGCGAATATGAGTTTTTATAACTTTCCGTATACATTTGGGTATTTATTTAGTTTAAGTCTTTACGCCCGCAAAAATGAATGGGGTAAAGATTTTAGTAACAAGTACACAGCGATCTTACGTGACACTGGTCTTATGACTGCCGAAGACTTAATCCAGAAACATTTAGGTGAAGATATCACTGATAAAAAATTCTGGATTAAAGCCCTCGACACGGTAGCTGGTAAACTCGAAGAGTTCAATAAGATCTAAGCTCTTCAACTTCATCCACTTCTTTTGCTACACTGGAGATGACTTCACAGCCATCTTCAGTGACTAGCACCACATCTTCGATTCTGATTCCGATATTATTATATTTATCTTTACGTTTTTTTAAATAAAGCCCTGGTTCAACTGTAAATAACATTCCGGCTTCAAGCTTTACTGCAGTTTCGTCCTCGTTAAAGTACGGGCAAGCATCATGTACTAAGCGGCCAATCCAGTGCGATGTTTTATGTGGAAAAACTTCGCTTAATTCATCTTTAGCGATCACTTTATGACGAAGCAGACCTTCTAACAAAATGTCTTTCGATAGCGCATGTAAGCCTGTAAGCGTTTCACCCGGGCGTGTGGCTTTAATCACTTCTTTCTGAGCTTTTAAAACAATATCGTAAATTGTTTTTTGCTCTTTGGTAAATTTCTTTCCGGCTGGCCAAGTGCGTGTGATATCAGAGGCAAAGCCTTTGTACTTTACACCCATATCAATCAGAACTAATTCATTTTCTTTAATTTTTTTCTGCGTAGGTTGAGCATGAATAATTGTGGTGCGTGAACCAGCACCCACTAACATCGGATACGCCCAACTTCCCGCTTCAGTTGTTTCGTACACGCGCGAAATTTTCTGCGCGAGTTCTTTTTCTGTCAGCCCCACAACCGCTCCAGTCATAGATAACGTGTGCAGCTGCGATGAGATGCCGCACGCTGTGCGCATGGCTTTTACCGCCTCTTTATTTTTAATCAAACTAGACTTTTGCCGCATTTTTTCCTCCAACCTATACTTTTATCTTAACAAGACTGAACTTTTTTCTATATATTTGAATAAAAGGTACCTAATTACGGTACTTTTGGCCTGGAAAAGGCGACAAAACAGGAAACAACGAATGACGAACAGCAATGTGGTTACAACATTAAAGAAGGTTTTAAAGGTAAAAAAAATCACCTACAAAACACTTGCGGACGAGCTCGCGATGAGTGAATCCGGAGTCAAAAAACTTTTAACCGGTAAAGATATTTCGTTAACACGCGTGGAACAAATCACAAGATTATTAGGCCTCTCCCTGGCTGATTTGTTTCAACTGGCTGACGAAGCTGAGGTTAAAAATGTGCGTCTAAGTCCGAAACAAGAAAGCGCCCTTTTTGAAAACAACCTGCTCTTTCGTATTTACTGGTTTTTAGCGGTTGAAGAAAAGCCGCTAGATACTATTAAAAAATTAGAAAAGATTTCTGCTGATCAATTGCAAAAAAATCTTTTAAAGCTGGAAAATTTAGATCTGATTAAAATCGGAAAAAACCAAAGAATCGTTTCAGTTCACAAAGGTTTATTTCGCTGGGCCAGCGACGGCCCTTTAGTTAAAAAACTAAACCATGAATGGTCAGAAAATACTTTGAAGAAAGTTTTAAACCAAAAGAACAGTAACGAGTCTCTGCACCGCTTGTCGTACTTACGCTTAAGTGAAAAATCAAAGAATCAGTTCTACGACCGCTTAAATGAACTGGTGAACGAGTTTGCTCGCCTCTCCCAACGAGAAAAAAACCGCTTTGCTGACCGTGATTTAACCCCGATCAGTTCACTGATTGCTGTGGCTAATTCTGGATTTATCTAGGTTTAAGCTCGGATAAAATCTGACCCACTAAATAAAGTGAGCCAGTCACAAGAACCATATCGTTTTTCTTTGCCGTGAGCGAATTTAATAACTCTATGACGTTATCATTTTCATCTTCAGCTTTGGTGCGGTATTCATCCGGGTAATCCATAAGCCCACGGCCTTTAAAAGGTGTCATCGTTAAATAAACTTTTGAACGCGGAAGTGCAAACAACATACGAAGCATTTCATCGGCCGCTTTATCCTGACCGATGCCGACAACTAAATGCAACTCATTCCAATCATACGATTGCAGAAGCTGCACTAAACTTTGCACCCCTTGGATATTATGGTCACCCGATAAATAAACCGGAGCTTCCATATGTGGCCATTTGATCTTTTGCATACGGCCCTGCCACGGGATTTTTTCTAAACTATGCAAATGATCTTGCGGCTCATAACCAAGCTCTTCAAACATCGTGAGAGCCGTCATAATATTTTCACAAGCTCTGTGGCCTGGAATATTCACCATGGTTTTTCCCCAAGGTGTTTGTAAAAACCAATGTGGTTCAAAATCTTTTTCAGCATGAATGGTTCCCGGCACGGCAGCAATTGCCTGAGAGTTCGTAGCACTTAAAACTTCGGAAAATAAAGCGAACACTTCGGCAGGCAAGGGATGATGTATGACTTTAGAGCCGTGCTTAATAATGCCGAATTTATTTTTAGCAATTTCTAAAACGGTGTTACCTAGAATATTTTGGTGATCCATAGCTAAAGCAGTAATAATCGAATAACGGTTCGGAAAAACGTTGGTGGCATCATAGGTTCCACCTAAGCCCACTTCGAAAATAACATAATCTAAATCATTCTTAGCAAAAAAATATTCAGCGGCCATTAACGTTAAACTTTCAAAATGTGTTAGCTCATACTGCTGAATAACGTCACGATTATCCAAATAAAGCTGAATAAAATCTTTTTCAGAGATCGGCTCACCATTCACACGAATACGCTCTGTCGTCGTGATTAAATGCGGAGACGTATAAAGCCCTACTTTTTTTCCGGCAGATAATAAAAGCGTTTGCAAAGCAGCGCAGGTCGTCCCCTTACCGTTTGTTCCCGCCACAGTAATAATTTTTTCCGGCGCTAAATTTAAGTACCAAGCCTTATGTTGCAAAGCCTGTTTTAGTTTTTCTAAACCAGGCATGGTCTTAGGCATTACGTTTAATGCCTCTAAAGCTGTAACTACGTTTTGGTAATCTAATGTACTCATAGTAAAGTCCGCTCTGTTAAAGCCTGCTTATTCTGTGCCACGTTGTGCACTCGTAAATACTGCGCATAGGCTTGATTGATGGCTTCAGTCACTAAAGCTGTTTCTGGATCACGTTCTGCAGCTGGTTTATCGGTTAATAGACTTAAAAACGATTTGCGTGAATACCCTAAATAAATCTCCTCGCGAATTCCGCTAAATCCTTCCAGGTAATTTAGAATATCAACGCTTTGCTGGGGCGTTTTGCCAAAACCAATACCCGGATCAAAGATCATTCGCTCGGTCGAAATATTCTCTCGCGCAAAAATTTCTTTTTGTTTTACCCACCAGTCAGTCAAATAACTCCATAAGTCTTCACCTTCTGGAATTGTTTCAGTTTTTACCGGAGGCACTGAAAATGAATGCATACAAATTGCCTTAGCCTCTGTGAGCTTTAAAAGCTCACGCATCTTAGGCTGCCGAAAACCTTCAACATCATTTACATAATCAACACCGTAGTTGTTTAATATACGCGCCATCACTTCCGGCTTACGGGAATCAATCGAAATTTCAAAATCTCGCGCGTAATCTTTTTTATACTTATTAACCGCGTCTAAGGTTGAAGCTAAACGCTGGTATTCAATCTCAGGATCGACAATCAAAGCCCCCGGGCGCGTTGATTCCGCACCGATATCAATGATTTCAGCACCATCATCTAAAAGCTTTCCTAATTGTTTCAACGGCGATAACAAAACCCCATCACCAGAGAACGAATCTTCAGTGATATTTAAAATTCCCGCCATTTTAGGCCATACATAGGTTTTAGAAATTTCAGTGTGAAATGGATGCGGCTTACGATGCATCCAATCCGGAACATTAAAAGGAAAATCCGGACGCAGCTCAAGTAAAGGCAGCAACGCAAACGGACGATTTAAAATCTGCGCGTGTGGAATATTTAAAGCTTCGCTTTGAAAAGTAAAATCCTGCGCCCATAAAATATCGATATCAATTTTTCTCGGTGCCCAACGATCACCGCTAGCGCGCCCTAACTTATGCTCGATCGCTTTAATATCTTGTAATAATTTAAACGGTTCAAAATTTGAAACTTCTAACTCAACCGCTGAATTTAGGTATTTCTTATTCCAGGTAGCAGGTGCATTTTCAGGCAACAAAGCATCTGACTCATAAATGCTAGCCACATTAACAACAGTGACTTGCGAGATTTTTTTAATTTCACTTAAAGCTAAACGAAGATGTTTAACAGGCTCAATGTTTGATCCAAGACCTAATACTACACAGAGCTTTGACATGTGAATTTGACCCCACCTTGCAGTGCTGGCACCGGAGGACGCATTTTCGTAGCCTCAGTGACAAGTTCACCGGCAAAGCCATGTTTTCTTACCCAGTCCGTTAAATGCTGGTGGGTAATGAAACAAAGGTTCTCAATCAAATTAAACGAACGAGCTGTCGCCACTTGCTTAATATGACTTACAAGAGCCGCGTAATTAATCGCGTCGTCTAAATGATCAGTTGCAGATCCTTTTACCGATTTTTCAAAATGCAAAGTAATATCAAAGTGCACAGGCTGAAGCTGGGCTTGTTCTTCTTTGGTCACACCCAAGCTCATCCAAACTTCATAAGAATTAATTCTTAGAATTTGTTTCATTATTTTTTAATTCCGATCACATAAGCAATCCAGCTTAAACAAGCTTCGCCCTCTGTTACACGATCAAATTTACCGTTACCAGAACCATCACGCTTAGAGCCTTCCCAGTAAATAGCTACATCATCAAAACCGGCTTCAAGCATCATTTCTTTGATTTCTGGAATCGACCACATACGCCATTCATAAGTAAAAACATTTTTATACATTTTACCTTTGTAGCGAAAGTGAATACCAAAGTTTGCGTAGTTTGTTGCTGGATCAAAATCTTTTTGTTCCCAGTAGTAAGTAAATCCACTTCTAATAGGAATTCTATCTTGAGAAGCATCCGTACAAGCTGTACCGCCGAACATATCAACGATGAATAAACCTTTGTTGTGCACAGATGAATAAACATTTTTAAAGTAAGCTGTTAACGTTTTACGATCTCTAAAGATGTAATAAGAAAAATTTGTCGCTGCTGCAATGTGAGCCTTCGGCAATCCCTTTTCAAGCACATTTTTTTTAATTAAAGCCACACGCTTTTGTTGCTCAGGCTTAAGCTTAGCTATGTAATTCGCGCGACCATAGCTCATTGGCTCTTCATCAAGATCTAAACCACAAGAAGTATTGTCTTTGTGAAGCTTTACCCATTCGCAGCTAATAGCACCACCAGCACAGAAGTCTTCACGTAAAGTTAAACCACCCTTTTGTGCGCCAAACATTTCTTTGTAGCGATCGCGGTAAAACTGCACATCCCCTTCCGGAGACTGTACAGCATTTAAATAAAGATCATATTTATCAAAGGGAAGTTTACGAGTACGAGGTTGCTGAGTCTTAGATGATGTCTTCTTCCTTGCCATAAATCTTCCTACGGAATTTCGCCGCAAATTTCTTTAATCGCTTCTGCGATTTCATGTTTCTGTGGAACGCTTGCATCTTCTAAGTTCGGATGTAAGCCGATACCAGGAACATGTTTACCGGCAATGACGCGTGGACGAGCTTGCAACTCATAAAATAATTCTTGAGTTACGCGGTAAGAAAGATGCTCACCGAAGTTTGTCACTTCTGTGTCTTCATTCACGCATAAGAATCTTCCTGTTTTTTGAACTGAAGATTTAATCATCTGCCAGTCGTAGGGGTAAATAGAACGTAAGTCGATCACTTCGACTGAGTAACCTTCAGCTGCTAATTGATCAGCCACTTCGTTACAAAGTAATAAATGACGTCCGTAAGATACAACCGTGATTTGGTCACCAACTCGTGTGATCTTACCTTTTCCGAACGGCACTAAGTATTCTTGAATTTTTGGCCAGTTCGCTTTCCAGTTAGAGCGATCACCAATTGGTGCATCGATCATGTTTTTTAATTCTTTTTCGTCTGATGGTTCACCAGGAATTAACTCTTCACCACGTACACGCATTAAAGCTTTTGGCTTTAAGAACATCGTTGGGTTCGGATCTAAGATACAAGATAATAATAAACCGTAAGCATCTAACGGATTAGATGGCATCACCACTTTCCATCCTGCTAAGCGAGAAGCCCAAGCATCGAATGAGTGTGAGTGATAAACTGAACCACGAATACCAGCACCTACCGGAGTCATCACAGTCATTGGTAAATTGTACTGACCGTTTGTACACCATAAAGTGTTACCCGCGATTTTTAATAAATCGATTGTATTGAAAATATAATCAGCGAATTGGATTTCAGCGACACATTTATCACCAGCCATTGCGATGCCCATTGCCATACCGATAATACCACGTTCATCAAGCGGTGAATTCCACGCTGTTTTAATACCTTGAGTTGCTGTGAATACGCCACCTAATGGTGCGCCCACGTCTTGTCCGAAAACATCTTTAAGATCGTAGTTTGTTTCAGCGTAATGTAAAGCCATACGAATGGCTTGAGCCATATTTGCCATTAGAATTTTCTCCAATCTGCGTTTTCGCTACCAACATAAGTGTGTTCCCAGATGCTTTCTGGAGTTGGTACGCCTTCAGCACGTGCTGTTTCAGTCGCACGCACGCCCTCAGCTTCAAATGCTGCCCAGATTTCTTTAGCTTCAGATTCTTTTAATAATCCGGCTTTTAAAAGTTTCATTTCAAATTCTTTGACTGGATCAACTTCATTTTGAATTGGATTTGCACCCGATGCAGATGAGTGACCGTATAAACGTGAAACCATCGCTTCAACAAAAGCTGGCTTTCCAGTTTTGCGGATGTATTCCATGTCTTCTTTTAATGTTAAGTAAACTTCAACTGGGTCATTACCATTGATCACTTGTGATTTAATATTAAATGCACGTGCGCGATCAGCGATAAATGTTTCGCCATGTTGGCCATCATAACAAGTAGAAATACCCCATTTGTTATTTTGTACTGTGATTAACATCGGTAATTCTTGGCCTTTGCGTGAAGCTAAGATCAAGCTTGATGCGAAATCACCTTCGGCCGTACCCGCATCACCACCTGTTACGATTGTGATCGCTTTTTTGCCTGTACGTTTTTGCACGTGGGCTGTTCCGCAAGCGATTGGATATTGCACTTCTAACGGAGAAGTTACTGGCGCAATATTCCACTTAGGAATCACGAAGTGGTTTGAGAAGTTTCTTCCACCTGTATTCGGGTCAGTCGCACGATTCATCATTAAACGGATTGAATCCGTCATGTCTAAACCCATCGCGATTAATGTTGGCGAACAACGGTAGTGTAAATGTAAATAATCATATTCAGGGCCTTGGCCTTTTTTAGCCAACATTCCTAATGGAACTCCCCAAGCTTCTTCACCAGGTCCACCGATCCAGAAGAAAGATTCTCCGGCACGGTAGATTTTAATTAAGCGCTCTTCAAGAACACGCGACTTCACCATGTGTGAATGCATCGTTAATAAAAGTTCTTTGCTTAATCCGCCAAAATTAATTTTCGCGGGAGCTTTTGCTTTTTCTGTAGTTTTAGTTTTTTTGATCAGCAAAGCTTTGTTTGCTGAAGCAGACTTTTTTGAAGAAGAAACTGACGTTTTTTTCATGCGAAAAAAATATAACAAAAAGGCTTACTTTATACCACATTTAAAAGCGTCTTAAAGCGGTCCGGCACCAATTTGGAACCATGCCATTTTGATCAGCCTATGGCTGACCCGTAATGCATTGCTTGCTCAGTCCGTTTGCAATTGCGTAGGACCCGACTTGACTCTAAACTATATGAACTCACCTTTATGGTAAGTTTGTCATGCCGAAGGTATGCCAATTGTTTAACAGTCGCGGTTTAATTTATACGCGCAGGAGAATTGAAAAATGAACTTTTTAAAGCGTTTTGGGATGCTAATTTTAGTTAACGCCCTAATCATGATCACTATTAACATTATTCTTAATGTTCTAGGTGTTCAGCCTTACTTACAATCATACGGAATTAACTATGGCTCTTTAATGGCTTTCTGTTTGGTTTGGGGTTTTGGTGGTGCTTTTATTTCGTTAATGTTGTCGAAATTCATGGCAAAAATGATGATGGGTGTTGAAATCGTCGAGCCAGATGCACGTGAACCTGAGGCACAATGGTTAGTTCAAACGGTTTACCGTTTGGCTCGTAATGCAAATTTATCAAAAATGCCTGAAGTCGGCTTTTTCCAAAGTGAAGAAATGAACGCTTTCGCCACTGGCCCAAGCCGCTCTAATTCTCTAGTTGCAGTTTCTACAGGGTTAATGCGCAAAATGAACAAAGACGAAGTTGAAGGTGTACTAGCGCACGAGATCGCCCACGTTGCTAACGGTGACATGGTGACAATGACTCTTGTTCAAGGTGTAGTGAATGCGTTCGGTATGTTCTTAGCCCGCGTGATTGGTCATATCTTATCTACGCAAGTTAAAGAAGAAAGCGCTCACGTTGTAAGAATGATCTCAACAATCATTTTAGATATTTTATTTAACATCTTAGGTATGTTCGTAGTTGCTGCGTTCTCACGTTACCGTGAGTACCGCGCTGATGCTGGTGGAGCCGCTTTAGGTGGTAAAGATAAAATGATTCGCGCATTACAACGTTTACAACAAGAAACTGCTCCGGTTCCTGCCGAGCAACCTCTTGCAACGTTTCAAATTGCAGACCGCAGATCTAAACTTTTATCATTACTAAGCACACACCCGCGCTTAGAAGATCGTATCGCTAAATTACAAGCTGGCTAATTTTAAATTACAGATTGAAATGAAAAAGGAGAGTGAAAACTCTCCTTTTTTTATTCTCACAATTTCTGATTAGTATTGTTTGAGCCCTAAAGCTTCAACCTTATCTAACCAGTTTTTACGAAATGTTTCTTTTGAAAGCCGAACCGGCCCGATCGACGTCAATTTCACAGGTTTCACACCACAAAATTCTAACGTTAGTTTTTTCACCGCTCGGTCTGAGGGTGAACTATAAACTAAATAATAATACCATGGTGGTTGATCCATCGTTGAAATAATACGCGCGGTCTTTCCGGTTAATAATTTATCCCACCAAACTGAGTTTTCGCGTTTTTTAAATGCAAAACCTGGCAATAACACGCGATCAAAAAAACCTTTAAGTACCGCAGGCACAGCACCCCACCACACTGGATAAATCACCACGATATGATCAGCCCATGTAATTTTCTTTTGTGCATCCAAAAGACACGGCTCTAAATCTGTGCGCTGACGGTAACCGTGCTGCAGGTTTAATTTAAAATCTAAATCACCGACGAAAATTTCTTCGACTTGTGCGCCAGCTTGCAATGCCCCTTTTTTATAGGCGGCATGAAGCGCGTGGTTAAAACTTTGTTTGTCGGGATGGCCTTGAAGAATAAGAATCTTTTTTTTCATAACGAAGAAAGTATTACATAAGCCAAATAAAAAAAGGAGAGTTTTCGCTCTCCTTTTCAAATCTTAATATTTAAGACTTATTATTTATTTTCTAACTTAGTTAGGTCTTTTACTTTTCCTTCTTCAAGGATGATTAAGTCACCTAACACATTCGCCGCTTCTTGGATCTCTGGGCGTTTTAAGTATTCTTTTTCTTTTTCAGCTTTATTAGCATACTTGTTAGCTTTTTTAACTTTGGCTTTTTCTTTTTCGTTTTTATCTTTTTCTTTTACGATCTCAGCCACTTTAATTGTCTTACCAAGTTTTTTAGTTTTTTCTAATTCCTCGGTAATTTTTTTGAATTCTTCGTTTTTAGAAATACGCTCTTCAGAACGTACTTTTAAAGTTTTGATCCAATCTGGCTTAATGAAATCCCAGCGCCCCTCACCTTTTTCAACAACCGCGTCTTTAGACACGAAAGCATCGATTTTCTTAGGCGGTAAAGAGTAATCCATTGATTTTTCACCAATGTCATCCACATGGAACGGAGACGGGAATACGATATCGCCGTCAACACCTTTATGTTGCGTTGAATAACCACCAGGAATAAAGAACATACCGATAGTTACTTTTAAAGCGCCCAATTCACCCGGGATTGGAAGAACTGTTTGGATTGAACCTTTACCGTAAGTATGGTCACCACCAACGATCACAGCGCGGTTATAATCTTTTAAAGCACCTGATAAAATTTCAGAAGCTGAAGCAGATACACGTGATGTTAACACAACCACTGGACCATCCCAGTCAACTTTATCATCAACGTCAGCTAACGGAGTTTCAGCACCACGACGTGAAGATTGTTTTACAATGTTACCCGTTTTAATGAACATACCACCGATTTTGACAGCGTCATCAAGCGATCCACCACCATTGTTTGATAAGTCGATCACGATACCGTCAGCTTTTTTAGCTCTTGCATCAGCTAATACTTTTCTCATATCAGCAGAAGATGTTTTACCACCTTTACCGCTATCAGCATAGAAAGATGGAAAGTTGATAATACCGATTTTTTTCGTTTCGCCATTGATCACTTTATCTTGGTAGTAAATTGTGATCGCATTGTCTTCTAATGCAATAACTTCACGAGTTAATTCTACGTCGAATTTTTTATTACCAGAACCTTCTTTACGTAAAATAGTTAATTTTACTTTTGTACCTTTAGGGCCACGGATAAGTTTAACGACATCTTTTAATTCCATGTCGACAACATTTTCCATTTTAGCACCTTTGCTTACAGCAACAATTTTATCTTTTGGCTCTAATTGACCAGATTTCGCAGCTGCGCCACCTGTTACTAAAGCTTCGATTGTTGTAAAACCATCTTCTTGAGAAAGAGTAGCACCGATACCTTCAAGTTTTAACTTCATGTCGATGTTAAAATCTTCATAGTAGTCTTTGCTAAAGAAAGATGAATGCGGATCTAACGCTAACGCGAAAGAGTTTAAGTAGTTCGCTACTAAGTCGTCATATTTGATTTCTTTTAAGCGTTTTAAATTTCTTTCGTAGTTTTTGATAACGCGAGTTTTCGCTTCATCAATTTTGATATCAGTTGCTAAGTAGTTCGCAATTTGAAATTGAATATATTTCGATAAGAACTCTTCAGCATCTTTTTGTGTTTTTGGAAAATCTTTTTTGTCTGGATCGTAAACAAACTCAGTGTCTTTATTGAATTTAAAATCTTTTCCTAAGTAAGATTTAACAAACTCAACACGCTCACCGGCACGTTTAACAACTGTGTCCTGGATCGAACCGATAAATTTACAATCTTTCTTCTTTAAATTTTCAAAAAGATTTTTCATTGATGTTTTGATTGAATCAACATCAGCTTGAAGTAAATAAATTTTTGCCGGATCTTGGCGTTTGATGTATTGCTCAACAACACGTTTTTGTAATTCAGCATCTTCGCTTTTGTAAGTTAAGTGATTTGCTAAATACGCTGATTGAATCGGATCTACCCAGTTACAATCCAGAGATTTGTTAAAATCAAAGATTTGCGCTTTAGCTTCTGGTTGTGAAAACGAAAATGCCAGAGCCGCTGCGGCTGCCAATATATACTTGTGTGATTTCATAGGTAAGTGCTTCCTTAACTGTTTAGTACAATATACTAACGGTTATTATAGACCTACTCTTGATAAAGATGCAGACAATATTAGCAGTTATGCCCTTCGTCTGAACGATCAAACAAGTATTATGTTAAGCTGTTGTTGGATGTGTCTTAATGTGATTCGGTTTATTTGTAGGCCTCTGGCCTCTTTTTATTTCAACTATTTTCGTTTAGCTAGCTGATCAAACAGATCTAATTGCTCAAGGCCGTCATTTACAAGTGGCGTCGTTAAGCCATGCTGCGAAATTTCGTGCTTCACGAAATCACCACCATGAGTTTCAATCATGAAAAATGACATCTCAGGATACTGCGACTTAAGTCGAGTCATCTCTTCAACAATCAGCTGAATATTCTTTGGATCATCATCACTCATACCAAAACGGTGGTGTGGGCTGTATCCATAAACTTCAATCGCACGCTCAACAGAAGCACGAATGGCTTTTTGTTTTAACTCAGCTGTCGACATTTTAAATTCATGATCACCAAAACCTTGGCGAACATGCTTGTTACTGCAGGCAAATAAACTTAAATAATTTGGCTCTAATGGTAAGTGTCCGTTTTTTACGAATTCATAAATCCCGGCACGAAGTGTTTCAGCAGAATGTCCGCGTGCTGTGATCACCGAAATCGGGCGCTGATTAAAAACTGCATGATAGAAACAATCCCACGAAGGCCCTTTCCACTGCCCATCCGGATGACCTAAGGCGACCATCACATCTTGCACGAAGCTTTGTTTTTTACCCAGCTGACGCTCTACTTCTTCGATCTGCACGTCGCGAAAGTGTCTGAATGTTCCGACAGCGTCGTCAAATGAAATATCATAGTGTTCGTAGGGACCATTTTTGCCGATTGAAGAATGGTGTAAGGCCCATTCCGCAGATGATAAGTGTAATTCCTCTTTAGTTTCTTTATGAAACAAAACTAGCGGTGTTGTTAAAAAAGCGATGTTGTCGTCGAAGTCAAAAAAGTAAAAACTACGACCGCCGCGATGGAAATTTCTATCCGGCTCTTTCGATCTAGTTTGTCCCAGCTCAAGCTGGCCTTTTTTTGTTTCGTCCGACATCGTTTACTTCTTCTTTTTGGTAATAACTTTTTTAACGCCTAATGCTTCTGCTTTTTCGGCTGGTTTAGCGGCTTTTTTTAGGGTCTTTGTCGCTTTTTTCGCGCCCTTTTTACCTTTAGTTCCAGCTTCGGCTAATTTCTCATTCATTAGCTCAAAAGCCTTCTCTTTAGTGATCGTATCAGCCGTTACACCTTCTGGTAAGCCAACATTTGTTTTACCGGCTTTAAGGTAGGGACCGTAAGGGCCATTAAATAAACTCACTTCAATATCAAATTGAGGATGTTTACCAAATTCTTTTAAAGCCGCCGCTTTACCGCGCCCTTTTTTAGGAATCGCAAATAGAGCTAAAGCTTTTTCTAAATTCATTGTGAAAACTGATTCTGTTTTCGGAATTGAACGGTAATCACCATCACAAACCACATAAGGACCAAAACGGCCAACGCCAGCTTTGATATCTTTGCCGTTACCAGGATTTGTTCCTAACGATTTAGGAAGTGCTAAAATCTCTAAAGCCATCTCGTAATTAACAGCTGTCGGATCCATTCCAGGAGGTAAAGTTGAACGTTTGATTTCTTCATCATCGTTCTCACCTAACTGAACATAGGCACCGTAACGTCCGTTAAGAACATAAATTTTCTTACCGGTTTTAGGATCAACACCTAATGAGTCAGCACCTTTAATTTTTTGCTCAATTAATTTTTCAATCGTATCTGAAGTTACATCAGCCGGAGCTTCTGCATCTGGAATTGAAGCACTGAAAGACTCTTCGCCTCTTTGTGTTTTTACATAAGCGCCGTATTTACCAACGTGGAATTCGTACTTATCTAAACCATCAAGTTTAATTGTGCGCGCTTCTTCAGGATTAATATTTCCTTCTTCTTCAGCCACTAACGAGCGTAAACCTTTTTTGCCGTGATAAACACTAGCTAAATAACTTTCCCAATCTAATTCTCCATCAGCGATTTCATCTAAAGAATTTTCCATCTCAGATGTAAAACCTAAATCCACATATTGAGTTAAGTGATTCGCTAAAAGTTTAGATACAACCATCGCGGTAAATGTTGGAATTAAAGCATTTCCCATTTTTTTAACATAACCACGATCAATAATTGTTCCGATAACAGAAGCGTAAGTTGATGGACGGCCGATACCTTCTTTTTCCATTGTTTGAACTAAAGAGGCCTCGGTAAAACGCGCTGGTGGTTTTGTTTCGTGCGCTGTTGGTTCCATTTTCTGTGGTTTCACAGAATCATTTTGTTTTAACTGTGGTAAGCGCACTTCGCGTGATTCTAAATCCGCTTCTGGATCATCAGAACCTTCTACGTAAGCACGTAAGAAACCTGGAAACTCAATCGTTGTGCCTGTGGCATTAAAGATCGTGTTGTCTGCTGAAAGTTTTGCCGACACTTGCTTTTGACGAGAATCCGTCATTTGCGAAGCCATCGTACGCTTCCAGATTAATTCATAAAGTTTAGCTTGAGGACCTGTTAAGCCTGTATCGTCAGGATCTTGAAAGTGTGTACCTGCTGGACGAATACATTCATGGGCTTCTTGTGCACCTTTTACTTTTTTATTGTCGTAAAGTCTCGGTTGCGCCGGTAAATATTCTTTACCGTATTTTTCACTGATCGCTGTACGAGCCGCTTGAATCGCTTCTTGTGATAACGATGTCGAGTCAGTACGCATGTAAGTGATAAAACCTTGCTCGTAAAGTTTTTGCGCCACTTGCATTGTCTCTCTAGAACTCATACCAAGTTTTCTATTGGCTTCTTGTTGTAAAGTTGAAGTGATAAACGGTGCATAGGGTTTTCTGTGAACAGGTTTTTCTTCAACCTCTGTCACTTTCCATTGAGCAGCTTGAACTTTCGAAGCTAAGCTTTGCGCTGTTTTAGAATCTAAAACTAATAAATCTTTTCCGGCGTTCAGCTGACCTGTTAAACCATCGAAGTCCTTACCAGTCGCTACACGCTTCTGATCTACAGTTAAAAGTTTGGCTTCAAAACTTTCGCCACCTTTATCAAGGTACGCAGTTAAGCCGTAGTAATTAGATTTTTTAAAACGAATGCGTTCTTTTTCACGCTCTACGATCAAACGAACCGCTACTGATTGCACGCGACCCGCAGATAAACCGTAAGCTACTTTTTTCCAAAGTAGTGGAGAAATTGTATAACCCACTAAACGGTCTAAGATACGGCGTGCTTCTTGGGCACGAACCAGGTTGTAATCGATCTCTCTTGTTTGGCTTAAAGATTTTTGAATCGCTTCTTTTGTGATCTCATGAAACACCATGCGTTTAGTTGGAATGCGCGGTTTTAAAACTTCTTGTAAGTGCCAGCTGATTGATTCTCCCTCGCGGTCTTCATCGGTTGCGAGATACAGCACATCGGCTTCTTCAAGTTTGTCTTTTAAATTTTTGATAACTTTTGTTTTATCTTTCGGAATGCAATACAAAGGTTCGAAATTTTTATCAACGTTCACACCCAGCTGAGCCCATTTTTCTTTTTTAACTTTTTCAGGAATATCTTTTGAAGATTGTGGAAGATCACGCACGTGGCCCATACAAGATTCAACGATAAAATCTTTACCTAAAAATTTACGAATTGTTTTGGCTTTGGTGGGTGACTCGACAATCACTAACTTTGTTCCGGAACCTAATGAGTCACTCGAGGAAGCGCTTGATGCTGCTGCAGCTTTTTTAGCCATTGTGTGTTGTATCCTTTATGATAGAGTGTCTATATTATATGTAGTGACCGCGTAGAAAAAACAACCTCTTTTTCCGAAGCAGCTAAAGGCAGAACATGAAACCCATTTCAGAATTCACGACAAAAATCCAGTTTCTGTTAACCGACATCGATGACACGATCACGACGAATGGCCAGCTTACAGCGGAATCTTACGCTGCCTTAGCAAAATTGAAGCAGCACGGTATCAAGGTTATTCCTGTCACTGGCCGCCCTGCTGGATGGTGCGACATGATCGCCCGCTTCTGGCCTGTGGATGCCGTGATTGGCGAAAACGGTGGGCTATATTACCGATATCACGAAAGAAAAATGTTCCGCTGGAATTTTGCTAATGATGCAACACTGGTAGAAAATCAAAAAAAACTGCAAGTGATCGCTGCAGAAATTAAACAGAAAGTTCCTAAAGCTGCAATTTCAGCAGACCAATTCTGCCGCATTTACGATTTAGCTGTCGATTTTTGTGAAGACATCCCTCGCCTTTCAGACGAAGAAATTCGCGAAATAGTGGCGATTTTTAAAGCGCATGGCGCAACGGCTAAAGTCAGTTCAATTCACGTCAATGGCTGGTTTGGTGCCTTTAACAAAGTCACAACAGCTAAACTTTTATTACAAAAAGAATTCGGATTAAACGAAGCACAAATTCTTGAACAGTGCGCTTACGTCGGTGATTCGCCAAACGATGAGCCATTATTTGAGAATTTTAAGTACACTTTTGGCGTCGCGAACGTGCGTGATTTCACATCCCAAATGAAACATTTGCCAGCCTATGTAGCGCCTTCTGAATCAGGTCGCGGTTTTTGTGAAATCGTTGAAAAAATTATTTCTAATAAATAGCTTTAAGGCCGACTGAAGCCTTCCAGTCATCAAGAAGTTTAAATTCGCTATCTTGTTCGCCGCGAAAAGCCGAATACTGACCAAACACGTTCATCCAATCAAGCACTGATTTATCGAACTCAAATTGTTCAACACCCGAACTATCCATAAGCGATGTTAAAGAACGAAAGAATAAACTTAAATCTTTAATTTCAAGGGGATCTGTTTTGCGTAACGAGAAATACACATAATTTTGCGATAGAAGCTCTAAACCAGATTTTTGAAAACGTTTGATGTTATCAACTAAGTAAGGTGAAAGTTGCGATGAAGCTAAAAGTGCTTGATCAAACTTTTGCTGATCATAGCCTGCTGAATTGTAAATATACTCAAGTCTTGCATCAAAGTTATCTTCGTAACGAAATCCGGCGACCGCTAAAGTCGACATCGTGCCATCTTGATCACTCGGAAGCATGCGCTGAAATACACCTTCAGCCTGCGGCTCGTAAAATAAATTATTAGCACTGTGTTTAGCATCAGCGTAAATACTTACACCTTCAGTAAACTCGTATTGAAAATATTCACCGATAAAAAAATCAGCGTTATCTGGAATACCAAATGCCAGGCCCAAGAAATTTCTTGTCCCAGCCCAAGCGGTTTCAAACTTTCCGGCCAATTGAGGTTTAAACTTTTCTTCGGCAATCCAGTGAGCCTCGTTATTTGAAACAGGCTCTACCATAAAAACAAAATTGTAATCTGATTTGGCATTCCAGTTTAAACGAAGTAAGGCTTTACCTTTTTCTTTGTACACTAAACTTCTTTGATCGGTATTAAAATGAAAGAACGGATTTGATGGATTTAAAATTTCAGCCGGTCCCCATTGGTAAACCTGAAGCCCTACCGTCGTAAAAATACGATCAGTGATATATTGCTCATAAAAAGCATCAGTAAGATTTAAGTCAGTGTCGCTTTTAGATTCATTTTTTAAAGTTGTCTCGGTTTTATAGTTTTGCTGGTACGACACTATCCTTGGACGAAAAATAATTTTTGCATCGTTAATTAACCACTTAAATTCAGCCCGCTGATCTAAAAACACACCGGTTTCAGGAATATTTAAAACTTCATTGCCGATATTAATAATTGAATCCGCGTAATCACGCTGCTCACCAAATAAATACGCTTCATAACTAAAGCCAAACTCCACGTTTTGCGCCAACGCTGATAACGGAAGTAAAAGTGATAAGACAGAAAGCCATTTACACATAAGTTAAGTTATCGATAATTTTGCTGCGAATAATTTGTCGTGTCGCAAAGTACGTCGCAATTGTTCCTACTGAAAGTAATAAAAGAAAGGCAGCAATGTAAGCTTCAGAATAAAAAGCGATTCTAAAAGCGACAGGCTCAGATAAAATGCCACCTTTATATAAAATCTTAACTGAATTAAACCCCACAGTGAGAATGACGGCCATCACGGCCCCCACCCCGGTTCCCATAATAGATAAAAATAAACTTTCTAAGAAAAACATTTTAACCACTTGCTGTGGTAAAAAACCGATACTGCGCATAGTTCCGATTTCGCGTGTTCTTTCTTTAACTAACTTCACCATCGTGTTTAGAACTGACAACGTTGAAACAATCACTATTACAATCACCACGAAGTTTCTAAAGATCGAAAGAAAATCCATGGTCTTGGTGTACATCTCACCTAAGCGGTGATCTTGCCAGCGCTGCGCTTGCAAGTAAGGTTTATCTTTTAAAATCGTGTTATTGATATAGTCCACAATCGAATAAACCGACCTACCAGGAACTTCTAAAGTGATAAAGCTCACTTTATCGGTGTTCATTAAAGTTTGCGCAGCTTCAAGTGATGTCTGAATATAACGATCATCGACATCTTTATAACCAGCATCCATCAACGCCACGGCCGCAAGATCTACGGCATTTAACTGACCATCGACTGTAGTTGTAGAAATCTGTAAATCTTTAGTTAAACACTCAAAAGGCTTATCAACTTCTGCATAGCCACCGTAAAAAGTTAAGGTGTTTGGATCTTTCACCCAAGTACACGCAAGCTTTCGCGCCAGACCTTGTCCTAAAGCTCCCACAAACGGTGTCTCTTGACGATCTAGCGGTGTGCCGTAAGTCACATTCCATGACCAGTTTTTTCCGCGCAATTTTTCACCGTCAACTAAATCATAACCACGGCCTAGTAAAATCTGCGACTGCACGCCATTGGTGATCATACCTTGAAAGTTCAGATTACGAACAACATGAGGCGCTTTTACCGGATCAGCTTTTACTTTTTGTAAAATATAATCCTGATCTTCTTTCGTAATCCAGAAATCCCAAGGGTTTGTAACGCCCTCTTTTGAATACTGATCTTTATGTTCAATAATAATATCACCCAACATCTGACGATGCTGAAAATTATCGATATACATCGCCTTTACATCGTCGATGTAACCATCAAACAACACCAAAGAAACAAATGAAGCCGATAAGCTTAATAACGCCGAAATCGAATGGCGCCAGTTCTTCAAAGTGTTACGAAAAGCGATCTTAATTAACATTTCTACTATCTCGTTAAATTATTCACATTAAAAATAGAATTCGAAACCTGAGTCACTTTAGGAGCTTTGTAAGTGATCGTACTTTTGTTATTTTGAAATTTAGCATCTGCGATAGCTAATTCACTGATAAACGGAAATGTTTCTCCGCCCGCTGTTAAAGTATTACCGTATTTTAACAGGCCTACTTTGAACGGTTTACCTTGTAATGTTAAAAATTCGGCTTTCATCGCTAGCTTTGTTTTATCGCTGATCCAATAACGAATTTTATCGTAAGTTAAATTTTTAGACTTCGCCGTTAACATTAAAACATGCATTTTTTCGCCGTTTAAGTTTTCGGTCTTTTCGATCACCGCTGAATAATCACGCGCGTAGTGAGTCGAAGCAATATCACCGTTCGCTGCTTGACCTGTTAACTTTTGACGAGCTGAAATTGAAACTGGCTTTTTTAAAGACGGTTTAAAAAACCACATATTGCGGTCATTAAAGATATAAACTTCGCCTTTGTTCTTTGCTGGCTTTGTCGCTTCAACATAAGCATCATCACCTTTAGCTTTAATGTTAAATTCACGCGTGCTACTTTCGCCATTTTCCTCTGTTGCAATCACGGCATTCCACTGCACGCCATCTTTAACGCTTCCACGGGCCCGGTCTGAAGCTTTTAATAAGTCTGAGGCAAGATCAGCTTTTGCATAAAAAGGAATAGCTAATAAAAGAATTAAAAATTTCACGCATCGTCTCCATCTTCGGTGTCATCACCGAAAGTTGAACTATCATTAAGTAAAGCAATTAATTTTGTACGTAATTTGTTTTTGATCACAAAAAACGACGATAAAACTGAAATCGTAAATAAAAGAACGAACACAAAGCTTGCGATATAAAGATTCCATTTTAAAACAAACTGAATTTTGGCACTAGCGCCTGGCGGAAAGAATCGAATATTAGCGGCATTCACCGCACTTGAAACCAAAAATGAAATCACAACACCAATGCCCATGCTAATCACTGATAACAAAACACTTTCGCGCACAAAAAGCTTAACCACATCTAAACTTTTAAAGCCCACCGCACGCAATGTGCCGATTTCACGCGTGCGTTCAATAATACCCATCGTTAATGAGTTGATAATTGTTAAACTCACAGCGGTGCAAATTAAGAATAAAAAGAATCCACCCATCACGTACAGAAATCCCATTGTTCCCTGATGAAGAGCATTGATCTCTGGTGCATCAAAGCGGTAAACATCCGTTGGGTAACCTAAAGTTGATAGTTTCTCTTTAAGCTGTGTGATAAATTTATCAATTGAAACATCTGGCTTTAAATAAATCGAAATAGACTCAACAGCATCCGTAGCTAATAACTCTTGAACTTTTTTAATAGGAATAAGAACCACTGTATCTTCTAGAAACTGCATGCCTGTCGTATGCTCAGCCCCAAGCTCGGCATTGATCGCGTTTAAATCACCGTCTAATGAACGTGCGGCAATCTGAATTGTGTCGTTATCTTTTAACGGGTATTTAAACGAAAGAATCTCAGCAATCTTTGGCGTGATCGAAACTGTCTCAGGATTACGAACAAAAAGGTCCGCATTTTCACGCTGTGATGGCAGCACCCAATCTTTCGCCCACTCTAACAACATTGGCTGAGTTAAAGATTTTTGATAGGCCACCGGATCAAACCCGTAGATCACCACCGGATGTGATTTTGTGCCGTTTGAAAAAAGTCCCGGTACAGAAATCTGCTGACCTGTGTATTCAATTTGCGATTCAAGATCAGCCATCGCTTTTTTAACTTGCTCTTGCTCTTCAACGCTGAACACGTATTTTTTAGGTTTAATCTGGTATTGCTCAATCGCATCTTTTTTATAAATACTGACGTGGCCTTTTTGCGCTGAATACACCGAAGTGGTATCTAAAGCCATTTTAGAACGATAAATGTACGCACCTAAAAGATTAAGTCCGACAAAGCCCACAGTAATCGCCACACCCGTTGATAGCGAACGGCGTTTATTGCGTAATAAATTTCTGTAGGCAAATTTCCAAATCATTGTTCGATCTGACCGTCTTTGATTTTTACAATTTTTTGCACACGGCTCATTAATTTTTCATCATGCGTGCAAAAAAAGAATGTGACATGTCTTGTGCGGTTTAGCTCTAACATCAAATCAATAATTAAATTCGCCGTCTTAGAATCTAAGTTCGCTGTAGGCTCATCAGCTAAAATTAAAGCCGGTGATGTCACCAGCGCACGCGCAATCGCTACACGCTGACGTTGACCACCCGATAACTGATCAGGTCTATGATGCATAAATTCAGCTAAACCGACATCTTTTAGTGCCGCTTCAACTTTAGCTTTTCTTTCTTCAGCTTTAACATCTTTTCTGATCGTTAACGGAAGCTCGACGTTTTCATAAACATTTAATACCGGAACTAAATTGAAAGACTGAAAGATAAAACCAATTTTTTCATTACGCAGAGTACTTTTCTGATTTTCATTTAAGTCTCTAACGTTCTTACCATCAATTAAGATATCACCGCGATCAACACCGTCTAAACAGCCAATAAGATTCAGTAAAGTTGTTTTACCCGAACCTGAAGCCCCAATAAGGGCGGTAAATTCACCTTTGGTCACAACCAAAGAAAGATTTTTAATCGCATCGACATGGGTTTCGCCCAGCTTATAACTCTTTGATATATTTCTGATTTCTACGACTGATGACATAGAGCTATTGTCTGCTCTGTCTACACCTTTGACAACCATTTATTGTTTTCATCCAGCTCGTGTTTTTTCACCCCAAACAGACCTAAATAGAGTATCTTCTGACCCATGATTGAATTTAGAAAAAGACTGTTTTTATTTTATGTTGGCTTATTTACGGTAATCTACTTAGGTAAGCAGCTTGCTGCAGAGCAAAGCGCTATTATGGCCAAAGCCACAATCGGCTTTCAGTCATTAGTCACGTACATGAACTAGTGCTAAAGCACTTATATAATTAGCTTTTATTAAGCGCTCTTAGATTGAAGAGCGCTTTTTTTATTTCTTACGCTTGTCCTTGGCGTTTAAGGTTTTAAACCACAGATCCCAGCCATTAAAATACAGACCGAAATTAGAACTTGAAACTTGATGATGAATATTATGGTGCGTAGGCGTTGTGATCCAGCGCCCCCACCAGCTATCCTGCACCTTTTCAGAAAACACTTCGTAACCTAAATGCCCCGCCAGATTAGCCATATCAGTTAAAATCAAAATCACGGCTAACATCGGCACACTCACGCTGGTTAAAAAGAAAAACGGAAAGAAATAAAGCATATTCGCAAATGCTTCAATCGGATGAAACGAATACGTCGCCCAAGGTGTTGGGTTTAACGATCTGTGATGAACCACATGCACATTGCGATATAACCAACGGTTCTGGTGCATAATCTTATGCAAAAAATAAAAGAACGGATCATAGATCATCACGTAAATTAACAGCGCCACCAGATCTTTCCATAAGGGCTGCTCGGGTACGATATGCACAATGCCTTGTTCATTGAGTTTATAGATGAAGAAAAAACACAAAGCCTGAATCACCAGCGTGTAAGCTGAATACTTCATTTCTAACTTAACTTGCGGTTTAGCACGCTCTTGCACCTGGATTTTTTTAAACATGCTTAACCAAGATGGCTTAAGCATCCAAAAAACATAGTACGCCGACCCCATGATCGTACTGTATTTAATCGTTCCAAAAGCTAAGATGGCTAAAAAAACCAACAAGTCATTAGAGCTGATCATAAAACATTCTCAGAGGTAATAAAGTTGAACTGTTAATTGGTAAATTCAATTCTACTGATTTATCTAATCGTGTTGCGCTTTCCGGTGAAATATCTTTTTCAAAAGCTTGCGTGGCCTGTTTCGCTAAACGAGCATGATCAAATAACGCAATTGACTCGCCTTCCATTTTTTCAGAGCGAGGGTGATAGTTGTAACTTCCGATCAAGAATAAACGCTGGTCAACGATCATAAACTTAGAATGAAGCGTACTACCTTTACGTAAATAAACTTCAGCTCCGATATCAGCTAATTTTTTTGCTGAACGTGTAATCGGTAGTGCCACCACAGGTTCGTCTACGCTATCCATAGAATTAGTTAAAACACGCACGCGCACGCCACGATCAACCGCAGCTTTGATTTCATTTAATAGCGCCGGAAACACGATCACATAGGCATTTTCAATATCCACAGTTTTTTCCGCACCACGAATAGTCTTCATCGTGGCTAATAAAATTTCGTGCTGGTCATCTACATTGGTTGGTTGATGTTCAATAATCATCGCACGGCCATCAACCTTGCTAGAAACTTGCTTTTTAACTTTTACGATTTTCTTTAACGCTAGATCCTGGTCATCAATTTGTTTATTCCATAGTGTCGTAAATAATCGCTGTGTTTGCTCTGCCGTTTCACCTTCGATGGCTACGTCCGTATCACGCCAGAAGTTTTTAGCTTCACCCGCTTTATGACTATAAGTATCGCCTGGGTTCATCCCGCCCATGATCGTTAATGACTCATCGACAATTAAAATCTTACGGTGCTGCCCCATAAACGTAGCCTTCGGATTATACCAACGAACAACTGAAACACCATTTTCTTGCATACGTTTGACGTTTTCTTTGTAACCAACACGGTGGCTCACTTGACCATCTACGATCAAACGCACTTTCACACCCTCTTTAGCTTTATCAATTAAAAGATCCGCTAACTCTTGTCCGGTTTTATCGTCTAACACAGCCCAAGTAAGCATGTTGATCGATTCTTTCGCGTTAGCCATAGCTGAATCACGTAAAGCAAATGAAGCCGGGCCATCAATTAACAATCTCGCATTTTGTGTTGGATAAAATTGAGCATTCGCTGCATCTGCCAATTCAGCAAAATAATTGCTGTCAGATAAACGCGTTTGTTTTTGCGCATCTTGTTCAAAACCGTTTAATTTTAACTCTAATTTTTTTGAAAGATTAGTCCATGACTCTGTAGAAAACTTTCTTAATGAACGAGCTGAAGTAATTGTGGCATCAATTGTTGATAATAGAATTAATTTTTCATCTGGCGTAATGGCTTTAACGAGTGAACCAAAATGAGCATCTTTTTTAAGGGTCTCAACCAGCGTTGAAATAAATGGGACTAATTTTCCTTCACCGTGAAGTGTGATTAATAAATTTAAAATTTCATTTTCAACAGCTGTAAGATCAGCTTCAGCTAAGTCGACAATCACACTTTGGCCATGCGCATTTTTAATAATACCTAACTGTGCACTTGGGTTAATTAAATGACCTTTTGAAGCCCAGATCGCAACAAGTTCTTTAATTCTGAATTCAACATCGTTACTTACATCTGAAAAAACACTGTCCACCAAATCAAGATCAAAAATTTTAACAACCGACGGGTGCAATAACTGAATATCTAACACCTCGTGAGCCCCACTCACCTTAGCTACAAGCTCTTGGAATTTAAGCTTTAATTCATGAGCGATATCTTCAAACATTTGCCCCACGTACCCCACGCCAAAGAACGGAGTGGGCGCGGCCTCTTCTGCGGAAAAGCCCTTGTGAGGAGCTAAAATCGAGATAGTAAGGACACCGGCTAAAGCAACAGAGAGTGGTTTATTCTTTTTCATAACAATATCAAGCTGCTATCCGTGTTCCAAAGTGAGTTTTGACACGTTAGTTTAGGCGCTAAAAGACTGTCTAAGAGTTTAACAGGTGCCCTGTTTTGCGGAGCTAATCTTTAGCTACGGTTTTAAAAAGCTGGTCAAACCAGGGTAAGAAAAAGCCATAATTTGAATGCGGAATCTTATGGTGCAGGCTATGGCGTTTTGAAAAACTTAATAAACTACTTTGGCTGGCCTGCGGAAAAAAATCGACATTCGAATGCCCTAAGACATTCATCGAAATGCTCATCGCTGGCAACACCATAATTGAATAAAACTGAAAGTCATGAAAAAGCATTACTACAGGCATTACAGCTCCTAAAATCACCCCTTCAGTCCAATGAAAACTGTAGGCCGAAAATGGTGACGGTACAAAAGAGTAATGATGATCAACATGATATTTGTAGAGCGATTTTAAGTGAAACAAACGATGGAATGTGTAGAAGTAAATTTCATTCCAAAAAAATAACACCACAACCTCAATTAAAAAAGTTGTCCACGTAAATTCAAAATTATATTTGTAAATTCCGCGCTTTAAGCCTTCGCAGAGCAAAATAGCTAAAAGCGAAAACATAAAAATAGATAAGAACGAACTTTTAATTTCAGTCCTAATTTGGCCAGGTCGAAAATCTTTATTTTGCACCTTAGGCCATAATTTTTTTACACAAAATAAATAATACGAAATGCTGCAAAAAGAAAAATACAGAACAGAAAAGCTCACAAAGCTTACCAAAAAGAATTGCCAGTGGTTAAGACTTAAAACTAACTGTTCTAGATTCATGACTTAGGCGCTTTTCATTTTTTCGCGCTGTTCAAGTTTCTTCATCACTAAAAACCAATGCCCCATCTCAGTTGATAGCCCATGAAGCACTAAACGAAACCCTGCACTTAAAGTGATTAGAGAAACCAGCGGATGTTTGTTGTTCACCAAAACTAAATGTTGGTGTGAATTTAAAATTGTTGCCGCGTAAACACCGATTGTTTCATCTAACTGTAACGAATTCGTGGCACGCCAGAAATCATTGTCTGTTAAGAAAAACTGGTAAACCGGAGTGTATAATTCAATCGCCGTTTCTAAATCGATAAAATTAAAAAACCCGTCTTTCGGCATCTCGATATCAAATTCACCCTCTGTCAGCATTGAAAAATCAGGTGCTTCCAAAGGTTTAATCTTAAGGCCTTTTTCACGTAGTTCTTTATTTAAATTAATAACGAAATTAAAAAGATTTAAATCATGAGTTAAGAATAAGTGATTTTTTAAATCTTCTAAATTTTTAGGACGCAGAGGATTCATCGGAACTTTTACGCCTGGAACATTTCCACCGACAAAAGCTAAAATCTCCGAACCTAACCAAAAGTGGCGCAAAATCAGATAATTTGCTTCTTTTTTTACGAAGTATTTTAAACCCCAGTAAATAAGTTGATGTAATAAGCGCGAAGCACGCCAGTCAATCGGCGATAAAGCTTTAATCACTTGAAAAATAACAATCAGCACTTTCGAAAACACACGCGCAAACGGCAGAACAAATTGACGTGAATTTGAGCTCGAGTTCGTAAGCCACAATGTTTTAGCTGAAGGACGAATCGGCGTACTTTGATCTAAATACAGCGCATGCCACGGACTTGGATCATCCGGATCATGCTGCATGTTTGCGAACATGTCTTCTGGTTTCATCATCATAAAACTTGCTCCCACTGGGCATGGTAAAGCTCAGCCACTTTTTTCGCTGTCGCTAAAATATCATCGTAAGCTTTTGGCTCTAAAGTTAATGCCAATTCAACGGCATTCGCCCAACGCTCTAAGTGCTTCACATCGTTTTCACCGTGATACTCTAAGAACTTAAATACATTCATTTGCAGATTTAAGCTTTTCTTTAAAAACGGCAACATTGTCGGAATAATCTTCTGACCCGTTCCTTCGATAATAAAAATACCGCCCAATAAGCCTAATGGATTTTCTGAATTTGCACGCTCATACATGTACTTATTAAGCGCTTCTCCGCCAGGGTTACGCTTTAGATCATCGATATCTTTTTTACCACCTGAGTTTTGATAATCAGCATAGAGCACTTTGAAGTCGAATTGTTCTTCACCGGCATGCTCTTCAATCAGCTCTTGAATACCTTCAAACTTATTTGAAAGATTTGAAATCGCCGTGCGCATCCATTTAGAACCTTCACGCACTTGCGGAATCCAGTTTTCCATCCACTGTTGGTAATTCTCTACAGTAAATTCATTATTAAATATCTTATGCGCAAATTCAGTGCGGTAAACGCTTGAACGGTAATTGTGCCAAACACTACCAAGTTCTAATAATAAGTTTTCAACTAATTTACGCTCTGACTTCGGTCTTGAAATTTGTGGAGCTTTGCCATTTTCTAAAACTTCAAACAGCATAAATGAAACCGTAAAGCGGCCCGATTCAGGAATAAAACAAAGAATCTTTTCGCCGGCTTTTGGCTTTTTCGTTTTCATAAACTCATCAAGCATGATGAAAATCGAAGCAGCACCCGTGTTACCCTTTGTCGTTAAATTAGAAAACCATTTCTCCGACGGAATTCTTAATCCCGCTTTATCCATTAACGTGTTCACTACACCAGAAAATCTTTCCGAAGAGTAGTGGCATAAGAAATGATCCACATGATTTGGATCAATTTCATTTTTTAAAACTAAGTTAATAAATTCACTGATTCCTACGTCGAATAAATTAGGTAATAAACGAATATCTTGGCGAAGTAAGAATGAACCCGCTTTTTCAGCTTCTTGTAATGACGAATAATCTAAATAACTTTTTTTAGACTCATTCCACGGCGAACCAATCTGCATACATGTCGGATAATCACCGCTGAAAGATTTTAAATGAATCCAATTAAGTTTTAACGAAACACCCGTTTCGCGCGGTTTGTTTTCAAATAACACCGCGCCCGATCCATCCGACAACATCCAACGTAAAAAATGCGAATCGAAATCTAAGTTTTCTTCGATCTGTTGAAAGCGCGAAGCTTTAAATAAACGTGATGGAAATTCCGTAGCTAATGCCACAGAACGATTAAACTCACCAAGCTCAACCACCGAAGCTGCCGCTTTCATCGCAGCAACGCCCGAAGCACAGATGCCGTTAAAGCTCATCGTTTGCATCGGTGCTGCTCGCAGCTGTCCTTGCACAAGATTGGCAAAACCTGGAGCTGCTAAATCTGCTCCAACAGTTCCCGTTGCTAAAAACGGAACATCATTCATTTTTACGCCGGTATTTTCTAAGGTATTTTCGATGGCTTTAATCGCCATATCTGAAGATGAAAACTGAGTACGACCTTCTTTATCGATCCCATAGTGACGAGATTTAATTCCGTTTTCAGCTAAGATTCTGCGTTTTATGCGGCTTGATTGTGTATTGATCGAACCAATGTAAGCATCCATCTCGTCATTGTTGACGGCGGGCCCTGGTAAAAACGATCCTGTTGAATTCAAATAAACATTCTTAAAATACGCAGGCATACGATCTCCTTAGACGGAATACACTGCTAATATTTTAAACTATTAATTCACTTTACCAATATATTTCAGGTGTTCTGGTCTTTTGTCATCCCATACAAAATGATGGATGGAACCATTGTGAAATTGTGTCAAATCCCATTCGACGCCTTGATGAAATGCGAACGTTAGTGCACGCATAACCATACCATGGGCAAACACCGCAATATTTTGATTCAGGTTGTTTTGCGCGATATCTAAAACGGCCTCGCGAACACGGACCATCATCTGTCTTTTTGACTCCCCGTTCGGGTATCTAAAGTCTAGGTCACGCTCTTCATACGAACGCCAACGTTCGATATGTCCTGCTCCAAATTTTTCGGTCATTTCTTCGTAAGTTAAACCTTCGGCTTCACCGATATTGGTTTCTTGCAGACGATCATCTTTTTGAATAGGAAGTTTGATATCTTGAATCGCGATCAGCGCTGTTTCGTAAGCGCGAATCAGCGAACTTGAAATGACTAAATCAATTTTTAATTCAGTCATACGTGGACACAAGCCAAGAGCTTGCTCTCTCCCCAATTCATTCAGGGGAATATCAGTACGGCCTTGGAATCGTTTAGCACGATTCCAATCCGTCTCACCATGTCGAATAAGAAACAAATTTTTAGTTTTCATAGCGTCCTGCTAACCTTTCTCGACACGTTAAAAAAGAACTACTTCTTTTTCTTAGCTTTGATCATGCGTTTTTTCTTAGTGATTCTTTTCATTTTGTGACGAGCTGATTTGTTTTTAGTGTTCTTTTTTTTGCCACCGATTTTTAATGCCATGGTCTTTTTCCTTTTCTTGAGGGCCAGTAAATCCAGCCCATTTATATAAATCTATTTAAAATTATTTTTTGTTCGTTAACAATGCCGCAAATGGATTATTTGTAAATCCACCGTTGCGAGGACCTTGATCACGGTTTTGACCGCCACCGAAGCCACCACCTTGAGGGCGCGGACCACGGTCGCCTTGCGGACGAGGACTACGATCACCCTGAGGACGGTTTCCACCTTGTGGACGTGCACCTTGAGCATTTCCTTCTTTCATATCACGGAAAGATTTGTGCTCAGGAGCTGCTTCAAGTTTCATTGTAAGAGCTACTTGGTTTTTCGCTAAATCAATTTTTAAAACTTTAACAGTCACTTGATCGCCTGGATTTACAACTTTACGTGGATCTTCAACGAACTTGTGAGCAAGTTCAGAAATATGCACTAATCCATCTTGGTGAACACCGATGTCGACGAACGCACCGAAGTTAGTAACGTTAGTCACGATACCTGGGCAGATCATACCTTCTTTTAAGTCTTTAACTTCAAAGATATCTTCTTTGAATTGAAATACTTTATACGGATCACGAGGGTCACGACCTGGTTTTTCTAACTCTTTGTAAATGTCATCGAAAGTGAATTCACCCACGATTTTTGCCCATTTAGTACGAGAAGCCACAAGTTGTTTTGCACCTTCACCAACAAGCTCATTGATATTTACATTTAGATCGGTAGCCATATCACGAACAGCGCCGTAACGCTCTGGATGGATACCTGTAGAATCTAAGAACACTTTACCATTTAAAATTCTTAAGAAACCCGCTGCTTGTTCGAAAACTTTAGCTGTGAATCTTGGAACTTTATTTAATTCAGAACGATCAGTGAAAAGACCATTTTTCTTTCTGTGATCAACGATAGCTTGCGCTAAACCCGGACCAATACCAGAAACGTGAGATAATAAAGAAGATGATGCAGTATTCACATCAACACCTACGTTATTCACGCAAGACTCAACCACAGCCTCTAGGCCTTTTTTAAGTTGGGATTGGTTCACGTCATGTTGGTACTGACCAACGCCGATAGATTTCGGATCGATTTTAACTAATTCAGCTAAAGGATCTTGTAAACGACGAGCGATCGAGATCGCGCCTTTCACAGTCACATCTAAATCTGGAAATTCAGCACGGGCCACTTCAGAAGCCGAGTAAACAGAGGCACCTGATTCATTCACCATAACAACTGGAATTTCAGCTTTACCGATGTCTTTTAAAACTTTCTTTAAGAAAATTTCTGTCTCTCGACCTGCAGTACCGTTACCAACCGCAATCGCTTCGATTTTGATTTGCTTAGTTACTTCGTTAACAAGTGTTTTCGCCATTTGTTCAGCGTTGTCACCTAACGTATACATCACCGTGTGAGAAACGTAGTTACCACCTTTATCAACTAAAGCCACCTTACAACCAGTACGTAAACCAGGGTCAACGCCAAGTACGCAACGTGGTCCAAACGGTGAACCTAATAAAACTCTGCGCACGTTTTCAGAGAAAACTTTAATCGCATGTTCATCAGATTTTTCTTTTAATTTCGCGTGCACTTCATTTTTAACAGAAGGAACAACGTAAACGTTCATTGCTAAACGAGCTGATTCTTTTAAGTAAGTACCAATCGCGTTTTCAGGGGTCGTCGTCGCAAATTTTTCGTACATCATTAATAAGATGTCGTCTTCAGCCGTGATCTCAACAGTTAACTCTTCTTCTTCCCAACCGCGTTTCATAGCCATATAACGGTGAGAAGCTTTTTCTTCTAATAAATTCTTAACTGAATCGCTGTAGTCTTTAGTGTACATTTCATATTTTGAATTTGGTTTAAGACCTTTAGCTGCTTTCGCGCTAACTTTACCTTTTTCAAAATAATTCTGAACAACTTTTTCACGTAAAGAAGCTTCATTGGCGATTTTCTCAACGATAATATCTTGAGCACCTTTTAAAGCGTCATCGTAAGTAACAATCTTAGCATCTGGATTTAAGAAAGATTTCGCTTTCACTTCCATAGTCGTAGCATCTTTTGCAGTGCCATGACCCATGTCCCAGATCCAGTTAGCTAACGGCTCTAAACCAGCATCGCGCGCTACTGTCGCTTTTGTTTTTTTCTTTTTCTTGAATGGTTTGTAGATCTCTTCAAGTTCGTTAAGATCCCAAGAAAGACCAATACGCTTTTCTAATTCTGGCGTTAAGTTTTTTTGCTCGCCGATTTCTTTAACTAAGAAAGCTTTACGTTTAACGATTTCTTGGTAAGTTTCATTCGCTTCGATAACTGCGCGAATTTGCACTTCATCTAAGTTACCTGTTTTTTCTTTACGGTAACGAGCGATGAACGGAACTGTTCCGCCCTCAGCTGTTAATTCTAAAACTGCAGCTGCAGATTTTAAAGGAACAGCAGGAACAAAACGAGTTAAATACTGACCTAACATTTGATCCATAAAAAACCTCTGTGACTATCTATTATGTAATTATTCTGTAAGTTTGTGAGAATGTTATTCTTGTTTGAATTATTTGTGACGATACATGATTAAGCCGTGAGTTGGATCGTAAGGAGAAACTCCTACACTCACACGGTCACCAACTACGATACGGATATTGAATCTACGCATTTTTCCGCAAAGTTTGGCGTTAACTACTACTTTATTGGTCTCAAGCTCAACCTTGTAAAGGCCACCAGCTAGAGCATCCACTACTTTTCCATCCAATTGTACTAAATCATCTTTTGCCATGCAGGAGATATCTTAAGAGGCCTTATAGTTACTAATCAACATCTTTATTCCGTTTTCAAACAGAACTTCGAGACGGTTATTTTCATTGCTTAAAACAAAACCCCACCCTAAAACTTTGTGTTGAAGTGGCTTAAGAGCGTCAAAACTATCTGTCATTTTGTAAGCGGCCGCTTTATCTTTTCCGTGACGTTTAAATAACTCCTGCCATTTTGCTTTTTCGTCAGCAGCATTTCCACGTTCAATTTTGATTGGTTTAATTTTAGCGTTTTTTTCCGCAGCAACTTTTGCCGCGTTGATATTAGCCATTTCTTCTTTGGCTTTTTCGATTAATAAATCGCCCTGATCTTTAGGATTTAAAGCTTCTGATGCTTTTTCAGATCCTTTTTTTGTCATTAAGGCAGGCTTAGACACGGGATCGGCTTTGGCTGCAGCTTTTGCAGGCTTAGCAGGAGCTGCTGCTTTCGCAGGAGCGGCTTTCGTAGCTTTCGCTGCAGGCTTAGCCGGAGGAGCCTTCTTTACTGGGGCTGCCGGTTTTTTTGCTGCTACTTTTGCTACAGGTTTTGCTGCCTTTTTTGGTGCAGTTGCTTTTTTAGCCATTACTCAATCTCCATGAAAAATAATGTCTTATTTATTTAATCAACTATTTATGTATATCTTGCGCCATGTCTCGGACAAGTAAAATGCTGTCTTTTCTGTTGCGAAGCATTACTCTAGGGTCATGAATTCACAGGTAAACCAAATGTCGGTCGAAGCCTCGGCCATTACCGCTTCTTGTCCTTCACTTAAACTAGTGCAATCGCAAACAAGCACATTTACCCAGGTGGCGCCGCCCACTTCGGCAACGGCTACCAGCTTGGTTTTCGCAGGAACGGACGAGCTTTTACAACAAGCCTTAAAACAAAATGCTTTAGGCTACGTAATTCCAGAAAAACTTCTCCCTCAGGTTCAAAATGCCTTTGATAAAAGTAAATCTCTTTGGACAACGACAAATATTCACATGTCGATGGCCGAGGTGTTAAAACTTTTTAACGGCTACAAACCCATGAATATCGGAATTCACCCCCAAGCGGCGATTGATCCGTCAGCCCGTTTAGGAAAAAACGTAATCGTTGAAGCCTTTGCGGTGATCGGAAAAAACGTCGTGATCGGCGATAACTGTATTATTGGAGCCCAATCCGTTCTAGAAAATGGCTCTTCTGTTGGCGAAGGCAGTCATTTATCTGCGCAAGTTTTCTTAGGTTTTAACTGTCACATCGGCAAAAACTGTATCGTCGGCCCGCAAAACGTATTTGGCTCTGATGGTTTCGGATTCGTAACTGATAAACAAGGCAATCACCATAAAATTCCACAAATCGGAAACGTGGTTGTCGAAGATAATTGCGAGTTCGGAGCTTTATGCGCCATCGACCGCGCAGCCTTAACAGAGACGCGTATTCGCAAAGGTTCAAAATTTGATAATTTCATTCACATCGCCCACAACTGCGAAATCGGAGAAAACGCTCTGATCACCGCAGGCTTTATCGTGGCGGGTTCAACTAAAATCGGAAAACAATTTATCGCAGCTGGTGGCGCCGGAGTTTTAGGCCACTTAACAGTGGCCGATAATGTGGTTCTTACAGCGCGCACTGGTGTTATCAGCTCCATCGACAAGCCAGGCGTCTACGGTGGCTACCCTCACCTGGAACAAAAAGAAAATTTAAAGATTATGATGTCACAGCAAAGTCTGCCTAGAATACGCAGATCTGTGGCAAAGATCCTAAAACATTTAGGATTAGAAGAATAACAACCGGCAGGAGGTATACATATGCCATACGAAATTTATAAAATGCTTCACTTAACAGGAATATTTTTACTGACCTCGGGTTTAGTAGGAATGTTAGTTCTAGCATGGACCGGACACCAAATCGCCGGCAAAGTGAAGACCTTCGCTTTTGTTACTCACGGTGTAGGTATGTTATTCATGTTAGTGAGCGGTTTCGGCTTACTCGCGCGCATGGGCTTCATGCACGATCAAGGTTTACCATTCTGGATTTACGTAAAACTAACAATCTGGTTAATCATGGGCGGAATCATCGCTTTAGTTAAAAGAAAAGGCGCCATCGGTTGGCCGCTTTATTTCTTGATGATGGCGATCTTTATTGTTGCTGCTTACTTTGGTGTTTATAAGCCTTCTTAGGCTTTGGGCGCTCTTTGTTTGATCAGCCTCTGGCTGACCTTATTCTAAAGGGCCGACTTTTTGTCGGCCTCGCCTTCGACGAAGTTTATCTTATAGGATTATCACTAATAAAAAAGGCAGAGTTTCTTCTCTGCCTTTTTTATTTCTAAATATTTTTAGTCTTGTGCTTTTAGTTTGGTAGGTTTGGTAGTTTGATGATTTTCCACCATTGCTCTTCGAATTGGCGCAGACTTAGTGATTGTGGGTCATAGATCCAGGTGTCGATGCTTTTATTCATGCGGAATTTAATTGATAACTGGGCCGAGTTATTACGGATTTCGGTATCACTTTTTACTTTGCAACGGTTTGATACATTTCCTGTAATCTGAACATCTAATGTTGTTTCGCTATCTTTAATTTTGTCCCAGTGAAGATTGTGAAAAATAGAACCTTTTGGAGTTTTTGTATTTAACTTAATATCAGGTAAAGGTAATAACGGAATTGGGATTTTAAAAGCCACGCACTCAATCTCAGCTTTATACTGACGGCTGATATCAATAATATCATTACCTACATATAATAGAACGTCAGGAAATGCTCCCGAAGCATCTTGATTTAATACCGTCATAGAAATATCTGATCTCCATGGTACTAACGGTGTAGAGATCAAATTCGATTGTAATAATAAAGAAACACGCACACCAATCAAATCTAACTCTTCATGAGAGTAATTTCCGTAATGGTGACCAAACTCATGCACCAAGACAGCCACAGCCTCAGGAATACTCATCGCCTCGTAACTGCCGTTTTGATTCTTATTATATAATAGATCAACGTTAATCATGATCGCGCTGCCCGGTAAACTTCCTGTTTTAGCCACACGAACATTTCCATCAATAATAAATCTTCCCGGATTAGCTCTTTCAGAAGAAAAAGATAATTGCGTTGAATTTTTATCCGATGGCAATCCGTCATAAATTTTTTGTAAGATGAATTGCTGTGTTGGATTTAACTTACAAGTGTCAGACACCAAGCAAAGCTTGATGTAGCTTTCTAATTTTTCGTAAGCGTAGATCACATTTTTTTCGGCTAAGCCTCCACCGTTATTTACGCGGTCACCACCGGCAAATACAGATTGAGTTGCAAGCACTACGAAAAGAACTAAAAGCTTAGTTAAAGTCGTTTTCATTTTTTATCTCCCTTGGTCGATTGAAGTTTCGTTAGCGGAAACATTTGAAAAGAAACCGTATAAACTTCAGAGACTGGCCCCTCTTCTAACATCGCTTCAATTTTATTTCGAGTCTTAATCATTAATTCAGTCGCTCGTGGCAAATTTTCAGGGTTAATAGCTAGCGTCGTAGAGACAAATTGGCGCCGCGTAACTGGTTCATCATGCAGACATTTTTCGGCTAACCAAAGATTTTCAGCATGATATTTACGAATCGCCATCGACGGAATATTATTCGTCGTTACAATCGGTTTAGACGTTCTCACCAGTTTACTTTCTTGTTTTTTAACAAGTTTTAGCCTGAGTAAACGCTCTAGCGTCACCGACGCTTCTTCGGTCGTTGTTCCTAAACGTTTCGCAATCCAGCTCGGCTTTCCCGCCTGATTCGAGGGTATTTTGGCCAAATTTAAAATAGCTAGGTGCTTCCAGTCACCGATTAGACGGAATGTGTCTTCATCAACCAGAGTGTGCTCATCGACTTCTAAATCTTTTTGATAGTTCTGTTTGTACTCAAGCCATACTTGCTCAAGCTCCATAGGAGACAACATCAGCTTAACAGATACTTTTTCTAAATTCGTTTTAGACAGACTGCGCTTGTCAGCTAATACATCTGATAATGTCGTCACGCCGATACCTAAATCGCGAGCGAAAGCTCGTAACGAATAGGCCGAATTTCGCGTCTGGCGCTTTGCTAACTCCAGCATAAGAAAGTTCTTAATTGTCATTTTCATAACTAGAGTTATAGACCTAGCGTGTAAAAAACGCAAGCTAATCGGGACATACTGTCCCGACTTAAAAGATCGGAACAGTAAGGCACTTACCCCCTCTAGACGGCAAAGAAAAAAGTAATTATCTCTAGTTTCAACAAAAACAAACACTAAACCTTAAGGAGGTTTTTTATGAAACAAGTATTAGTAGCAATGGCAATGGTTTTCGGATTAGGTCTTACATCTCAAGCAAAAGCAGATATCCCTGCATGGGCATGTAACATGACTTTCAAAGGTCAAGCATCAGGCCTTAAAGTTATCGTGGGCAAATACCACTTAGCTGCAAAAGGTGACTTACGTTGCGTTAGCGCATCTGGTGTAACTGAATCTTACCCAATCACTTTAAAAGCGAAGTCTCACTTCATCGGACCACAAGTTGCTTTAGGTAAAGTAGCATTCGTTGGCGCAGCAGCTAACATCGCTTTATTCACAAACAACCCTCAGGACTTATTAGGTAACTACTTATTAGCTCATGGCCAAGCTTCTGTTATCCGTGGCGTAGGTGTTTTAGCTGCGCTTCACACTGATATCCCAGCTATCACAGTAAACTTATCATTACAGTTTACAAAAGGTTTCGGCGTTAACTTAGGTTTCGAAAAACTTAAAATTGAATTAGATCAAGACCGTATGTAATTAATGGTTTTTACATACCGTGACTGAGTACAGGGCCGCCCCTCGCGGCCCTTTTTATTTTAGAACGTTGAATAACAATTTGATTTGTACATTGATTGGTTGTCGTCTTGAACGAAGTACTGACAGATCCACTCAGAGTAAATTAATTCAACACGCGTTAATGGCACCACAATCGCATCTTCGCCCACATTTTTAACATAGTGAGTAGGCGCAACATAAACACCCAATAAGCCTGCATGATCACATAACTGCGCCACACCTTCATGACGGTGGGCTGCTAAAGTGTTAATCGCCTTATTGTAGCGCTCTTTAGTCTGATATTGAGCACAGAAATTAGCTGATGCTACTGACGCCGCCAAAAGCACAGCTGCAAACATAAATTTTTTCATAGGAAAAACCTCTTTCAAATTTTTCAGGAAGTCTAAATTTGAAAAAGGCTTTTCGACAATAAAATCACTCGCAAAATCTGAAATGAAAACACATTAAAAACGAATTGAAAACAAGTTGAAATAAAAAAGGCAGAGTTTTTAACCCTGCCTTTTTTCTAACTGAATGTAATTTTCGATTATTGTTCAGTTGCCGCGGCCACTTTCGGTGTGCGCTTTGAACCCTGATACATTTCATATTTTAAAAAACGACATTCGATATTGCCGTTCATTAAATAATGCTTACGTGTAGATTTTAATTTCATCTCACCTAATAAGTCTTTGCTGCCCGATAAAATCCAAGCATCCCAACCCTGAAAGCGATTCTTTAATGTAAAACCTAAATCGCGGTACACGTCTTTTAAGTTATCTTCATCACCGATACGAGCCCCGTACGGAGGATTACAGATGATTGTACCTTTAACTTCGGCTTTCTCTTCACCAGCTACTGGTGGTGTTGCAATGGCGATTGATGTTGGTTTAAATTCGATAAATTTAGAAACACCTGCATTACGGGCGTTATCTTTAGCAAACTGAAGAACTTTTTTATCATGGTCGTAACCATACAATTTAAAATCGATAGATTCTTTTTCTTGCGCTTCAGCTTCGTTGATCACCTTTAACCATGTGTCTTCATTGTAATCAGCAAGGTTCATAAAACCAAAATGCTCACGATGAATACCTGGAGCCATATTAGCTGCCATCATCGCCGCTTCGATTAAGATTGTACCAGAACCACAGAATACGTCTAACAAAGGTGATTTACGATCCCACTCGGTTAAGCCTAATAGGCCCGCTGCTAAGTTTTCTTTTAACGGAGCTTCACCAGTCATCGTGCGGTAACCGCGCATGAATAACGAGTTACCAGACGTATCTAAAGCCATGTGGTATTTATTTTTGTAACCTTTAATGTGAATACGCATTGAAGGGTTATCTTTAGCTACATCTGGACGTTTACCGAATTTATCGCGGAACTGGTCAACGATAGCATCTTTAGTTTTCATCGCTAAAAAGCGTTGGTCTGGAATCGAACAGTCTTTAACAACGGCATCGATTGTTAAAGTTTGATCCGGAGAAATATATTTCGTGAAATCATGCTTACGAACGTGATTGTAGATATCATCACCGTTGTAAGCGTTAAAATCTAATAATGGTTTTAAGATGCGGCTTGCATAGCGAGAATGAAGATTCGCTTTGTAACAGCCTTCCCAGTTTGATTCGAATAAAACACCACCGATAGTTTTATCGCCGGTTTTTAATCCCATATCTTTTAATTCTTGTTCTACTAGATCGACCATACCGATTGGGCATGAAGCAAAAAAACGTGCCATTTGTACTTGTACTTTAGAGCTTACGACGCTGGAACAGCTTAGCGCCTTAGACCCAAGGATTTCCTTTTATCCTTCACGAACTTCAACTTCCCTCGTGTGAGCATTGCGCCCCCAACATGTTAAAGCCCTTACTAAAAATTAAAGGCGCTAAAATTAGCGCCTTTGTTCCTACACGGATATATATCGTTTTACCGACTAAGTCTCCGTGTATTTCGGACCGCCCCCGCCTTCGGGAACTGTCCAATCAATATTCTTTGTAGGACATTTAATATCACAAGTCTTACAGTGAATACAGTTCGTATAATTAATTTGTAAATCGTACTTACCGGCCTCAACAGTCGACGGTAACATCTCATATACGCTAGCTGGGCAGAATTGTACGCAAGGCGACTTATATTTCGGCTCACAAACATTACGGCAGATGCTGGCATCCCCTAAAATTAAGTGATTTGGAGAGTCCTCATCATGGCTTGTACCTGTTAAGTAAACGCTTCCTAATTTATCAAACATTAACACGCCGTCAGTCTTTGGTAGCTTGTTTTCAGGCGTTGTCGTTAAGGCGTCATCTGTACCCCAGACTTCTTTTACCGAAGCTGTTGTTTCAGCGTCCTCATGACATTTCATATTATCCACTAAACCACGACCACCCGTAATCTCTTGTAAAGCGATTAACGGTAACGATTTCACAAAACCCATTGATAAAGTTTGGTGAAAGTTTCTTACGCGGTATAATTCAGATTTAATGTATGAAGCATGAACTTTATCTTCGTAAGCTTTTAAAACTTCATGTGATGAGTCTTGTTTTTGAATCGCTACGAAAGCCGCTTCAGCAGCTGCCATACCCGATTTCATAGCTAAGTGAATACCTTTAAGTTTTTGCACGTCGACCATAGAAGCCGAGTCACCACACACCATCCAGCCATCACCGTAAAGTTTCGGCATCGAGAACCAGCCACCGGCAGGAAGTGTCTTACCACCGTAAGCCACAACTTTTCCGCCTTTAATCATATTCGCAATAAACGGATGCGTTTTTAATTTTTGCAATTCTTTGTGTGGATCAAGTAACGGGTCATTCGTATCTAAGTACGCCACCAATCCTAAGATGATTTTATCCCCAGGGATTGTGTAGATGAACGTACCACCGATAGATTTTTTAAGCGGATAACCCATCGTGTGAATAACTTGCCCAGCTTCAACAGTGCCTGCAGGCATTTGAATAACTTCTTTAACGCCTTCTTCGAACACTTCTGGATTTTTACCAGCGCGAAGATCTAATTTTTTAGAAACTTGTTTAAATAAACTTCCACGAGTTCCTTCAGCAAAGATCGTTGTTTTTGCTTTTAAGATTAAACCCGGCTCAAAGTTAGCTTTAGGGTTGCCTTCTTTATCACGGCCTTTATCGCCTGTGCGAACACCAACGATACGGTCACCTTCATATAAGGCTTCAACAGCTGCGAACCCTGGAAAGATATTAATACCCTTAGATTCGCATTGCTGAGCTAACCAACGGTTAAATTTAGAAAGTGAAACAATGTAGTTACCCGTATTGTGAAACGGAGGCGGAACGATTGGTAATTTAAATGCTGATGAATCACCTAAGTAATAAACGGCATCTTTTTTCACTTCTGAATCTAACGGACAACCAAGCTCTATGTAATTTGGAATTAATTCTTTAAGCGCTGTTGGCTTTAAGACCGCGCCTGAAAAACTGTGCGCGCCAACTTCAGTGGCTTTTTCAAGAACAACAATCATTTGTTCAGGAATTGGCTCAGCATTGATTTTGCCTTCAGCGATAGCTTGATTATGTTTTTCGATATCAGATGCAATTTTGTAAGCACAAGATAATCCGGCTGCACCACCACCAACGATAAGTACATCGACTTCCATTGTGTCGCGAGTTACGCCTTCTGGTAAATGATCATGAACCATCACTAAAACCCCTCTTCAGATTCTTGAGATTTTTTCTTTTTTGAATCTGACGTTTGCATGTCAGCTAAAACTTTTAACTCTTCTTCATCTAAAGCGCCTTTGTATTTTTTCTCGCGATAGATTTCTAATAATTGCATATCTGAATCAGCTGCTTGTGCCGCTTGATGAATTGTCATCACCAAACCAAAGACAAACAAAGATAAACAAACAAGTAGAACCACGCGCATTAAAGGCTTTTTCTTCGAGATAGAAGTCGATTTTTTCATGTCTTGAATTTTATAGAGTTCTAAATGAAAAGGAAATAATAAAATTATTTAAGACGTCTGTGATCACTCATAGGGATCTGACGACGCACCGAACGCACAAGATCTAAACTTATTTCTATGTCTAAACAGCCCACACCTTCAGCTTTACATTCGACAACTGTGCCCCAAGGGTCCACAGCCATTGTATGCCCATAAGTAAAGCGTGAAGCGGTTTTACCAGCCTGTGTGGTTTTATGCTCACCCACTTGGCCCGCAGCCAGAACATAGGCTTGGGATTCAATCGCACGTGCTCGCAAAAGCGTTTCCCAGTGCGCCTGCCCGGTTTTCACCAAGAAAGCCGCAGGAACTAAAATCACATCCACCTTGTTACGGGCTAATTGCTGATATAACTCTGAAAATCTAAGATCATAACAAATCGAAGAACCAAAGCGAATGCCCTCGATCTCAAACCCCGTCACTTCATCTCCATGAGTGAAAAAGTCTGATTCACGAATAGGTTTTTGACCTTCAAGTTGAATATCAAAAAGATGAATTTTTTTATAAATAATTTTAGGAGCTTCATTCGGGCTTAATAAAACCGAAGCATTCCAAACTTTACCTTTATCTTCCATCGGAGTCGTAAAATGCAGATCAACACTTTGTTCATTACACAAAGTTTGTAGACGCTGAATTTCTGGTGAATCAAATTTTAACGCCTGAAGCGGCTCGCCCTCGATCACACGAAAATATAAACTATTTTCAGGCATAATAAACAAACGGGTACGCTTTCCCACTGTTTGCCTTGCCAGATGTTGTTCAATCAAAGTTAAAATTTGCTCTAAGTTTTTAGAGATATTGTCAGACGAAGTTAACTGTAACAGAGTAATTTTCATATTAATTAATTTCAATAACGTTAGCTAGAACGGCTTCGTGGCATTTAAAACCGCCACCCTCGACATTCTTTTTAACATTATTAAGAACAGATTCACAACTCGAATAGAAAGTCGCAGAGCTTACAACTTGCGAATAACCTTCTTTAGAGTAGACAGTTTTGCACTTACCGTCATTCGACGAGAAGACACGAATCCAACGAACTTCGCGCTGGCGTTCGCAAACAACGAACATGTTATCTTTATCTGCGGCTAAAAGCTCAACAGAAGCCATCCATAAGCTGAAAAATAATAGTAAATGACGCATATGGATCATTTTCGATTTAAATTTTTAATTGGTCACTATAGAGAAGGGTCCGGCTGGACAATTACCGAATCTTGGTCAGATCAAGTCTGGGAAGGAGCTTCCCAGACTGTCGGTATTCTTTTGGAAAACGAAGCTAATTACTTAGCTTTTGCTGAAGCTTTTTTAGTCGCTTTTTTCTCAGTTTTAGCGGCTTTAGCTTTTGCTTCTACTAATTTCACGTTTGAGAAATCGATGAAACCTTCTTTTTTAAGAAGACCGTCTTTTTTATCATAGTGAGTTTGTACTTTAACGCCTTCAACTTTGATTTTCATAGCTGTAGGGCTAACTTCTAATACAGTGCCTTTTTTGCCTTTATCAGCACCTGCGATAACTTGTACTTTGTCGCCTTTTTTGATTTTTAATTTTAACATATATAGTCCTATATTATTTCTATTAACTGCTTCGCAGGTTAAGCTTTTTTAGCTTTGTTCATTTTACGACGGATACGAGCTTTAACGTCTAAAGCGCGTTGAGATAGAACAGAGTCATCTTGATTTAAGATGTACTTGTCGAAACCACCTGTGTGTTCCATATCTCTAATAGTGCTAGTTGCCATATAAAGGCGCACCATCTGGTTTAAAGTCTTGCTAAATATGCGTTTTCTTTGCACATTTGGCATAGCCGTCGATTTAGTCTTGATATTCGAGTGGCTCACTAAATTTTTAACTACTGGCGATTTGCCTGATAATTCACAACGGCTCATTTATAACTCCTAATTTATTCTTATCGAGTACAAAAAAGTACTTCCAAAACCGAGCTTTCTGGTATATTCAGTTATTCTTCAATTGGCAAGAGGTTTAAATGGAAAAAGAAAATAACGGAAAAGAAAACCGTAAAACAGTTCGCAACAAATACCGCTCAGAATACACTGGCGACCACGTTTTTGACTATAAAGATCCAGCTTCTTTAAGCCGCTTTATCGCTGACGCTGGTAAAATCACTCCAGCTCGTATTTCTAAATTATCACTTTCTCAACAAAAGAAAGTAGCTGGAGCGATTAAAAAGGCACGTACTTTAGGCTTATTACCTAATGGTACAGACGCTTACGATACAAGTTCACGTCCAGAACTTATCAGCGCAGTTCCTTTTGAGTACTAATCTGATATATTAATAAGACGTTACAACCTTGTTGTTGTGATCCCTTACGGCGCCTAAAAAGCGCCGTTTTTTATTTCGCCTTACGGGCATCTAAGATATTCGTCACAAAATACGCTAAGATCATTGCTACGAATAAGATATTTGAGAAGCTGTGAAGCTGACGGCCTGTCATTATTCCGAAGATAGAAATTTCTTCTAAATTTTTATCCCAGTTAAATACACGATATAAAAAAATCGGCATCGCCGAGAGTAAGAAAAATAATCCACTCGCAGCCACTCTTGTTAATCTCGAAGAGGCTTGAGCCGTATTTTTTCTTTCGCGGTAAACATTAAACAATGGAATCGCCAAGAATCCCGCTCCCGCAACCAATCCTGCGATCTTTCTATCCTGAATAAATTTAAATATAAAAATTACACAGGGAATCCATAGCAACAGCACTATAAATTCTAAGGTAAAAACCTTTGAAAGAGTGTTTAACCATCCTATTTTTTGGAACTTTTCCGAAATCATGGAGTCCTCCTAAGCTGAACTCAAATATATCGTAAATCTGCCAGTTTAAAGTTGTCACCTCGTCTTGCAATAAACCTAAGTAACAAGGAGCAATCACATGTTTAATTTATTATCGGCAAATACACAGTTAATGAGCTTACAATTAGGATTACGCGAATTCGGCCTACATCCAGTTGAATGGCGTATCATCAAAAAAACAAAATCACGCTTCATTATTCAAAGCACGACTGAAGATAATCTTTATTTCGTTGGCGAAGTTAAAAACAACAATTCTAAGCAATGGCGTTACATCCAACTGGCAGGTTTATAATGTTTATTGGTAAAGATCACAACGAAGCGAAAAAAGACTCCGTTCGTACACGTCACTCTCCTTCAGAGTACCTGTGGGGTTGGATACTGACTGCAAGGCCCGAGGACGAGGGATTTCTGCTCTCTTCTCTAAAGGCAGATTTTCAGGCCAGCGATCTGGAAACTCACGATACACAGACGCGCGAAAACTTTTATACTCTTCAAGGCTCGTCAACTGCACTAAGCCGTTTTTAGAGCGGCAAAAGCCGTAGACGTCACCTTCTGTCAGCGTACCTAAACGCTGACCAATGCCTTCAGGAGGTTTATCTCCCCAGGCAACAAGAGCCATAACTTTTACTCCGGTGGCTAATACCTGAGTTAAATTTTCGTATTCGAGTTTTAATTTCGGATAACATTTCGGCGAAACAACGCGCGTGGCATCAGCTACCCGCTTAAGGGCTTTAAAGTAATCTTCACAACTTCCTTGGTTGTTTCCCTCTTTACACTGCTCAAGGGCATAAAACAGCGTCGCAAACTGCCTACCCTTTTTAGTTTTATACGCCGTAATAATTCCTCGTGCCTCGCGGGCAAAATTGGTGATTTCAACTTCACAACCATCTGACAACGGGTTTTGTGAAACAATAAACGCCAGTGCTCCAGCTAACACAAGAAACACTAATAAAGACCGTGGCATTTTCGCTATCGCTTCGTCTAACTTCGACATACTTTTATATTGTGACTAAACTTTTATTTGCGGTAAAGCCCAGATGTTGGTTAAGCTTTAATTAAATAGAAGAAGGGCGTTATGAGTCAGCTAAAAAGTATAAATGCAGATGTGATTGAAAATCTCAAAGCACTTGGAGGCATGGATTTATTAGCCGAGCTTCATAGCGTCTATATCAGAACATCCGAAGACTTAATTAAAGAAATTCACGCCGCTATCGCAGGCAACGATTCACGTACCTTACAAGAGAAAGCTCATAGTTTAAAATCAAGCTCTGGCAATATGGGTGCTCTACAGCTTTCACAAATTTGTTTGCAACTAGAAAAAATGGGCGAAGCACAAAAGATCACGGAAGCTAAAGCTTTAGTGCCGTCGCTCGATAACGAATTCAAAACAGTTAGCCTTGAGTTAGCTGAAATCGTTAAAACAAAATAGTTTTTTCAAACAAACTTCTGAACGTTTTTTATTTCTGATAATAAATTAAGATTCATTTTTTGCTGCAGGACCATCGATCAGTTTTCACTGATAAATGACCTGCTAGGGTTTTATTCACTGCGATCGTTCCTTATTCTCGCAGGACTATGCAAAAAAGAAATAAAACAAAAAAAAATCTAGTCGTTTCTTTATTATTACTTATAACTTTGTCGTCTTTCTCTTGCAAAGAAGACTCAACAGCAACACCTGGATCTAACAACCAGACATCTAATTCAACTCCTGAAGAAGAACCAACAACACCGACAACTTCGGGCACCCCCACAGTTTCACAGACTCCAACTCCAACTCCAACTCCAACTCCAACTCCAACTCCGACACCTACACCGACTCCAGTGCCTACACCAACACCCACTCCAACTCCAGAACCGGTCACACAAATGTACGGCGTAACTGTGGATTCGGTGGCAAATATCAACGATGTGGTTAATTCATTAAAAACCCTTTCAAAAAAGCCAACTACACGTATCGTGTTTGATGAAGGCATGGCGGCTTCTTATTACGCAAGCGCAGCGCAAAAAATTCACGACGTCAGTTATGTGATGGGAGAACTTTTAGATTCTTTCTACGTAAAGAGTGTAACTCCAGCGCAGTACTTAGCCCGCACGCAAGAGTATTATAATGCCCTTAACTCTTATGTTGATATTTGGGAAATCGGAAACGAAATCAACGGTGAATGGCTGGGTAACACAACAGATGTCGTACAAAAAATGACTAGCGCTTATGATTTTATCAAATCAAAAGGAAAAACCACGGCGTTAACATTATATTACAATGAAGATTGCTGGATGTATCCAAGTGAAGAGATGTTTACTTGGGCTAATAAAAACGTGCCTGCGCGAATGAAGTCTGGCTTAGATTACGTTTTAGTCAGTTACTATGAAGATGATTGCAACGGCTTACGTCCAAACTGGGAAAATGTTTTTGCAAAGCTTGCGCAAATGTTTCCTAATTCAAAAATCGGGTTTGGTGAAATCGGAACTACTAAATCACAAGCCGCTAAAACAGATATGATCGAACGGTATTACGGTATGAGTATTAATCAAGATCGTTTTATCGGTGGTTATTTCTGGTGGTACTTTGTTCAGGACATGGTTCCTTCGACAAAACCAATGTGGCAAGTGCTTAATAACAATCTTAAAACGGGAGCTGATCAAGACTCCGGGCAAGATCAGGATCAAAATTTTAGAATGAATTAAAATCTCATTCAGTTACCTCGTAACTGAAATTGCACCCCGTAGAATCGTTGTCTTTATTTTAAGACAACGATTCTTTTTTAATTACATTTTTAAAACTTCGCGCTTACGTAAGTGAAACTTTTCCTGATTCGCTAAAATATGTAAACGCACATCATGCATCGACATGGTTTTTTCCGCATCAGCTTCTGAGATGTTGGTTGAACTCACGTTATGTCCATCCACGACATATACCGCATTAGTGCCGATCACTTTAATCACACCGTCTTTCACAACAATCGCTGTATCTTCATCAATACCGATTCCCATAATTCCTGGATTTAAAGCCACAGCTCCCAACAATCTGCCAATTCGCCCACGCTGGGCAAAATGTTGATCAATAATAATATCTTCAATAAACCCAAGCCCCGGTGACATCATCCAGTTTCCGACTTTGTGTGATTCCATATTATCGCCACCAACTAACATAGTTTTCCCCATGATAGCTGCACCAGCAGAGGTTCCCGCAATTACCCCGCCTGATTTATAGATCTTCATCACTTCGTCCATCACGGGTGTTCCGCCGATTTTAGTTGTGATTTTTAATTGATCGCCACCTGTAAAAAAAACTGAGTGAGCATTTTTAAACTTGGCAATGTTATCAGGCTCTGAAGCCTCGTGATGTTGTCCAATATTAAAATGTTCTAAATTCTTTAGTCCTAAAGAGTGAAATATTTTTTTATACTCCTGCCAGACTTCATCGGCGACCTGACTGGCCAAAGTCGCAATGACTAATTTTGCACGCCCTGTTTTTTCGGCAATCTCTTTTAAGATAGCCATTTCTTTTTCTTTGTCTTCGCGGCCACCAATAATGATTAACGTTCCTTTGTTTAAACGTTTAGTTGTTCGAGTATTCGACTTAGCGCTTGCAGCACTTTTAGAAGTACTTTTAACAGGGCTTTTTTTAGTTAAGGGTTTCCGAACGGTAGCCATACCAATCACTCTTTCTTCTCATTGTAAAAGGTTGATCAACAAACTGAAATCTTTCGTCTTTCATAAAAAATTTTCCGTTTGCAATAACATCACAAATTTCTAAATCTTTTTTATCGACAGTGACTAGGTCCGCATCGCAGCCGACAAAGATAGTTCCTTTAGTATTTAACTTTAGGGCCTTTGCAGGAACAGTTGTGATATGCGGAAGCAACTGTTCAAATTTACATTCACTATTGATGCAGCACTTTTGAATTTCACGCCACAGCTCTGTGGGAGTTGCCACACCGGCATCGGTTGAAAACGAAAGTTGTTCTGGCAATCCGCCCTCGTCAAGATAGAACTTATACCAAGTGTGCAGATCATTCTCATGAATATCAAAATCAAGAAAACTTCCTTTTTTGGCAAATTCAATTCCTTCGACCACTAAGGCGCGTGACCGATCCATATGGGTAAAATAAAGTGAATCATAGTGAATGGAATGTCGTTCAAACATTTCACGAGCTGTTTGCAGTTTTCGTTCAGCCGGTCCTACATGTACGCGCGTAACACCTGCTTTTCGCGTTAATGTTCCGGCTACGTAAGAATCAACCACCACACGCGCTAATTGATCGGGCGTAGGTTCAACAGCTCTGTGATCAGCGATAGCTACCTCTCCAGCGCCAATAATTTCTTCGACATATAAAATATCTGTCGAAAGATTCTGTGTTAATGTTTTGGATGGAAGCTCGTATCCTCCCGAATAAGCATAGGCACTTAAACCCGCTTCTCGAAAAGCTCTTACCGAAGCAAAAAGATTACTCATCGTTTTTGTATACGTATCTACACCGATGCAACCCACAATACTTGTAATACCGCCACGAATACATTCTTCAATCGCAACACGCGGAGGCTGTGAAAGAAAACCAGCTTCACCGCTTCCGCCAGCCATATGGGCTTGCGAATCGATAAAACCCGGAACTATATACCTCTCTTTACAATCTAGAATTTCTACTTCCAAATGAGAGTGCAACAAGCTGCTTTCAGAGATTTTTCCGGTCTTTAAAATTTTTCCGCCGCCGACTAACACATCGCAAGCTTGAAACTGATTATTAATAAACGCTGATCCATTTTTAAAAAGAATGAGCATTGGTTCGCTTCTCCGGTTGAGCTGTTATTGTTGGTTTATAATAACTGCCAAGAATATCTTCGCTTCTGGTATAAACATCGGGAATAAAATCTACGGGTTGTGGATCATAATCCAGAATGGTCGGAAGAATTTCAGCAAGGGTATCATAAAAAATAACTAAAATTTCGCCTGCTTTAAGCTGGTCTATCACTTTGTAAACCGAAGCTGGCGTCTGCGAAATAATTGAGGCTTGGCTATAAGCCCCTGATTCAGCCAAAGCCTCCAAACAAAGCTGTGGCACCTCTAAATACTGGCGTCCTCTAAGGTCTAAATCATCACGAAAATAAATTTCTTCGCAAAAATTTGAAACATGAATAGCGCATTTTTTAATAAGCTCATCTGGCCGATCACCCGGAAGACTCATGATCACTTTTTTTCGGTAACCTTTTAATTCATTCAAATAATTCCCTACTGAATGAAAGGCCTCTGCATTATGGCCATAATCTAAAATCACATAGCTATCGCGCACTTTGTAAACGTTAAAGCGTCCAAGATTTTCTTCCGTCGATTTAAACCCTTTAAGTCCATCTCTTAGCTGCTCCATCGAAATTTTTGACGAAATACAGGCAGCTGCAGCCGCCAGAACATTAGCTACATTAAATAGTGCTTTTCCGCCAAGAGTTACGGGAATTTCTTTTAACCTCAGAATATGTTGCGTGCGCAATCCATCGTAATAAACAAGCCAATCATTTTCGATACAGCAACCACGTCCACCTTTTTCAATGTGCGAAATAAAATGAGCGTTGTTTTTTTCCATAGCGAATAAAAAGATATTCAGCATTTGTTCAACAACCCGAGGGCGCTCTCTGATCGCTAACACTCTTTCATCGTCGGCATTTAAAACAAGTGTTCCTCCGATTCTTACTCGTTCTGCGGTCAAAGATTTAATCCAAACTAAGTCATCCATATCTTCGATGCCATCTTGGCCAATATGATCTTCACTGATATTAGTCACGACAGCGACATCAGACCAATCATAGCCCAACCCACTTCGTAAAATTCCGCCACGGGCAACTTCTAAAACAGCAAATTCAACTGAAGGATCAGCTAGCACAGCCTGTGCTGATCTTGGCCCAGTGGTGTCACCTTTATAAATTTTTTCTTTTCCGATCCAGATACCGTCAGTTGTTGTGAGTCCTACGTTTTTACGGTTAAGTGAAATAATTTTGTGAATTAAGCGAACTGTTGTCGTCTTACCATTTGTTCCCGTCACGGTAACGATAGGGATACGCCCAGTTTCAGGAGACGGCATAACTTTTTCTAGAATCATTTCTGCAACTGGACGGCCTTTTCCTTCCGAAGGGGCAATATGCATGCGAATGCCTGGTCCTGCATTAACTTCAATAATTTTTGCACCCGCACTTGCGGGTAACGTGATATCTTTGTGAATCAAATCTATACCGCAGATATCAAGACCAACAATTCGCGCAGCTCTTTCACACAAGGCCACAACTTCGGGATGCACCATATCCGTCACATCACTGGCCGTGCCTCCGCTTGAAAGGTTCGCATTTTCGCGAAGTTTTACGACACGGCCTTTTTCAATCACATCACTCAATGAAATATTTAATTTTTTTAAATGATTTTCAATAATATGATCCACTTCGATTTTTGATAAAATATTATCGTGTCCTGAACCACGTGCTGGATTGCTATTAAGAATATCAATTAATTGGCTTAATGTTTTTTCGCCGTCTCCAATAACTGAAGGTGGTTTTCTTTCGGCCGCAGCAATCAATTTACCATCTAAAACCAAAATTCGGTAATCACTGCCTGCACACATCTCTTCAACAATAACGGCTTCTGACATGCCCTGTGCAAAATGAAAAGCCTCTACCACTTCTTCCAGAGAATTTAAATTTAAACAAACACCACGGCCATGGTTTCCATCTAAAGGCTTCACGACATAAGGCGGAGTTAAATCATGCAAGTTAGCTACAATTTCTTCTTCTTTAGTCGCTATAAATCCTAATGGCACCGGCAAAAAATTTTGCTCTAGAATTTTTTTGGTTAAATCCTTATCTTGGGCTAAGTCTGCCGAAATCAAATTGGTTTTTTCAGTGACTGCAGTTTGAAGTCTTTTGCTTTTACAGCCATAACCAATTTGTAACAATGAACCATCGCCGATAAAGCGATAAGGAATGTTTCTTGTACGAACAGCGTCGAGCAAAGCCGCTGAAGTTGTTCCTAGAGCTGTGCGACTTGTTTCATTACGAATGCGCTCAATATACTCGCTCAGTACAATTTCTTTTTTTTCTAATAAATTAAGCGCTATCTGAACAGCCGAACGAAGACACTCCTGCATTCCACATTCGTTTTTAAATCTCGTAATAACCTCATAGCTTCCACTGCGCCCAGCGTATCTTGTCTTTCCGTAAGTCACGCCAATACCGCTTAGAGTACTTAGCTCCAAAGCCATATGCTCAATGATGTGAGCCAGATATGTGCCACTTTGTAAACGTTGAACAAATCCCCCATCATAACCTTTAGAACATGTGTGCTCTGCCAAGCCAGGAAATACATTAACTAATTTTTGGGCAAAGTATGGCACTGAAGTGCTCGCCACTTCGCTCCATCTTTCAAGATCCAAAGTCATTACGATTGTTGGGCGCGAATGAAACACACTCGGCCCATAATTGGTTCTCATATGTTGAATCTTCAAAGGAATCCTCCCTGGATAATTACGGATACTTTTGTCCCAAAACACCCACGCATGGCGCCTAACACCCCAAATGGGGCTTTAGACAATTTTTAACTTTCAAATGCGTCACTCCGCATAGAGATAGCAATTTAAGTTCCAAATGAATTTGCTATTTGCTCTGCAAAATATTGCATTTTTTTTGATAGTTTCATTTTTCCGTGCTTACGACCTAAAAGTAGTTCAACATTTAAAAATGGCTATTGAACAAAATTCGAATGATCTAATTCACGTTGTTACATTACTGGGCGCGGCGGTTGTTGCCGTTCCACTTTTTCGCAAACTTGGACTCGGCTCAGTCCTTGGATATCTTTTTGCCGGTTTAGTGATTGGACCTTTTGGATTTGGTTTATTTTCAGATCCGCAATCTATTCTTCATGTTGCTGAGTTAGGTGTCGTGATGTTCTTATTTGTGATCGGCCTTGAAATGCGCCCTTCCCATTTATGGAGTTTACGCGGGCAGATTTTTGGTCTGGGTTCATTGCAAATTGCTACCTGTTCCATCGCATTAACAGCACTCGCTTTGGCTTTTGGTTATTCATTAACAGTTTCATTTATCAGCGCCATTGGTTTTGTCCTTTCTTCAACAGCTATTGTCATGCAGCTTCTGGGTGAACGTGGTGATGTGGGCCTTCCGCACGGCCAAAAAACAGTTTCCATTTTGCTATTTGAAGATTTGTTGATCGTTCCACTTCTAGCCTTGGTCGCTATTCTTTCACCGATTGGCCGCACTGATGGTATTCAATGGAGTACAATTGGAATTGCGCTTGGGGCTGTTGTTCTAGTCATTGCAGCAGGCCGTTGGCTTCTAAACCCGTTCTTTCATATTCTGGCAAGCTCACGAGCGCGCGAAGTTTTAACAGCAGCTGCTTTATTTGTGGTTTTGGGTACGGCTTTACTTATGCAAGTGAGCGGCTTATCCATGGCCCTTGGTGCTTTTTTGGCCGGAGTTCTTTTAGCTGAATCAACATTCCGTCATCAAATCGAAGCCGACATCGAACCTTTCCGCGGAATTTTATTAGGATTGTTTTTTATCGGCGTAGGAATGTCGTTAGATATAAAAGTCATAACGCAAAATGCACCGGCGATTCTTGCAGGCGTTGTTCTCCTGATGCTTGGCAAAGCCATTTGCATTTATGCCGTCGCCAGATTTATGGGATCTTCTCACCGTGAAGCCGTCGATCGCGCTTCATTAATGGCGCAAGGTGGGGAGTTTGCCGTTGTGTTATATTCAGCGGCTCAGCAAGCCCAAGTTATTCCCGGAGAAGTTAATGCCAGCATGACCGCGATTGTTGTTCTGTCAATGGCTCTAACTCCGTTCGCTTCGTTAATTGCGAAAAGACTTTTATGTTCGGAAGAGCCTTCATTAGATGGCGTCGAAGAAGCACGCGATCTTTCAAGCTGCGGTTTAGTGATCGGCTTTGGCCGCTTTGGCCAAGTGGTCAGCCAACTTTTACTGGCTCGCGATTTAGATATTACAATTATTGACAGTAATCCTGAAAGAATTCGCAATGCCAGCAAATTCGGTTTTAAAATTTATTATGGTGATGGCTCGAGACTGGATGTTCTTCGTGCTTCGGGCGCTGAAAAAGTTTGTTTTATTGCCGTTTGTATTGATAATAAAAAAACAGCGAATAAAATTCTACAATTAGTTAAAGCTGAGTTTCCTCAGGCCAAAATTTTAGTGCGATCTTTCGATCGTATTCACGCACGCGAATTAGTTTTAGAAGGTGTAGATTATCAAATGCGTGAAACTTTCGAATCAGCCATCGTCTTTGGACAAGAAGCTTTACGTACAGCGGAAGTGCCTGAAGATGACATCATAGCCATTGCTGAAGATATCCGCCGCAGAGATGCTGAGCGTTTTGCTCTAGAAACTAGTGGCGCAAGCAATGATGATGTCGCTGTGAGAAATTTATATTATGGAATTCCTAAACCGGCACCTCTCATCGAGCCAAAACGACAAACAAAGATTTTGAACGCGGAAGGACAAAACTTAAATCAGTCGTAATTGCCATTTTATTGCGAAAAAAAGGTGAACCCTCCGCTGTTTTTACTTACACTATAAGTATGTCTCAAAAAGTCAGCTTGGCCGATTTGATTTCACTCGGCACACATCAAAGTAAAAAATGGGATTGGAACTGGTACATCTTATTTGTGACGTGGTTTTTCACCACTAATACCAAGACCTCTCTGGATCAAAAACTTGATTATCTTAATCACCTTCTTGAAAACAATGCTCAATTTAGAGAAGTGTTTATTAAAAAGTGGACGCTCTTTATTGAACAGGTTCAGTTCGATTCACTATGGGTCCATACATTTAGCGGTGAATCTGATTCGTTTATCCAAGAACTGATTTGGGCTTTAAATCAAAAAATTATTTCTGCTCCCCCTCAAGGTTGTGAAATTTCTCATCTCGTAGATGAGGTTTTACAATTAGATGTGCAGTTAGATACTTATCGTTATTTTGATTCAGCCCGTTTTATTAAAATTTTATCTTATTTTCCCGACGAAAAGATTTCACATTTAATTAACGAAGTTCAGGCCTCTTTAGTTCGTTCGATTTATATCCTTTCAAGCAAAAACATGTCAGATATTTATTCATCAATTTTCAAGATGCCTTCATCAGAAAAGTTCAGTTCTGACTTTGTTAAAGTTCTTCAAGTTATTAGTTTGCAAGAAATCAGCGATATGCAGGCTTTAAAAACTTTAAATTCCAGCAATATGGCGATGATCGATAACACCATTGAAAACTTTCGTGAAACTGGCGTAAGTCTTAATGCCCTCTTTAGAATTAAAAAAATTAAATCCCGCCTACAAAGGATCGTGCATCTAACAAAAATGCATGAAGATTATAATTTTAAATCTTTAGCCGCTATTTTAGCTGAAAGAAAAAACTTCTACTCTCTGAAGTTTCAATTTTTTCATTACAGCAGTCAGCTTATTGAAATAGTCTCTTTAACCAGTGCTGAAACCGGTGATCACTACGTGGGCCGTTCCCGCCAGGCCATTGCTAAGCTTTTTACCAGCGCGTGCGGTGGCGGCTTTATTACAGGCTTTACGGTGCTGATTAAAACGCTTTCGTCGTATATGCACTTAGCCCCGTTTTTATCGGGCTTTCTGAATGGAATCAATTATTCCATCTGTTTCATTATTATTTATCTATTGGGTTTTACTTTAGCCACGAAACAACCGGCAGCCATTGCCGCTCACTTAACTTACCAGTGGGAAAAACTAAGCAAATCAGAAATCTTAGATGAAATCGACTCTGTCTTTAAATCGCAATTTTGGGCAGTATTAGGCAACGTGGGAATTGTTATCCCAACGGTCCTGCTATTTTCATATTTATCAGAGTTAGCTTTTCATCAAAACTTTATGAGCCCTGAAAAAGCTCAAGCCCAAATCGCCTCGATGTCGATTTTAAGTTTTACGCCTTTTTATGCGTTTCTCACGGGTTACTTTTTGTGGTTTTCAACATTTGTTTCTGGAGCCGCAGACAACTTTTTTAAAGTTTATAAATTTGATGAAGTTATTTTAAATTCTCCCAAAATTCTTTCATTCTTGTCGCCAGCAAATAAGAGAAAATGGGCGAACTTTTTAAAAAATAATTTCGGAGCTCTTTGCGGCAATACTGTTCTAGGTTTTATTCTGGGCATAGTTCCTGTCTTCGGCGACTTTTTGGGATTACCTATTGATGTCCGCCACGTCACACTGTCATCGGGTAATATAGCCGCTGCAGTTTACACTCTAGGTGTAGATGTTTTTTATAAACCAGAAATTTACTTAGCTATCTTAGGAGTCATTACGACAGGTGTATTAAATCTTTCAGTTTCATTTATGATTTCTCTGCGAGTCGCAGAAAGTTCAAATGCCTTGTCGGAAAAATCATTAGATCAAAACTATTCGAAGAGTTTATTGAATTTGTACATTTTAAAAAAACTAGGACTACGAAAGTAAGATTTAACTCTAATTGACTCCACATAATCAGTAGTTAGGAGTTTACTAAGAGTTCCAACTCTTATTGTTGCGAAATAAAAATAACAAAGCCGTGTTATTAAAAATCGTTATTTAATTTTTGTGATTATTTAAAACAGTGATCAATTTTCTAGAAGAGAAAATTGGTCGGGGCGGCGGGATTCGAACTCGCGACCCTCTGGTCCCAAACCAGATGCGCTACCAGACTGCGCTACGCCCCGACTGTCTGTAGAGGAACAAATTAATCCTTATCGACTTCAATTGTCAAATATTTCGCTGGAAAAGCTGTGAAATCAGCCAAAAAAACCATTAAAAACCTAATTACTTCCAGATTGAAGCCAAGGAATCCTCGCATTGCTGTTTAATACGGCTTTATTGCCCTTAAAACGCAAAAAGGAGGCGTAGTAGCCTCCTTTTTATAAACCGTTTATAGGCCTATTTTTAAGCAATTTTTTTGATTTTATCGAGCTTATCTTTCATGGCCGTATTGTCTTTCTTTAAAGCCACGATCACAGAATTAAGCTCAACGATTTTACGACGTAAAGAATCGACCTCGTTCGGATTACCTAATTGGATTCCCGAAGAAGCCGAAGCTTCTCTTGCAACGTCTTCAGCAGTACGGTTACCACCAGGCGAACCGCCACCACCGCCTTTTTCAAGTTTACTTTCATATTCATCAGGAATTGCAAGATCTGGATCGATCTTATCAAACTTCAATGTTCCTGAGGCAAATAGTAAGCGAGTCTCGTTAATTACTTTCATCAAGCACGCAGAAATTTCATTCGGCGCGGGCGTACCTTCTTTGTACATTTGTTCGAACTTACGTCTTTCGTTAGGACCAAGCTTCGCTGCAAACTCATCGAATTTTTCTTGAGGTAAAGATTTTAAAGCCGTACCGAAAGCTAATGGATTTACTTGCGCTGTAATTTCCATAATGCCTTCAGGCTTCCATGAAAGAATTCTTTCAAAGCTAAGCATTTTTGCTGTAATCGCTTCGCCCCACTTCGGCGTTTCTTCATTTATGATTTTCATAAACTGCTCACGCTTTTTAGGACCACAAGTTTCAATAACTTGTAATAATTGAATAAAACCGCCGGATTTTTTGTATCTATCTACCATTGCCATATAGATAAATGATCGGCTGTTGACTGAGTGAATTTGAATTTTTTTAGAGAAATCATCGAAGATTCTTTTTCAAATAAAAAGAGCGTCTCAGGTTAAGACACTCTTCGTTTGATTTTTATTAATTACGTAACTTACGCCAGCAATTTGTTTATTACTGAACGCCACCTGTTTTAGGGCAAGTGTACTTAATACGAACTTGAATACCTTCAGAACCGCGGTTGAATACGATGTAACTACCATTCCAAGTGTGAGGAACAGTCGCTGCCGGATTATTTGCAACCTCAACTACAGGAGCTGCAGCTGGAGAACATTTTAAATCAAATCTACGAGCTGAATCAGCTACTTTAGCTGCCATATTGTTGAAGTAGTTTGAGTAATTCGACTCACAAATACTGATAATTTGTCCGCGAGGTTGTGCGTTACCATCAATATCTTGCGAAGCTGAAGATGATAAAGCCCAGTATTCCATTCCCGGATTTGCACCAATAACATAATTTCCGTATTGGTCTTTGATTGTTACTCCACTTTGCGTCTTAAAAGCTTCTTTTTGCGCCGTCGCACAAACAGCATCTTTCACGATGATCGAGTTAAATTCCCAGTATTTACTAGAAAATTTAGTGTTAATTAATGATGTTAATGCCGATGCGCGATCATCTGCTTCAAACGATGATGTATTTCCACTGCGAACATCTTCATTTGATAGAGCAATAATGTTTAAGTGAGCATCACTTCTTACAAAACTACCAACATTATTAGTTAAAACATAGTTAGCTGCTTTAATCCCACGCTCATCACCAGAAGCACAAGTGTTATTGTAAGCTGTATTGTAACTAGCTAGTGTTTGAAAACTAGGACCATAAGTATTGTAGTAAGACTTAATCATGTTTTCGCAGGCTAAAGTTTCTGATCTCACGATGGCGGCATTGAACATATTTGCACGGTTAGAATCACTTCTAGTTAAAAATGTAGAATTATTTGCAAAAGTAATTAACGGAGAAGCAGAAAGTTTAGTCGCATCTGTTGTTGTCATTGCGATTTTGTAATCAATTTCACGACCATCAAGCTGTTGAATAAAACCAGTAAAAGCTTGAGCTAAACGATATTGAATAACCGACATCGAAGCCGAGTTATCATTAACAAATAAAATATCAACTTTTCCAGTTCCTACTTTATGAGATTGATCCCAATTCTGTGTACCGCTCGGATCAACGATACAACCAGCTGTACAATCTGCATTTTGTGCAACCGATGGAGAAAATTTAGTAGGGGAACAAGCTATAACTGAGCCCAAAGCCGACAACAAAAAGACATGAGCATAGTAAAGTTGTTTCAGTTTCATAGAACACCTCTACCTGACTTGTTACAAATAAAGTGCCCGTCAAAGTTTTATTAAAATGAAATATAAGAGGGGTAGCTCAAAATGAGCTGTCTAACGATTAGACATAGGCTCAAAAAGCGCATTATTGAATCCCAAATAACCGATTTTGGGCAAAAAAAAACCCCGAATAGTTTCCTACTCGGGGTTATAAAAATAGAGCTGGCATCGTGCTACTCTCTCACACAGTTGCCCGTGCAATACCATCGCCGCAAGAGAGCTTAACTTCTGAGTTCGGAATGGGATCAGGTGTGACCTCTCTGCTATAGACACCAGCAAATTGTATTAATTGATTTTTAGCGAATGTTAGTTAGATTCGAAATTTGGTCTTGCGACCGAGAATTATTTTAAAAAAGCCTCACGACCTATTAGTAAATATAAGCTGAATGCATTACTGCAAGTACACTTTATTCCTATCAACCTCGTAGTCTCCGAGGGGTCTTTAGGGGGCCGAAGCCCCAGAGAAATCTTATCTTGTAGTTAGCTTCCCGCTTAGATGCTTTCAGCGGTTATCTATTCCGTACATAGCTACCCTGCATTGCTCTTGGCAGAACAACAGGAACACCAGAGGTACGTCCATCCCGGTCCTCTCGTACTAAGGACAGGTCTACTCAAATTTCTTTCGCCCACAGAAGATAAGGACCAAACTGTCTCACGACGTTCTGAACCCAGCTCGCGTACCACTTTAATTGGCGAACAGCCAAACCCTTGGGACCTGCTCCAGCCCCAGGATGTGATGAGCCGACATCGAGGTGCCAAACTCCATCGTCGATATGGACTCTTGGATGGAATAAGCCTGTTATCCCCGGAGTACCTTTTATCCGTTGAGCGATGGCCCTTCCACGCGGGACCACCGGATCACTTTGGCCTGCTTTCGCACCTGCTCGACTTGTAAGTCTCGCAGTCAAGCCCCCTTATGCCAATGCACTCGACGCCTGGTTTCCAATCAGGCTGAGGGGACCATCGCGCGCCTCCGTTACTTTTTGGGAGGCGACCGCCCCAGTCAAACTGCCCACCAGACAGTGTCCCTCCCCTCGATAAAAGGGGCAGGTTAGATTTCAAAGTTTTCAAGGGTGGTATTTCAAGGACGCCTCCACCGAGTCTAGCGACTCGGCTTCAAAGGCTCCCACCTATCCTACACATGAAAACTCTAAAATCACTGTCAAGCTACAGTAAAGGTTCACGGGGTCTTTCCGTCTTTCTGCGGGTACCCGGCATTTTCACCGAGAATTCAATTTCGCGAGGCCCTTGGTTGAGACACCGGAGAAGTCGTTACGCCATTCGTGCAGGTCGGAACTTACCCGACAAGGAATTTCGCTACCTTAGGACCGTTATAGTTACGGCCGCCGTTTACTGGGGCTTCGATTCTCGGCTTCGCTTGCGCTGACCAATCCTCTTAACCTTCCAGCACCGGGCAGGCGTCAGTACGTATACTTCGTCTTGAGACTTTGCACATACCTGTGTTTTTGATAAACAGTCGCTACTCCCAACTCTCTGCGACCCCAAATGGCTTCACGAGTAAATCGCTACACCTTCTGGGGCACACCTTTTCCCGAAGTTACGGTGTTAAGTTGCCGAGTTCCTTAACCAAGATTCACCTCATCGCCTTAGATTATTCATCCCACTCACCTGAGTCGGTTTACGGTACGGGTAATATATTAAAATATCGCAACTTTTCTTGAATGCATGGCTCGATACGCTTCCGGGATAAATCCCTCGCATTCAGCTCTCAGAGTTACGCCAGGCGTACTTAACTACCTGACCTCCTACAACCTTACACCCCAATCCAATAAGGGGCCGTATGTACCTACACTGTCATTGCTATACCAATCATATATCAGTTACGGAATATTAACCGTATGTCCATCGATTACGCCAATTGGCCTCATCTTAGGTCCCGACTAACCCTGGGAGGATTATCCTTGCCCAGGAACCCTTGAGTTTTCGGCGCCCAGGTTTTTCACCTGAGTTCAACGCTACTTATGTCAGCATGATCACTTCGAGTTCGTCCAGCTGTCCTCACGGTCAACCTTCAGCCTATGCTCGAACGCTCCCCTACCCCTTGTATTACTACAAAGCCATGGCTTCGGTAACATGCTTAGCCCCGTTATATCTTCCGCGCGGAGTCACTAGACTAGTGAGCTATTACGCTTTCTTTAAAGGATTGCTGCTTCTAAGCCAACCTCCTAGTTGTCACAGTAACTCTACAACGTTTTCCACTTAGCATGCATTTAGGGACCTTAGCCGATGGTCTGGGCTCTTTCCCTCTCGACGTATGACCTTATCACCCTACGTCTGCCTTCCAGGGTACATATCAACGGCATTCGGAGTTTATTTGGGTTTGGTAATCTGGTAAAGACCCCTAGCCCATTCAGTGCTCTACCTCCGTGATACAATTTACCTGAAGCTATACCTAAATATATTTCGGGGAGAACCAGCTATCACCCAGTTTGATTGGCCTTTCACCCCTAATCACAGCTCATCCAAAGGTTTTTCAACACCAACTAGTTCGGCCCTCCACGAGGTGTTACCCTCGCTTCAGCCTGGCCATGATTAGATCACTGGGTTTCGGGTCTTTCCCTACAGACTAACGCCCTATTCAGACTCGCTTTCGCTACGGCTCCACCTTCAACGGCTTAACCTTGCCTGCAAAGAAAACTCGCTGACTCATTATGCAAAAGGTACGCAGTCGACCACATAAGGGTCTTCTACTGCTTGTAGATATGCGGTTTCAGGTTCTATTTCACTCCCCTCTCGGGGTTCTTTTCACCTTTCCCTCACGGTACTTGTCCTCTATCGGTAACTGTTTAGTATTTAGGCTTGGAGGGTGGTCCCCCCAGATTCCCAGCGGATTTCACGTGTCCGGTGGTACTCAGGATACTCCTAGAGCTGTTAACATTTTCGATTACAGGGCTATCACCTTGTTTTGCCGCACTTTCCAGAGCGTTCATCTAATGTTAACGAGTCTCACATCGAAGTCCTACAACCCCAAATTCAAAAATGAACTTGGTTTGGCCTATTACCCTTTCGCTCGCCACTACTCGGATAATCTCGTTTGATTTATTTTCCAGATGGTACTGAGATGTTTCACTTCCCATCGTTTGCTTCTGCAACCTATGTATTCAGTTACAGATTCCATTTAAGGAGGGTTTCCCCATTCAGAAATCTCCGGATCAAAGTGTGTGTGCCACTCCCCGAAGCTTATCGCAGCTTACCACGTCTTTCATCGCCTAACAGTTCCAAGGCATTCACCAGCATACCCTTAGTAGCTTTAAAATTATATATATGAATCTAACCTCGCTAAAAATCAATTAATACAATCTACTGAAATTTGATCTTACGATCATAATTTGTAAATTTAATTATTAGTCTACTGAACACATCTTTCGATGATGTTAGTAAATTTAAAAACTCTACTATCGTTTCGAAATAAATTTCGAAGTTTCGTAGTTTACATATTCAATTGTCAAAGAACACTTTGTGTATTTCTACACTAAAATTTTTTAGTTGGTGGGCCTGGGATGACTTGAACATCCGACCCCACGCTTATCAAGCGTGTGCTCTAACCAACTGAGCTACAGGCCCATGACCAGTAGTTCATTCAAAACTAAATAGCAATAAAAGATTTTGGGTTTGACCTAAGATTGTAGCGCTTACACTTTTGTAAACAAAAGTAGCATTCTACGTAAATCCTTAGAAAGGAGGTGATCCAGCCGCAGGTTCCCCTACGGCTACCTTGTTACGACTTCACCCCAATCATCGACCTTACCTTGGGCGCCTACCTCCTTGCGGTTAGCACAGCGACTTCTGGTAAAACCAACTTTCATGGTGTGACGGGCGGTGTGTACAAGGCCCGGGAACGTATTCACCGCGGCATTCTGATCCGCGATTACTAGCGATTCCAACTTCACGTAGTCGAGTTGCAGACTACGATCTGAACTTAGATGGCTTTTAAGCGATTTGCTCCACCTCGCGGCTTTGCTTCGCTCTGTGACCACCATTGTAGCACGTGTGTAGCCCTAGGCATAAGGGCCATGAGGACTTGACGTCATCCCCACCTTCCTCCTGCTTAACGCAGGCAGTCCCTCTAGAGTGCCCAACTAAATGCTGGCAACTAAAGGTAAGGGTTGCGCTCGTTGCGGGACTTAACCCAACATCTCACGACACGAGCTGACGACAGCCATGCAGCACCTGTGAACCGACCCTTGCGGGCGACGGCATTTCTGCCAGTCTTCCAGTCCATGTCAAGCCTAGGTAAGGTTCTTCGCGTTGCATCGAATTAAACCACATGCTCCACCGCTTGTGCGGGCCCCCGTCAATTTCTTTGAGTTTTAATCTTGCGACCGTACTCCCCAGGCGGGATACTTAACGCGTTAGCTACGTCACTAGAGGGGTCAATACCTCTAACAACAAGTATCCATCGTTTATGGCGTGGACTACCAGGGTATCTAATCCTGTTTGATCCCCACGCTTTCGGGTCTCAGTGTCAGTGTTGGCCCAGTTACTCGCCTTCGCCTCCGGTATTCCTGTTGATATCTACGTATTTCACCACTACACCAACAATTCCAGTAACCTCTACCACACTCAAGACTTCCAGTATCAAATGCACTTCCAGGGTTGAGCCCTGGGATTTCACATCTGACTTAGAAGCCCACCTACACCCGCTTTACGCCCAATGATTCCGAACAACGCTAGGATCCCTCGTCTTACCGCGGCTGCTGGCACGAAGTTAGCCGATCCTTTCTTGCATGGTACATTCATTGTGTTATTCCCATACGACAGAGCTTTACGACCCGAAGGCCTTCATCACTCACGCGGCGTCGCTGCGTCAGGGTTTCCCCCATTGCGCAATATTCCCTACTGCTGCCTCCCGTAGGAGTCTGGACCGTGTCTCAGTTCCAGTGTGACTGATCATCCTCTAAGACCAGTTAGAGATCGTCGCCTTGGTGAGCCATTACCTCACCAACTAGCTAATCTCGCATAGACTCATCTTCAAGCGAAAAACCTTTAACCCCTAGAGCCTCAGCTCTTGTGGTCTTATCCGGTATTAGCCAATCTTTCGACTGGTTATCCCCGACTCGAAGGCAGATTATCTATGTATTCCTCACCCGTGCGCCACTGGTATTGCTACCCGTTCGACTTGCATGTATTAGGCACGCCGCCAGCGTTTGTTCTGAGCCAGAATCAAACTCTCCAGTTAAAAAAACTAAAAAGTTTAAAAATCTGTTCATTTTTATTTGATATCACCGAAGTGATATCTCATTGAGATAAATACGAATAAAATTTGTATTTAAATAGTTTCTTTTAATATAAAGAAACTTAGAAATTGATAATATAACCTAGATAACTTTTGTTACGCTAGTTACTGATTAAACAGTATTATATTAGCCCAAAATCTTTTAGCTATTCAGTTTTCAAAGAACCCGATCATTTCGCTTTGCTTTCGCTTAGCGTTTTTATTTCAACAAGGACGTCAGTTTTAATTCATCCGCCCAACCTCGTCAACATCTTTTTTCAAAATTATTTTTTAAAATTCGAAGAACTTTAAAAACAATTCCAAGGTATTGATCGAAGGAGCGTCAGTTTTAAGTTAGCTGAGTTACTCCGTCAACACTTTTTAAAATTATTTTTAAAAATTAAAAACAACTTATAAAAGTGAGGATTTGGTGGAGGCAACAGGGATCGAACCTGCGACCTTCTGAATGCAAATCAGATGCTCTCCCAGCTGAGCTATGCCCCCGATGTCTTTTGCTGTTCGACGTTTGTCGCTTATCCCAAAGCTTCTGGCAATACCTTTTTTAAAAAAAAGTTAAAAAACTGGTTTTTTCAAACCAGTTGTTATTTTTTTAGGCGTGAGTGTGAGTACTTTAGGCAGTAGCTGCGAGCGGATTCAGCAAGAATGCTGAAAACCATTGCTTTTCGGCCTTCATCTCGAAGCCGACTTGCTCAGCCCCAAGCATAATACTTTGATATACTTTTTTCAAAACTTCCAATTCAGTGGCTGTTTGGTACGTATCTTCACCGTCTGTAAGGTCTTCAATAGCCTTATAAACACTGTTTAGATCGACCGTAGTCACTACTTTTGGGATTTTTGTCGCATCAAAGCCCACTAACTCTAGTGGTTTGAATCCGATTAAATTTTTCGTAATTAAAATCTTCGTTTTATTTTGGAAGTTAATCTGAATGAATTGCGATCCATCATAATCAGTGCGCGCTAGAACTTTTTCTACGTCTGCGAACTTGAAGCTAATAGCTTTATGATCTTCATTCTGAGTTACGCTTAAAGAAGTCTGATCGAATTCGAATTTTACATAGCGAGTAGATTCAAGAAAATTTACGATCTCATTCATGTTGTCTGAACTTACTCTCTCATTTGGCTTCTTCAAGGTGGCCTCCACAATATTGCCGTAATATACCAAAATTTCTATCGACCACTTGTGAGCGACTCTTTAAAATATTTTTGTATCAAATTAAGAATCTGTGAAATATATTAGGCTTATTATGAAAATTACCCGCTGGACCGCTGAAATACCGGTAAATAAAGACATTATTTTAAAACTTTTTGAGGCCGAAGGGCTTGAACCAAGACCTTTTCAGATCAAATCTGGTTCTCGTTTAGTGAATCAAAGAACGCATTTAACTGAAATTATCCAGATCGCTGAAGGCGAATTGATCTTTAATCTGTCAGGAACGCAGTTTGTTCTCCGCCCTGGAGATAAACTGGAGCTACCGGCGAATACCGCCTACTCTTTCAGTAATATTAAAAACGAAGAAAGCGTGATGTATTCCGCACAAAAAATTTAAAGGGGCTTTTAAGCCCCTTTTTTATTTCTATTTTTACTCTTTTAATTATTCCGTACCTAATTCACTGCCACTTGAAGCTTTAAACGATGGGGTTGCCAGCGTTTTTAAGACCCTTGGTGAGATAAAGAACATTAACTCTGTCTTTTGGCTCGTATTAGCATCTGTTCTAAATAGAGTTCCTAACACAGGAATATCTTTTAACCCAGGGATTCCCTTACGGATATGTGTCACATCCGATGTAAATACGCCCCCGATAACGGCCGTATCACCGCTTTTTACGATGATATTGGTTTTGATCTCACGCTGAGTTCTTGTTCCTGTTCCTGTAGCTGCAGAACGTTCGATTTTTAAATCTAAGTTTACAGTGCCGATACTTGAAATGAGCGGCTTAACATCTAAGTTTACACCCACTTCAACCTCTTTAAAGGTTTGAGTCACTGTTGTTGTTCCTGCCGTTTGTGTTTCAGTTGAAGGAACCTGAATCACCGAGCCCTGTTTAATCGTAGCTTGTTGGTTATGTAATACGGCGATTCTTGGAGAAGAAAGGATTTTTACCTTATTTTCTTCTTCGTCTAACGCTAAACGAGTTGATAAATCACCGAAAGCCCCGAACTGCCCCATCCACAGAGAACCTGTGAAGGAACCTGTCGTTGATGGGTTAAATGTTGCGGATGGGCTGTAAAAACGGCTTAAACCACCATTTCCCGTTACCACACGGTCACGACCTGGGATTACAAGGTTAGCATCACCTGTAGATGCTAAGTTGAAACCGAAGTTAACCCCGATTTGACGAGCATAGGTTTCAGAAGCCTCAACTACACGGCCTTCGATAACGACTTGCTGTGGTTGTGAGTCTAATAACTGGATTAACTTTTCAACCTGACTCAGCTTACTTACCGTTTCAGTGACGATTAATGAATTTGTACGCGAATCAACCGTCACTTTACCGCGGCCTGCATTTTGTCCGGCAACGTTTCCTTCAGCGATAAAATCTTTAATTTTAGTCTCTAAAGCTGTTACATCGGCGTAGTTAATAGAGAAGTTTTTAACCACTAAAGATTCATTCTTAAGTTTGGCTTCTCTTAAGCGAAGTGCATCTTCTTCTTCTTTAGCCAAGGCTTCAACCGGGCCCACGCGAAGAACTTGCCCTTGGCGGCGGTAAGCTAGTTTTTTTGACTTTAAAATTGTAACTAAAGCTTGGTCCCAAGGTACTTTACGTAGTTTTAAGCTAATTTTACCTGCGATATTATCATCAAAAATCATATTAATCCCTGATTCTTCAGAGATAAACTTTAAGACATCACGTACATCCATATCTGTTGTTTCGATAGAGATCTTACGGCCATAAAATTTATTATTATTAGCTAAGAAGTCTTCGATACTGTCTGAATTCATGATTCCAAGGCTTGCGGCATCGTCTGATTCTCCGCCTTCGGCTGCAGCCATGGCTTCTGGAGTTTTATCATCGACTCCACTTGGAGTGCCTACGATTAATAATGTATTACCTTCTGGTTGAACCAGTGGCTCTTGTGAACCTGAACGTAATTGAACCACGAAGCGGGCTACGTTTGAGTTCGCGTTTTGATAGATATCAATACTTCCGATATTTGATGTCATATCCTTAGTATTTAGAGGTCTTTTTAAACGATCCGGCACAACAGCGTTTTGAACTTCAACCACTAATTGATTCGTGTTTGAGTTCATACGTGTTTTAAACTGAAGCGGATTATCAGCCGAAATCACTAAAGTTCCGCCATTGCTATTACCTAAGAATTTCACATCACTGATTTTAGCTGCAGGGCCATCAACCACTGGCGGTGGCGGTTCAGCAGCCACTTCTTGGGGTTGTGGAGGGATTTCAACATTTTCTTCCGGTGCCGGAGGTGGCGGTTCAGAAGCTTGCTCTGGTGGAGCTTCATCTTGTGATGGCTTATCGAATTCAGCGAATTCGTCTTTAGCATTAGGATCAGCTGTTGCGGCATCGGCAGTATCATCAAGAGTTAATTCAGTGCCTGTTTCATCTTCGACACCGAAATCATCATCAACGACTTTTTTCTTTGTTGAACAAGAAAACGAAGTAAGGCTCAGTACTAATAGTAATGAAAGCAGTCGCTTTGTAATCATTCAATCCTCCTAATCGAACTAACTATTTACCTGACGAAGAGATATCCATCACGACCGGGATATTATCCTGGATCACAGTGATCGTACCTTCGGAAATCGCTGATATAATTCCATCTTTATCACCGATTCGGTAATTACGTTTTAATAAATGCATTGTGTTTGATGGGTCTACGATCATAGCTTTCGGACTCTTCACATCCCAGATCACACCCACTAAACGGTAATCACGCAGTGGCCAACGACGGATCGCTTCGATCTTATCGTCGATACGAACTTCTTCGGTCTTCTGCGGTTTTAAACTTTTTTCTTCTAATTCTAAAATATATAACGGCTTACGGAATGGATCGCGATCCGGGTTACTTAATTCACCGACGTAAGACTTTGTGTGTTTAAATAAAATCCCCGTTGCCGGAGAAATATTCGGACGACTTGGCGGTGGTGGAGCTACCGGTTTTGGCGGAGCCGGTGGAGCTGCTACCGCAGCGTCTTCTGGCATATCAGGAATATCTGCCGGTTTACCTGGCGGAGGAGCTGCTGGCTGCGCCGTAGGAGAAGTTGGTTTAGCTTCAGGAAATGCAGGCATATCTGGAAAATCCGCCTGGGCATGTAACAATGGCGCTAAACCTAAATAATAAGTCGCCGCCAACGCCAACATCATCGCCGCTAAATATAAAGAGGATTTTTTAAGAAGTGAGATAATGTTTTTCATTATTTCATCTCCTCTTTAGGAGCTGCCCCTGGAAGAGCCGGTGTTTTTGCGGCAGCAACGGCAGCTTGTCTGTATCCAATAAGAACAGCTTCTACAGTTAAGTTCTTATTCGGGCCATCGGTGCCGTTTTCTGCTTTAATCTTTAATTCTGAAATTTTAATAATTTTTTCCATACCCCCAATTTGGGTCATGAAATTATTTAACTGCGCAAAACTGCCTTGAAAAACGTAGTTGATTGCTACTTTTTGCACAAGATTGGCTTCTTCTGCATTTTGCGTGGCTTCAGGGCTATTTATTTGCTGTGGATCAGAGTTACTTAATTTTGCGATTTTTAAATCTGTCGCAGCACTCACTTGTTCAACGATAATACGTAATTCGGAAGTCTCAAAATCAATAGGAATTTTTGATTTAACAGCTTCGTAAGTTTTAGCTAATGAAGCTACGTCGGCACGCATTTCTTCTTCTTTTTTCAGAACACGTTCAGTTTCGACTTTTTTAGCTGTTTCTTCAGTAATTTGCGCCTGTAAACCCTGGATTTCTGCAAGTAGGGCATCACCATTGTTATACATCGTGAAAAAATAAACCATCGTCAGGATAAACCCGAAAATAGCAATACGATTTACCGAAAGGGTTGATACCTTAGCCATCAACTCATTCATTTTTGGCTCCTTCGGTAGTTGCGTATTCAGCCGTGATCAGGAAAGAACGAATTCTTAAGTCTGACTTAAACTGCTCACTCTGTGGCATAACATCAATATTTTGTAATTTTACATTTTTTAAAATTTGCGTGCTTGTGAGTTTTCCTTCGAAATCAGAAATCGCTTTTTCTGTATCGCCGCCACCCATAAACTGTATTTTATTACCCGTAGTTTCTAAACCATTTAACCAGACCCCTGAAGGAATAGCTTCTTTCAGACGGTTAACAAGCTCTAGCGGGAATAATCTTTCACGCGAAATACGCTCTAAGAATTGTGTTTGGCGGTTTAAACGCTTTTTATCTTCTTCGTATTTTGCAATTTCAGCCGCAATAGCTTCTTTTCTTTGGTTGAATTCAACTAATGTTCCTAATTCAGACGCGAAACCTTGTTTTTGGCTTTCAAGCTGCGGAATATTGTATTGTTCGTAACCGATCAAACCTAAAGGCCCCATTAAAAAGACAATCGCCCTTTTAACAAAGTCAGAGCGCATCTGTTTTGCATCATCACCAAAATCGGCTGCAAAATCTGCTTCAACTGCTGAGTAAGATTTAAGTAAGTTAACCTTAATCACGAGTCACCCACTTCGCGCAATGCAAGACCTAGCGTCGTCGATAAAAACGGCGTGATCTGTTGTAGGTAAGCCGGAGTTAATTTTTTGTTGGCCGGTTTAATTCTGATTAACGGATTTAACGGCTCAAATGGGATTTTGAGTGAGTCTTGAAGATGATCCGTCATACCTTCAGTTAAACTAGCTCCACCAGTAAAATAAGCTTTGGTAATTTGTAAATCGCCACCTGAAGCTGAATAGAAATCAATCGAGTTACGGATTTCTTCTGTCACGTAATCAAGAGCCATATTCATGAAAGTTTTTGTGTTCTCAGGCTGTTCCGTTGTTTGATCTTGCTGAGTCAGCTTTAGTGCTTCAGCTTCTTCAAGCGTAATACCCATGTTTTTACTGATCTCGTTGGTAAAGTGAAAACCACCTACCGGAATATCACGCACGAATAAAACTTCGCCCTGAAGAATCACTAGGAATTGTGTCGAGTTCGCACCGAAATTGAATAACGCCACCGGCTCGTTGAAACGGCCATAGTTAAATTCAAAAATGTTCGCTAAAGCTAAGCTTGCGACATCGATGATTTTACATTTTAGGCCAGAGAAAGTTGTTACTTCGACATACTTTCCGATGAAGTCATTTTGGGCCGCGATGATCAACACATCCATCATATCTGGAGTCGTAGAAAATGGCAGGATGTGATGCTCAAGCGTGACTTGCGAAATATCAAATGGCAGGTACTGTTGCGCTTCGAATTTAATCTGTTCTTTGAGTTCTTTTGGATCTCGTTTTGGGAGTGAGATTTTTTTAACAATAGCTGAGTTTCCCCACATGCCAACATTCACGATTTTGCGAGTGAAACGTTGTTCTTTATGCAGAGATTTGATCGCTTCACCTAATAAGAAAGAATCGGTGATTTCACCATTGGTCATGGCTTGCGGAGGGGTCTGAACTGACGCAAAGTTTTCAAGCTCAGCGGTGTTTCCGCTAAGTTTTAATTCGGCCATTTTGATTGAACTTGATCCTAAATCTAGTCCAATCACCTTCTTTGATGAAAATAACATGCTGCTCAGACTCCCAACCTAAATTATCCAATCCTTGGTAGAGTCTTGTCAAAGTTTGTACGATTTCTAGACGTCTGGTCCAGTTGAACCTAAGTGCAACTGTAACTTTTTAAAATTGTGGGAAAAACAGATCGATATACCAATTTCCTACGGACTTTAGTCCTAGGATATATAAAATAGCACCCAAGGCGATGAATGGACCAAATGGAATAACCGCTTTTAATTTGTCTTCACTGTGCCGTGAAACATAAATTCCAACAATAGAACCTAAAACTGATGACGACAAAATAACAAAAGGGATGGCTCTCCAACCTAATAAAGCTCCGATCCAGGCAAGAAGTTTAATATCTCCCCCACCTAAACCTTCGCGGCCGGTAAAAACATAATATACATAAGCGACCAACCATAAAACGCCGCCGCCGAATAAAAATCCAATGAAACCTTCCATAAATTCACGTTCAGGATTTATCGCAGCTCCGATAAGTGCTAGAGCGCATCCACCTAAAGTGATTTCATCTGGCAAAATCATATGATCTAAATCGATAAAACTTCCGGCCACTAAACCGAAAACTAAAATAAAATATTCTAAAGTTAACCAGCTAAAGCCATAAAGATGAAAAACAGCGAGCCAAAGTGCCGCCATAATAAATTCAACTAAAGGATAACGAATTGAAAACTTAGCCTGGCAATTGGCACATTTTCCTCTCAAGATAAAATACGAAAGCATTGGAATATTGTGATACCATGCCACCGTTTTACCACATTCTTTGCAATGACTACGACCGGTGATTTTTTCGCCTTTAGGCATACGGTAAATCAGAACGTTAGCAAAACTTCCGAAGCAAGCTCCGAAAAGAAAAACCATAAAATAGAAAAAAGGCATTAAATCAGACAATTTCTTTCTTTCTAAATAGCAACGAAGCTAAATACATGCTGGCTAAAATCCAACCGAAGCTATGCAAAAAAGCCCAGCCTAAATCTGAAGGATTGATGAGTGACTTTAAAAAGCCATAACTTTTCCAGTTAAATTTGTAAAACTGAGGAAAGATCGCACTTAATACCGTGAAGATTTCTTTACTGTTTTCGATCTGTGCTTTTTCCATAAAGAATTGGACTTCGATGATTGAATAACTCATGAGCCAAACTGTAATTGAAAGAACAAAAGCAAACATCGGGCGTGCGATAACGCTGATTAATAATCCAATGGATCCGATCACCAGTGACTTAAGATAGATCACTGCAATAGCTAAAAGATAATTAATACTGAACATTAAATTTGGACTAGTGATAAAGAAGTAAAGTGTAACAGCCAATACGACGGCGGCAATAAAGTTTAAAATTGCCAAGCTTCCGAAATAGCCAACGAGAATTTTCCAACGTGGAATTGGTCGCGCTAACAAAACTAAAATCGTTTTACGTTCGATTTCTTTAGCTAAGGAATGGGTTGAGAAAAAGCAGGCAATAAAAACTAAGGCGATTTCAATACCCGCTAAACCGAAATCAACAACCAAGCGTTGCTGCTCAGTGAAGCTTAAAGAACCTAATAATTGGCTAAAGCAAACAAATAAGAACGCTAAAAATAAAACGATTTGAAAAAACTTAAGACGAAACCACTCTTGCGTGTTTACCCACATTAATCTGATCATACGTTGTAGTTTACCTCAAATTGACCTTTGAATGCCTTGTAAGCTTCTTGCAATGTGCTGTAGTTTTTTTTGAATTCTGGCGTAGAGCCATTATAAAAACATTCACCCTGATGAATCACGATCAACTCTTCGCAAAGTTCATCGATGTCTTCTAATAAGTGGCTGCTCATTAGAACTGTAATATGAGTTTTCTTTAAATCTTTTAGAATATCTTTAATTAAAATTCTTCCATCAGGATCTAAACCTGACATCGGTTCATCTAAAATTAAAAAATCAGGAAAAGCGATGAGTGACTGGGCGATACCTATACGCTGTAACATTCCTTTTGAGTAATCTTTTAATTTTTTGTCTTTCGCATGAGTGAGTTTTACTAATTCTAAAACTTCAGCGGCACGGTGTTTAAAATTATCCTTTTTAGCACCTGATAAATCCCAGTGAAGTTTAAGGAACTCCATGCCCGTTAAAAATTCCTGGAAAAACGGACGTTCAGGCAAATAACCGATATGTTTTTTAAATTCGATAAAAGATTGGTTATCGCCGAATTGAATCGTGCCTTTATCTGGAAAAATAAACTGCAAAAGACATTTAATCGTCGTGGTTTTACCCGCTCCGTTCGGGCCGATAAGACCAATAAACTTACCTTGTGGAATAACGAACGAAACGTTTTTTAAAACCTGTGTCGGCTTTTTATAAAAGTCTGGCTGAAAGGATTTTTGAATACCACTAACTTTAATAATATCCATATTACTGATTAAATACCTTTTTTACTTCGCGTACCGGATCATACTGTTTAGAGGTTGCTGGCATTAATTCGCCTTTACCCATAACTTCAGAGATAAGCTTTTTTGTACCTGCATCACTTTGCATTTCGATTAATTCATACATCAATTCATGAGTCAGTTTTGGATATTGATTATAAAAATCCTGACGAACCACGATCGGATCATTCGGAATCGGAGCACTTACCCATAACAGTCTAAATTTAGACTTAGGATTTTTCTTAAATCTTTCCCAAGCGCCATCATTTGTTTTTTCATCATCCACAAACACCGCGGCCACATCGGCTTCTTTATTTTCTAACTTTTCAACCGAAGCCGCATGACTCCCCGAAAAAGTAACAGATTTAAAGCTTTCATCTTTAAGATTGTTTTTACGTAAATAAACTTGAGGATAAAGATAGCCAGACGCCGACTGCGGATCGACAAACACGATCGATTTACCTTTTAAATCTTTAATAGATTTAATTTTACTATCAGCGCGAACAACTAGGCCTGAAAAATAATAAGGCCCATTATAAGTCTTCTTAAGAAGTACCTTAACCGGAACTTCTTTTTCTGCCTCAACTAAACTCAAGGCAGAGAGAAAAGCATAATCCACTTTCTTGTCTTTAAGTGCGGTATTCAAAGCCGCATAATTTTTAGAAATATAAATATTAACAGGAATGTTTAATTTCTTCTGAAGCTGTTCAGCAACTACTTTAGATTCAGCCTTGATAGCTTCCGGATGACCACCAGGAATCAACCCCAGGGTAATAGATTTAGGCGCAGCCTCAGCCAACGCCAATAAAGAAAACAAACTAGTAATAAGAAAACTTTTAAACTTCATCCAAGCCATCCATGTGCTAAGAGTGATTTAAAATTGCTTTTAAATCACTCGGACCTGGTTAAAAGCTTAGATGACTTACTTCAAAACGTCCAGTCTTTGCTTTTTCTAGGGCTAGAACGAATGCCTCAGCCGCATCGCTTTCTGTCAAACATGGAATGCTATAGTCAGTACACGCTCTTCTGATGGCAAAACTTGCCTCAACTGCATGACGGCCTGCCGTAGTGTTAATAACAAAATGCACTTGGCCAGAACGAATACGATCCACACAGTGAGGACGTCCTTCATGAACTTTATTTAAACTTAAACACTGAACATTATGTTCTTTTAAAAACTCTGCGGTTCCGCGCGTGCCTGAAAAAGTAAAACCAAGTTTTTGTAATGTGCTTAAAAGCGGAAGCATTGGTTGTTTATCTTTATCACGCAGAGATAAAAACACTTCGCCCGATTTTGGTAAAGCTAAGTGACTTGAAACGAAAGCTTTTACTAAAGCTTCTGAATAAGTATCGGCACGCCCCATTGATTCGCCTGTTGATTTCATTTCAGGGCCAAGCACTGAATCTGAATCTTGGAATTTTTTAAATGGAAAGACCACGCCTTTTACGCAAACCTGTTTGATCTTTTTCCAGTCATAAGCTTTTTCTTCTGGAGTTAATTCAAGACCTAGTTGGCCTTTCATTCCTAAATCAACTAAAGGAATACCGGTAGCTTTTGCTAAGAAGGGAACTGAACGTGAACTTCTTGGATTAGCTTCAAGAACATAAATCACATCGTTTTTAATCGCTAATTGTAAGTTTAAATGGCCTTCGACATTTAATTTATCAGCTAATTTAAGGCTCATTTTTTCAATTTTCTCTAACGTTTCTTGTTTTAAACGCTGAGGGGGAACCACGCCCATACTGTCGCCTGAGTGAACTCCGGCCGCTTCGATATGTTCGATGATACCACCAACTAAAATCCAATTTTTTCCGCGCACTAAATCGACGTCGACCTCTAAAGCACCTGATAAGAATTGATCCATTAAACATGGATTTTTACCACCGATAAAATCTTTGTGGCGTTCAAAGTAAGATTCTAATTCACCACGGTTTTCGATCACTTCCATACGACGGCCACCGATCACATAACTTGGACGGCAGATCATTGGGTAACCGACTTCGGCTTCTTTTTGTAAAGCTTCGCCGATGTTTCCAGCCATAGCTGAATTTGGAATTGATAAATTTAATTCGCGGCAAAGTTCAGCGAACTTTTTACGATCTTCAGCTAAATCAATCGAATTTAATGAAGAACCTAAAAGTTTAAAACCTTCTTGAGTTAAGCTTCTTGCTAAGTTGATTGGCGTTTGCCCGCCAAGCTGTGCGATAAAGCCTTCTGGTTTAATCACATTGAACACTTCAGTTAAGTGTTCAAGTGTTAATGGTTCAAAGAATAATAAATCTGAAGTGTCGTAGTCTGTTGATACCGTTTCAGGATTTGAATTTAACATCGCCACTTTGTAGCCCAATTTTTGTAAGGCCTTTACACCGCGAACGCATGAGTAATCAAACTCAATACCTTGGCCGATACGGTTTGGACCACTGCCGATCACCGCAATAGTTTTTGGAATAGCGATCGAACCTTCTGGTTTACTCCAGTAAGTTGAATAATAATACGGAGTTGATGAAGCAAATTCACCGGCACAAGTATCAACTTGGAAGAACGCAGGGCGAATTCCAAATTTGTGACGAATATTTTTTAAGTTTGAAGTTTGGAAATCTTTTAATTTCGCTAAACGAGCGTCAGTAAAACCTAAACGTTTAGCTTTTAATAAAAGCTCTGTTGTTAGTTCAGCGTTTTTAAATGTTGATTCAAACTTTACAATCGTTTCTAACTGCTCCAAGAACCACGGCGTGATTTGCGTTAGTTCGCAAAGCATATTTAAGCTTAAACCATGACGGAAAGCTTGAAAAATGTGCCAGATTCTTTGTGAATTTGGATAAGAAACTTTTTCTAAATCGAAATCAACTTCTTGAATAGCTTCAGTGTTTTTTTCTAGCGCCGCTAAAGCTTTCATAAATGATTCTTGGAAAGTACGGCCGATAGCCATCACTTCGCCCACAGATTTCATTTGTGTTGTTAAAATATCTTTTGAGCCTTGGAACTTCTCAAAAGCAAAACGTGGAATTTTAGTCACCACGTAATCTAAAGCCGGCTCGTAACATGTTGGTGTTACTTGCGTGATATCATTTTTTAACTCATGTAATTGGTAACCAATCGCTAATAAGGCTGCGATTTTTGCAATCGGGAAACCTGTCGCTTTACTTGCTAAAGCTGATGAACGAGACACACGTGGGTTCATTTCGATAACTACGCGTTCACCCGTTTTAGGATTTGTGGCGAATTGAACGTTCGCGCCACCTGTTTGAATACCAACTCGGTTGATAATCTTACAAGCTTCGTCACGCATCGCTTGATATTCGCGGTCTGATAAAGTTTGTTGCGGAGCTACTGTGATCGAATCACCTGTATGAACCCCACATGGATCAAAATTTTCAATTGAGCACACGACAACAAACGTACCGTTTGAATCGCGCATCACTTCTAATTCAAATTCTTTCCAGCCTAAGATGGATTCTTCAACCAGAACTTCTGATGTTGGAGACTCATGAAGAGCTTGCACAAGCATTTGTTTGTACTCTTCAGGTGAGTAAGCTACACCGCCACCGCCACCACCTAGAGTGTAGTTTGGGCGAAGAATAAGTGGGTAACCTAAAACATCAGCTGCTGCGATACCTTGATCAAAGTTTTTAACCATCTCTGAACGTGGGTATTTAGCGCCGATTTCATCTAAGATGGCGCGAAATTTTTCGCGATCTTCTGCAGCTTCGATCACTTCTGGAGTTGCTCCTAAAAGTTGAACGTTGTGTTTTTTTAAGATGCCTTTTTTATCTAAAGATAAGGCTAAATTCAGAGCCGTTTGACCACCAAGGGTTGGAATCACGGCATCTGGTTTTTCTTTTTCTAGGATTTTTTCTAAGAACTCAACTTCAAGAGGTTCTACATAAGTGCGTGTCGCGATATCTGGATCAGTCATGATTGTAGCTGGATTTGAGTTAACTAAGATAACCTCTAATCCTTCTGCCATTAAAGCTTTACAAGCTTGTGTTCCCGAATAATCAAACTCACAGGCTTGGCCGATTTTAATGGGACCGCTACCGATGATTAAAACTCTTTTGAATTTTTCTAAACGAGGCACCTATGTACTCCAGTCGTGTCGAAGACACACTTAAATTAAATTACAGTCCTAACTTGTTTTCGTTCGTGTAGATCATGTCTGGTTTTACATGACGGTATTGTTCGAACTTGTAACGCATTTTTACCAAACGAAGCATAAAATCAGCCGGGTCTAAATCCGGATTCTTTTGGTACACTTTCACTTCAGACAAAATAAACTTCTGTGCTGATTCAGGGTGAAAGCAAAAACCTTTTAAGAAATATTTTTTGCCATCAAGCTCTACGATACGGGCTTCAAAAAATTCTTTCTCATCAAATTCAAAAACATGTTGATCGGCATTCACTGTAACTTTTTCGTTTTTGAATAAGTCTTTTAAAGTGATTTCGTCTTTTTTAACTTTCACAAGTTCAAATAAAGAATGGCGGGCCTTTTTTAAGATTTCGATCACTTCTTTATCTTCATCTGTTAAACGTAACTCGCGCTGGATATCTACAACCATCAGCGGAGTTTGCATGTGGCCTTTTAACGGACGAGTTAAAAAGTACCAATCATAAAACTGGTTCATTCTTAATGTGTAGTTCGGTTTGTTTTCATCCAGAGTTCCGGCGTTTTCAAAAAACTCTTTACGAGCCATATTTAATTCGTCTTGAAATTTCGCATCCGCGAAATGGCCGACTAATTTTAAGTAAGAGTTTTCAAATTGATCAATGGTGAGCATGGTGCGGTTTTTCCTTTTTCTGGATCATTTTATAAACAAAGAAATCAAATAATTTTACAGCGTCGTGTGGACCCGGGTGACTTTCTGGATGGTACTGAATACCTAAGCAGTTTAATTTTTCAGAAAAAAAGCCCGCCACGGTTTGGTCGTTAAGATTTTTATGAGTGACTTGGGCACTTTCAGGTAACGTTGTTGAATCTACAGCGTAACCATGATTTTGGCTCGACATATAGATCATATCTAAAATACGGTCTTGAATCGGATGGTTTGCACCACGATGGCCGAATTTTAATTTGTAAGTTTTTGCACCTAAAGCGATGGATAAAACTTGGTGACCCATGCAAATGCCAAACACAGGAAGTTTACCCACGAAGTGACGGATCGTTGCCGGTGCATTTTTAACTTCAGCTGGATCACCCGGACCATTTGTTAACATGATGCCATCTGGCTGATACGCTTCGATTGTCTTTGCATCAGCACGTGAAGGAAATACTTTTAAGTGCGAGCAGCGTTTTTTTAATTCACGTAAGATATTTTCTTTCGCTCCGAAATCTAAAACTGCAACGCGTGGACCATGAGTATTGTCGCCCACGATTTCTTGTGCTTCTTTACGAGAAGCTTCCCAAACCCAGTCACCGTCGACTTGTTTGGCTTGAGCAATTAAACCTTTAGCTTTTTCGCGAGCCGCATTTTCATTGGCCGCCTGAACCACCGCTCCCCAAGGGGTACCTTGGTTACGTAATTCTAAAACTAATTTTCTAGTATCTACTTCAGTCATGATCGGCACTTTGTGTTCGATCAGGCGTTGCGCCCAAGAGGCATTCGCTTTACTGAATTGCATTTGTAAGCTGATAAAACCTTTGATCCAAATTTTTTTTGATTCCCACACTTGATCGTCGATACCGTAGTTACCTTGCATCGGTGCTGTCATCACGATGATTTGATTCATGTAAGAGGGATCTGTCGCGATTTCTTCGTAGCCTGAGTGAGACGTGTTAAAAACCACTTCTCCCGCAGTTTCAGGGAATTCAGTTTGTGCCGCTAAGCTTTCGCCAGCAAACACTTGTCCATCTTCTAAAACTAAATATTTTTTTAGCATTATGAAATCCTCTGTAACACTTGACGAATCAGCGCTTCGCGAACGAAGGCTCCGTTTTCTACTAATTTTAAAATCTGCGAACGTGGATCTTGCAGCACTTCTTTTTCCAATTCAATCCCATAATTGATCGGCCCTGGATGCATAATTATGCTATCAGTATTCAAGTACTCTAACGTCGCTTTGTTAATACTAAATTGCGCCTTGTAATCTTCAACAGAAAACTTCGCGCCACCGTGACGTTCTTTTTGTACTCGCAAAGCCACCACTGCATCTGCCCACTGAAGGCCTTCTTTAAGTTGGCTGAAATACATCACGTCGCGATCTACGCTGTAAGGTAAAAAGCTAGCCGGACAAGAGTAGCCGACCTGATAACCTAAAGTCCGCGAAAGTTCTAAGTGCGAGCTAACGACGCGAGAATGTTTAATATCGCCAACAAACAAAACTTTTTTACCTTCAAGGGTTTTAAAGTTTTCATAAACAGTCAGCATATCTAAAAGAGCTTGTGTGGGATGCCCTTGCATTCCCCAGCCGGCATTGATGATCGGCGTGTGAATTTTCTCGGCCATCTCGCGCATATTTAATGCATCGGGAGCTCTGATCACAAAAAAAAGAGGCTTCATAGCCTCTATGTTTAAAATCGTATCTTCTAGGGTTTCATCTTTTTCAAGACTAGTTCCCGCTGCGCCACTTAAGACAAGGGGATAAACGCCGGATCTTGCACAAGCCGCTTCGAAACTAAATCTTGTGCGCGTGCTCGGCTCAAAAAACAAAAGAGCAGCGATTCCTCTTTGCGGAATGTCTTTTTGTCCAGTGAAGCCGTTTTTCAACTGCATCGCTGATTCAAAAAGGGAATAAATTTCATTGGAAGTTGCTGACTTGAGGTCAATGACAGAGCGGTAAATGTTGTTTTGCGGGCTCGTAGACATTGAAATTTAAGATAACTGTTTTACTGAATCTTTGTCAAAAAACGACTGAATCTTAGCCCTTTTTCTTGAGAAATGGAGTCTTGCGTTGAACTCACCGAAAGCCAGATCAGCTGCGCCTTGCCGGAAACTTGATCAGAGGTAATCGATCCCCAATCTCTAGAGTCTTCGCTCGCGTCTCGGTTGTCGCCCAAAACAAAAAATTCACCTGGTTTTAAAGTCACTTCGGCCATGTCTTGAGTTTTAAGTTGGCCAGTCATTGCTCGCAGGATTCTACGAGTCGAATTTAAACAAGTTTCGCTAAAAATTTCAAAATTTTCGATTTTTTCAACCGATGTGTACTGGCATTTTTCGCCATTAATCGAAAGTTCACCGCCGACAAGAGCGATTTTATCGCCCGGAATCGCCACCACACGTTTGATAAAATACTGCCCTAGTTTTTCTGAGCGAGTAAACACGATCACATCACCGCGTTCAGGATTTTTCTCTTTAATACCGTAAGCCAGTTTGTTTGAAATAATAAAATCACCAGCTAAAAGCGTTGGCGCCATAGTGATTGTTGGAACTTTAAAAACACCGATAAAAACCACTCTTAAAAAGATGGCTAAAACGATAGCTCCGATAATCCACGAAAAAGTCGACATTTTTTGGTTCATGTTAGTTTATTGTCTTGAATAATCGCTCAAGACGCAAGCTCAACGGGTCACAAATATAAGGAGCCGCTTCTAACATTTTTTCACAGCTAAACCAGATGTAGCGTGCGCGCCCCACTAATAAATCTTTCGGAAGGTTGCCCCAAAAACGGGAATCTTGGGAGTTGTAACGATTATCCCCCATTACAAAATATGAATTTGGCGCTACTTCAAAAGTTTTAGCCTCCATCTCAAAGTCAGATGCAGAGTTCCCTTCAAAGCGGACAAAGTGATCAGTATCACCTAGTTTTTCTGAGTAATATTGAGCATCAGGCTGGAAAGCCACGCGAAAAGAGATATCCTGTACCGGATTTTCAATCGGTTTTAAATCCAGAAGCTCACCATTAACCTTAACGTTCATGCCTTTAACTTCGATTTTATCACCAGGTAAACCCACTAATCTTTTGATAAAGAATACGTCGCGGTTATCGGGATAACGAAAAACCACCACATCGCCGCGCTTTGGTTCTGACCAGTTAATTAACCACCCATCACCCATCATCGGCTTGATTCCGTAGACGTATTTTTGCACTAAAATATGATCGTGAATAAATAAATTAGGAACCATACTTTCTGAAGGAATCACGAAAGTTTCGATCACTAACCAGCGAAAAGAAAAGAACAAAATCAAAGGAAAAAAGAACAACAGGAGCGCATAGGGCCAGCGGCCCTGTTTGCCTTTTTTAGGTCTAATGAGTGACATTGTGGAAGAACCTGCGCCAACGGATCGTTAACGGGTTACAAATCACAGGAACAAAAGGAATCATTTCGTCACAGCTTAACCAAACGAAGCTGGCACGGCCTAAGATATTTTTCTTAGGCATATAACCCCAAAAACGTGAGTCATGAGAGTTATAACGGTTATCACCCATCACAAATAAACTGTCTTCAGGCACAACCCACTCACCGTCTCCTGAAAACCCCATCACTTGAGATTTTTTCATTAAGATTGAGTGCTCGATTTTGCCACCTTTTCCGTCGTTAAGTTCTTCGAAAAAGTGGATGTAGTTTGATTTTGAATCTTTATACATGCCTTCAGAGTTTGAAAAGTCTTCTTCACGAAGCCAGTCGAAATTCCAATTTGTTTTAGGAACTACTTTTTCTTGAAGTTCGCCGTTAATAAATAAAGCGCCGTTATCAAACTTAATACGATCACCTGGTAAACCAACGATACGTTTGATAAAGAATGTGCCTGGATCTACTGGGTATTTGAAAACCACGATTTCGCCACGCTCTGGCTCACGGAATTTAACTAACCATTGTTCAGAGAAAGGAACGCGAACGCCGTAAGTGATTTTATTTACGAAAATATGATCATTCACCAATAAAGTCGGAAGCATTGAGCCTGATGGAATCACATAAGCTTCTAATAACAACCAGCGGATTGTTAAGGCGGCCAAGATAGCCAAAGCCATCGAGCCCCAACCCTCAGTCCAAAAAAGTTTGTTGGTTACATCCCAACCATTGTACTTAGGTGCTTCTTCTTTTTTTTCAGTCTTTTTGCCGAATAATCCCATAAATGCTCTTTTCATAGTAATGATTCTACTCATTCCCACAAAAAGCAATAGGATTCCCCACCCCCCAGGTCTGACGGCACGATGCCGTCAGAAGCATAGCCAAGGATGGGAACTTCGCTTTAAAATTAGTCGTCAACCTTCAGGATGGCTAAGAACGCTTCCTGAGGCACATCGACTGTTCCGATCTGCTTCATACGTTTCTTACCCTCTTTTTGCTTCTCTAGAAGTTTACGCTTACGAGAGATATCACCACCATAACATTTCGCAGTAACGTCTTTCTTTAAAGCTCCTAAAGTTTCGCGGGCAACAATTTTAGCTCCGATAGCGGCCTGAATAGCCACTTGGTATTGTTGGCGCGGAATAAGCTCTTTCATCTTTTCGCAAAGAATACGGCCTTTATTAACAGCCTTAGACTTGTGAAGAATTAACGATAAAGCATCCACGGGTTCGCCGTTGATTAAGATATCCATTTTAACTAGATCAGCTTCTTCGAAATCCATGAATTCATACTCTAGTGAAGCGTAACCTTTAGTGATTGATTTTAATTTATCATAGAAATCCATCACCATTTCATTCATCGGAAGTTTGTATTCGATGATGACTTTCTTTTCCGTGATGTAATCCATTTTTAATTGCGTACCGCGTTTATCTTCGCAAAGTTTAATTAAACTTCCGATATAATCGGTTGGCGTGTGAAGAGTAACTTTAACGTATGGCTCTTCCATTTTTGCAATTTGAGTTTCATCAGGCATGCCTGATGGATTTTCTAACATTAAAACTGTGCCGTCGTTTTTCGTAATACGATAAACAACCGTTGGAGCAGTTGTAATAAGATTTAAATTAAATTCGCGTTCTAAACGCTCTTGTACGATCTCCATATGCAGAAGACCTAAGAAACCACAACGGTAACCGAAACCAAGCGCTAGTGATTTTTCAACTTCGTAAGTTAACGAAGAGTCATTTAAAATTAATTTATCTAAAGCATCTTTTAAATGTTGATATTCAGAAGCAACTACCGGGAAGATACCAGCAAAAACCATTGGTTTAATTTGCGAAAAACCTGGAAGTGGTTCTGTAGCTCCGTGTTTAGCAGACGTAACAGTATCACCTACTTTTACGTCACGAATATCTTTAATACCGCAAATTAAGAAACCCACTTCACCCGCAGCCAATTCTTCAACTGGATCTGGAAATGGCGTGTATTTACCTAAACGTAAAACTTCATAGTCACGGTCTGTGGCCATAAACTTGATGCGGTCACCTTTTTTAAATGTGCCGTCAACAGCACGAACAAGAACTACAACACCTTGATAGGCATCAAACCAAGAATCGAAAATCAACGCACGCGGAGTAATTGTACGATTCGCTTTTGGTGGCGGAACTTTTTCAATAATCGCTTCCAAAATTTCTTGGATACCGATTTTTTCTTTCGCTGAAGCATGAACGATACCTGAACAATCAAGACCTACAGAGTCTTCGATTTGTTTACGAACACCCTCTGGATCAGCTGTCGGAAGATCGACTTTATTTAATACAGGAATAATTTCTAAGTTATTTTCTAAAGCTAAATAAACGTTCGCTAAAGTTTGCGCTTCAACACCTTGAGCAGCATCAACAACTAAGATCGCGCCTTCACAAGCTGCAAGCGAGCGAGAAACTTCGTACGAGAAATCCACGTGGCCCGGTGTATCGATTAAGTTAATCTGATACATCTCACCGTCTTTTTGAGAACGGTATTTTAAACACACAGTTTGAGCTTTGATTGTGATTCCACGTTCGCGCTCAAGTTCCATGTTATCAAGAAATTGCGCTTTTGATTCACGATCAGATAGTGAGCCCGTGTAAGATAAAAGCGCATCGGCCAAGGTAGATTTACCGTGGTCGATATGCGCGATGATCGAGAAATTTCTGATAAACTTTGGATCTGTTATCATTTAAAAGCCTCCGGCTTTGTTTTACTGAAAGCCTACCGGCTTTACTCTAGAAGAATATCTTTTACTATTTTGCAGCTTCTTTAAGTTGTTCGATTTTGTTTAATTTTTCCCATGGGAAGAAACCTTTATCTAAATTTTCTTCACGACCGAAGTGACCGTAAGCCGCTGTCGGAACATAGATTGGTTTTAATAAATCGAACTCTTTTACGATACGAGCTGGGCGTAAATCCCAATTCTTTTTAACGATCTCAGCTAATCTTTCTGATCCGATTTTTGAAGTGCCGTAATCATTTACCGCAATTGAAACTGGCTCAGCTACGCCGATCGCATAAGAAATTTGAACTAAACATTTTTCAGCAAGACCAGCTGCCACGATGTTTTTAGCTACGTGACGAGCCGCGTACGCTGCTGAACGGTCAACTTTAGAAGGATCTTTACCAGAGAACGCACCACCACCGTGAGCACCGTGACCACCGTAAGTATCTACGATAATTTTACGACCTGTAAGACCAGCATCACCCATTGGACCACCTGTTACGAAACGGCCAGTTGGATTGATGTGAAATTTAGTGTTGTTATCGATCCATTTTGAAGGGATCGATTTTTTAACAAGCTCTTCCATGATGAAAGATTTGATTTCAGCGTTTGTTACGTTATCAGCATGTTGAGTTGATAACACGATTGTATCGATACGTTTTGCAATACCGTTTTCGTACTGAACAGAAACTTGTGATTTAGCATCAGGACGTAACCAGTTTACCCGGCCTTCTTTACGAAGCGCTGCTAAGTCTTGAACTAAAGCATGAGATAATGAAAGTGATACCGGCATGAACGTTGGAGTTTCGTTCGTTGCGTAACCAAACATTAAACCTTGGTCACCAGCACCTTGCTCATCAGCGCCAGTCTCTTTAACACCTTGAGCGATGTCTGGAGATTGTTGACCAACAGCAACCATTACGGCGCAAGTTTTATAATCGAAACCTTTATCTGAGTGATCGTAGCCAATGCGGCGAACAGCATCGCGCGCGATTTCAGAGAAATTGATTTTTGCAGAAGTTGTGATTTCGCCACCAACAACAACTAAACCTGTTGTTAACATTGTTTCACAAGCTACGCGGCCTTTAGGATCTTGCGCTAAGATCGCATCAAGAATTGAATCACTGATTTGATCCGCCATTTTATCCGGATGACCTTCAGATACTGACTCGCTTGTAAAAATATAATTTTTCATTGTCTTTTGATTCCTTACAACAAAGGGTTATTTGATATTTTTTGTCTTATGTTAAAACCACTGAAAATTACTGCATTTTTAGAGCGGAATCAATGTCTAAGCTTTAGACATTATTAACTTTTCTTCAATAGCCTCATTATTCCCACCCAAAAGCCCTACTGCGTAGTATCTTGGCACCGTTTTCCAACCCATTTTTAAAGGAGTTCCCAATGAAAACACTAAGTTTAGCGCTTAAAACGATTACCGTAGGTTTAACTCTAGCAAGTTCTGTTTCTTTTGCAGCAGACGCTTCTTCAGGAAAAAAATACGTTAACAGAGATGAATTAATGGCAATCTTAACTGAAGGTGGTCTTCCAAATGGAGAACATTTAGGAAAAGTTAAAAATAGCGAAAGCGAGTCATGTGTTCTTACTGTTAATACAACGGTTGGCCAAGAAAAACTAGCGATGAAGTTATCAACACAAACAGATCTCGAATCTCAACAATTCAATTTTAGCGATGAATACGAATATCCCCTTAATGAAGTAACAGGAAAACTAGAACGAGTAAGCCAATTTCGCATAACTGAAAACCCAGATGGCATCTCGATCAACCAAGATTTTTCTGATAGTTCACAAGATGTTATGATTACAAAGACAAAAAACTCAGTTGAGTTTACATTTACCGAATTAGGTGCTGGAGACAATAGATCTTTAACTTGTGTAATTAAATAATTAAAAATCTCAACAAATATATAAAAAAAAGCCAGGTGTTAAACCTGGCTTTTTGTTTTTTAACTTTGTGAAGTTAAAATTAGAACGTGATACCTAAACCGAAAGTTAACGTTTCGTGTTTTTCATCTTCTGGTAGATCAGCTCCGTCGTATTCTTTGAAAGTGTAATCAACTTTTTCAATGTTGATATCTACTAAAGGTAAAATTTTAATACCAAGACCAAGTTTTAAACCTGTACCTTCGTAATCGCCACTTGCGCCACCAGAAACTTCAACTTTAGTTTTCGCTTTTGGAATATAACCAATATAAGGTCTAACAAATGGAACGCTTGCACCTACTGTAACACCAACATCAGTGTATGAAATATCGGCTTCTGGAGAGGAATCAAGAGTTCCTTTAGTCATTTTCACATCTAATGCTACCCATGGAATTACCATTTGATAACCCGCACGCAACCCTAACGAATTACCTTTCGTGTCTAGATCCGGAGCGCCCCCTCCTTGTTTTAAAGTACCTTTCATAATTCCAATGTAAGGCTCAATAAATCCGCCTGCATTCGCAGCCGCAGTAACAAACACAACTGATAAAGCTAATAATAAATTTTTCATTTTGAACACTCCTTGTGTGATAACTCTAATTCTTCTCTGAGGCAGATCACTCTGCAACCTGATAACAGTTTACTAAGGCTTAGGTCGTGAAAATGTTTTATCGAACCTGCGTCTCAATCCAATAATTATGTTGTGTGCTTTCGTTCACGAAATATCTCAGAATGAAACAAAAAAAAAGCCCCGATCGCATTAAGCCAATCGGGGCCGTGGGTTTTGGTTTTCTAATTTAAATAAAGTGGATTAAGCCACTTTGCGACCGCGTGGTTGATATTCCATCTGATCGTTCACTTCGTTCATGCGACCTTCACGCGAAAGATCAAATTTCTTGTGATCTTGATAGATCTCTTTCACTTTCAAGAATTGTCTTTCCATACGGTCGATCATAAGATCAACGGCCACATAAATATCTGTTGCCGCACCATGAGCCTTAAAAAATTTTTGTTTCGAGTTAATAGATACTTCGCAGTGAAATTCGTGATGGTCTTTCCAGTAATAAACTGTACAACGCCCATCTTTTAAAAGGAATTTACCGATTTCGTCCAACTTCTCGTTTGTATATTTAACTAGAGATTCAGAATAATCGAGATGTTTGAACGTATAGTTCGACTTCATAGAACAAGCTCCTTTGCGTTCTTTTTGTTTTGCTTACCTTATTTATCGGAGCTAACTAGACCAACGTTGAGCTAAGAACATCGAAAATCGCAAAAAATTGTTTTTAAAAATGTATCGAAGTGAAACGAAATGCCTCTAGAGTTGAGGCACTATAAACAAATGACGCAGAAAAAAATTGCGTTATTTAAAAGACCAATTGATCAGTTCTGTTTTGATATCATTAACATCAAATTTACCACTGGAATTTAAGATGCGCTGAACTTTCTTACCATCCCATTTGTACATCATCACAGTCATTTTACCTGCAGAATAACCGATCTCCATTTTGATATCCGTAGGCGTTTGCTTAAAAGGCTTCAGAACTTCGTTAGATTTAAACCAGGCAAATTTATGGCAATCAACCTCAGGAGTTACCTGCGATCCGTTAATGTCATAGCAAGCTTTTGAATCAACCATAGCCTTAATTTGCGATTCGATTTTTTTACGCTCAGGCCAGTTTTTAATTTGTAAATGGTAAGTCACCGGTTCTTCAGCAAAAACTACAACCGAAGTTAATAAAATAAAAAGAGAAATTAATTTTTTCATATTACCATCTTCCAAGCTTAACAACCTCGGTTGTGAGCTTTACACCCTTTTCTTTTTCCACGGTCTTTTGCACATGTGTGATTACATCCCAGATATTTTTGGCTGTAGCTTTTTCTAGATTCACAATAAAGTTTGCATGTTTCAAAGAGACTTGCGCATCACCCACGCGATAGCCTTTAAGACCCGTGCTATCAATCAATTGCGCCGCCTTATGACCCTCAGGGTTTTTAAACACCGACCCGCAACTTGGCATATCTAAAGGTTGTTTGCTTAGACGAATTTTATTCGTTTCACGCACTTTATCTAAGATTGTCGGGTCATTTTCAAGTGGCCAGCTCATACCAACATTGACGATAATATGCGGCTGCCAGCCGTCGGTATGACGGTATTTAACATTTAATTGATTTTTCTGCAGACGAATTGTTTGAAGATCTAAAGTCAGCACTTCAACCCAGTCGACAAAATCCATAAATTCACGCGGTACAAATGCTTCGGCAACGCCTGCATTCATCACCACACCACCACCGACATCACCCGGAAGACCGGCTAAGAAAAGAGCTGGAGCTAATTTTTGTTTTAAGAATGTTTTAAGAAGTTCCGACTTCGCAGTTCCAGATAAGGCTTCAATATGAAGACGCCCGTCTTTTTCAAAAGATGAAATTTTAGAAAGTCGGCGTAAACAAATCGTAAGGCCTTCGATACCATCATCAGAAACAAGAACGTTTGTACCACCACCTAAGATGGTGATTTTTAAATTCTTATCTTTAGCAAACGAGATCGCTTCTTTTAAATCATCAAGAGTTTTTGGCAAACAGAAATTATCTGCATTGCCACCTACAAGCCATGACGTGTATTCAGCTAAATTAACGTTTTGAGAGATTTTCAAGGACATCTAAACCTAATTTCCAGCCATCACCAGCACCTAGAGTTAAAAACACATCGCCTTCGCGTAAGTTTTTAAGAATGAGTTGCAGCTGTTCAGCTTTCGGAGCATGAAAAGTATTTGGTTGATTCATCTCTTCGATTAATTTTTCAGAAGTAATTCCTGGAATGGGCGCTTCACCTGCCGCGTACACATCGCCTAAGAATAAAACATCAGTTTGCATGAAGCAGGTTTTAAAATCCTGCCAGCAATGCTGGGTGCGTGAGTAACGGTGCGGTTGAAAATAAACAACCAAACGGTTTTTATCGAATTTTTCTTTAAATGCCTGAAGTGTTGCGCGTACTTCAGTCGGGTGATGACCGTAATCATCGTAAATTTTTACGCCACTTGCTTCACCTTTAAAGTGAAAACGACGATCCACACCTTCAAATTGCGCAATCCCTTTGGCACAAGATTCAAAATCAATTCCTGCAGCCATTGAAGCTACGATCGCCGCAGTCGCATTTAAAGCATTATGTAAACCTGGTAATTGAATTTTAAAGTTACCTAACACTTTTCCACCACGAGAAAGCGAATAATTACCTTTTTCACCTTTTAACACGTAGTCGTTATTTTCATTAAAGCCGTAGAATAAAATCTTTTTGTTAAAACCTTCAAAGATCTGGCGAGTCGTTGGATCATCACCATAAACAATAACTGTTCCATAAAAAGGAACACGGTAAGCAAATTCCAAGAAAGCTTTTTTTAAGTTTTCAAAAGTTTTGTAGTGATCCATATGGTCTGAATCGATATTTGTAATAATTGAAATCTCTGGAGAAAGTTTATTAAAACTTCCATCAGATTCATCAGCTTCAGCGATTAACCATTCGCCTTTACCTAAGATCGCCGTCGATTTAATTCTTTCAAAACGGCCACCCACTACGATTGTAGGACTTTGACCTGCTTCTAAGAAAATCGACGAACACATACTTGTTGTTGTAGTTTTACCATGCGTTCCAGCTACCGCAATACCACGGCGAATGCGCATAATCTCTGCTAAAGCTTCAGCGCGCGGAATTAACGGAATTGAACGCGCTCTAGCTTCACGAATTTCTGGATTAGTAAAAGGAATAGCGCTTGAATACACAACCACATCAGCATCAACAAGATTTTCAGCTTGATGACCTTTGTAAACTTTAACACCTAGGCTTTTTAAGCGCTCAGTGTTTGCGTTTTCGCCGGCATCAGAGCCTGTCACTACGGCACCTGAATTATGAAGTAATTCAGCTAAACCGCACATGCCGATTCCGCCGATTCCGATAAAATGAAACTTTGCTTGTTCTATTTTCACTTAAAACACACCTTACTGTTGAATGCTTTCTAAAATATCTGAAGCAATCTTTTGCGAAGCTTTTAATGGGGCTAATTGTTTCAGATTTTTTGACATTTTATTTTTCAGATCTGGATTACTCATCAGATCTAACACGATTTTTTTAAATTGCGCAGGATCAAAAGTTTTTTGTAACAGCATAAACCCCGCATCAGCACGCACTAACGCTTCAGCATTGTGCTGCTGGTGATTGTCTGCGGCTGGAAGTGGAACGACCACAGGAACAACACCGAACGCTGCTGTTTCAGATAAACTTCCGGCTCCGCCACGGCAGAAGTGCATATCTGCTTCTTGATAATATCTAGGCATATCGTAGATATAATCCATCACTTCTACACAAGACGTATTGCCGTATTTATTTTTAATACGTTGAAAGTCTAAAGTTCCTGTCTGGTGGTATACTTTGATTTTGCTGTGCCATTCAGGATTTTTTAAAATTAAATCACTTAACTGGTCATTTAAAAACATACTGCCTTGGCTTCCGCCCGTACAAACGATTGTAAACACCTTGTGCTCTTTGTTTTGTGCGCCTTCACAGATTCTTTCGATCTCTGAGCGTAACGGCATTCCCCACACGTTCACTTGCGTTGAAGCCATACCGTCTTTAGCATCGCCAAAAACTAAGTAAGCTTTAGAAATAAATTTTGATAGTAACCGATTGGCCATGCCCGGATGAGCATTACCTTCCCACAACGCTGTTTTACGCCCACATAAAAGGGCTGCTAACAACATCGGAGCAGAAGCGTAACCACCAACACCCAGTACAAACTGAGGTTTGTGAGTTAAGATAATCCAGAATGACTGTAAAATACCGAACGGAATTTTTACTAACGTTTTAAGTTTAGCAAAAATTTGCCCTTTCATATTTAACTTACCACTTTGAATCAGTTGTAATTTGTAGCCAGCTTTAGGTACGATTCGTGATTCCATACCTTGTGGAGTACCGACAAATAAAATATCAGCCTGAGCGTCTTTTTTTAAGATAGCTTCAGCAATAGAGATCGCGGGATAGATGTGCCCACCAGTTCCGCCACCTGCGATGATAATTTTATTTTGCTGGGCATTTCTTTTTGCCGACATACAATCCCTAACGGTAATTTTCTGAAGCTTCGATATTCAGTAAAATTCCAAACATTAAACAAATAATCACTAACGAACTACCACCGTAACTTAAAAATGGCATCGTTAAACCTTTAGTTGGAAGTAACCCCATCACTACACCCATGTTAATAAACACTGAAAGCGCGAAGGTGATCGTTAAACCTAAAGCCAAAGTCTTTTTAAATAAATCTTCTGTTTTGATCGCGATACGAAAGCCACGAAACACCACAAACCCAAAAAGTAATAAGACAGCACAGATCCCGAGGAATCCCATTTCTTCACCCAAGATCGCCATAGTGAAATCAGTATGCGCTTCGGGTAAGAAAAATAACTTACCCTGACTTTGTCCTAAACCTTCGCCCGTTAATCCACCTGAGTGAATTGAAAGCATCGATTGAATCACTTGGAAACCTTTTTTCGCCGGATCTGACCATGGATCTAAGAAAGCCATCACACGCGCTTTACGGTAGGCCACATTCCACACAAGAAAGTAAAACATCGGAATAGCTGCCAAACCAAAACCTATAAAATATTTTACCGACAAACCGAAAGTGAAAAGTAAAGCTACACCCACCGCCAAGATAATCGCAAAACTTCCGAAGTCAGGTTGTTTTAATAAAACCAAAATCGGAACGATCAGCATTAAGCCAATCCAACCCCACTTCACATTGCGAAGAGTGTTTTGGTTTTTACAAACGATGCTGGCGATAAAAAAGCTAAACGCGATTTTTAATAGCTCTGAAGGTTCAAAACGAAAACCCATTGGTAGCTGAATCCAACGAAGAGCTCCCCCCACCCGAACACCAAGGCCCGGAATAAAAGTAGCAAACACTAAAATCGCAGCGGCAATCCAAACAGCCCAACCATATTTACGAATTTTTTCAAATGGAATTTGCACCGCGAACACTAAAGCTAAAATACCGATTACCGTAAAGATCGCTTGGCGTTTAAAAAAGTAAAGACCATCGCCGTAAGATTCGATCGCGAAAATATAACTTGAACTGTAAACTTGAACTAAGCCAACGCCTAAAAGCGCAAAGATAGAAAGAAAGAGACTTGAAGATAAAAATTTTGTCTGAAGCTTGATGTTGTTCATGTAAGCCTAACTCCGTCGATGGATTTGATCCAGACGGAGTTGCCTGACATTGGCGCGCTTTCAGCGCGACCTATAGAAACAACCTATCTGAATTTTTTGACGATCTCTTTAAAATATTCGCCTCTCTCTTCGTAACTGTCAAACATATCAAAGCTTGAGCAGGCCGGAGAAAGAAGAACGATATCGCCAATACGAGATTTTTGATAAGCGATTAAAACCGCCTCTTCAAACGTCCCGATCAGGTAAGTTTCAGTAAAATCACCTAAATCACGGTTGATGCGCTCTTTAGCCTCACCCACCAGGATTAACGACTTCACTTTACGCTTAATCATATTACGTAATGGCTCGTAGTTAAGATTTGTGTCTTTACCACCAGCAATCAAAATTACGTTTTCATCAAAACAGTCTAGGGAACGTAAAACCGCATGCACATTAGTGGCTTTAGAGTCGTTGTAGAACAGAACTCCGCCTACTTTACGCACATATTCTAAACGGTGTTTAAGACCGCTGAAACCATCAATCGCTCTTTGGATGGCGTCATGGTTCGCGCCGTATTCACGGGCTAAAAGTAAAGCCGCCATAACGTTTTCAACCGAGTGTTTACCTTTCATTTTAATGTTTTTCACATTGAAAGACTCGATATCTGGACCTGTGCGAACTTTGATTTCATCACCGATATTAACCGCACCACCGATATTCATGATTTGTGGTTCTAAAGCTGGTTTTCTAGAGAAGTAGAAAATACGTCCACGTTGAACAGCCGGATCACGGGCTAATTCTACAACCGCATTATCATCCGCATTTAAGATCGACGTTGTCGCTTGGTTAGTGTTTTTGAACACTTTGCGTTTGGCGTTTACGTACTCTTCCATTGAACGGTAACGGTCTAAGTGATTTTCTGCCAAGTTCGAGAAAACAACGTTTGCTGGATTAAAATTCACGCAGTGCTCAAGCATAAAACCTGACACTTCGGCGATCACAAGTTTCGCTTTTTTCTCTTCTAAAAGGTAATTAGTGATTGGGTTTTCATTTGAACCACCCACCCACACGTCAATACCTGATTCTTTAAGCATTGATTCACATAAACGTGCAATTGTTGTTTTACCGTTTGTGCCAGTTACAGCTGCAACCGGCTCTTTAATAAAACCAGCAGCGAATTCAAATTCACCCGTGATTTTTACACCTTGTTGGCGCGCGTATTCAAAAATCTTTAAGTGTGAAGCCACACCCGGAGAAAGAATAACTAAATCTTGCGATAAGAATGTTTTTGGCGAATGTGAACCTAATTCAAACTTGATGTTTGTATAACCTTCAAGCTGGTCTAATTGCGCCGATAATTCTGGCTTTGATTTATGATCCGTAATTGTTACGTTAGCTTCGTATTTTGTTAAAAACTTCGCTAATGAAACGCCTGTTTTACCAAGACCTACTACAAGAATCTTTTTATCCTTTAGTTCTGATAACTCTGTCCACATACCTAACCTACAATCTGTTGGCCTTCGGCCAAACTATCTTAACTTCAGCGTTGCTAAACTTAACATCGCTAATAAAATTGAAATAATCCAAAAACGAACAATGATCTTAGTTTCAGTTAAACCACCAAGTTCGAAATGATGATGTAACGGCGCCATTTTAAATACGCGCTTTCCAGTTAACTTAAAAGAAGCAACTTGCGTGATCACTGATAACGCCTCAACAACGAAGACACCACCAAGAACAACCATTAATAATTCATTCTTTGTGATGACGGCCATTGTTCCTAAAAAACCACCAAGACTTAAACTTCCGACATCGCCCATGAAAACTTGTGCCGGATAAGTGTTAAACCACAAGAAACCTAAACTTCCAGCAATCATCGCAGCGGCTAGCGGAGTTAACTCACCTGCACCCGAGATATGAGGAATTTGTAAGTAGTTCGCAATCGATGCGTGACCTGACACATAAGCAAAAATCGCCAATGTCGAAGCTGAAATAATCACAGGTACAATCGCTAAACCATCTAAACCGTCTGTTAGATTTACGGCATTCGCCGTTCCTGTGATAACTAACGCCCCAAAGACGATGTACGCATAGCCAAGATCCCAGGAAATATCTTTAACAAATGGCAACGTTAAGTTCGTGTTGAAATTGTAATACTTAATTAAAATAAATAACGCGATACCAGAGATAAAAAATTCACCAGCCAAACGAAGTTTGCCTGATAAGCCTTTCGTGTTTTTCTTTGAAACTTTTAAATAATCGTCGGCATAACCGATCATTCCAAAACCCCAAGTGATCACGACAGTGGCCACAACTAGCGGATTAAAAACATCAATCCATAACGCTAAGGAAATCAATGAGCTTAACAGAATAAGCCAGCCACCCATTGTTGGCGTACCTGCTTTTTTCTTATGAGTTTGTGGACCATCATCACGAATTGATTGGCCAAAATGTTTCTTTTTTAAACTTTCAATGAAGTACGGACCCCAGATTAAACATAGAAAAAAGCCCGTGAAAAACGAGATAAATGTTCTAACTGTGATGTAGCGAAATACGTTGAAAATCGAGTGTTGTTCAGCAAGTGAGTAAAGCCATTGATAAAACATTTTTAGATAAGTAGCACACCTCTGGAAGTAATAGCAAGAGGAAGTTTATAAGTATGCGAAAACACTAATGTTTTTGGCGTTTTTCGAGGGGGTGAAGTTTTGCCCATTCTGACGAAAGCATTAGCATTTCGCACGCAAATCAGGTATCACTCCCCTATGAGAAAAAATAAATCCGGACGCTCTACTGGTCGCTCTGAAGCTGAACTTAAGAATTTCAAACTTGGTGAAAACGACACGCAATACAATTTCGAATACTCTCCGAAATTGTTAGAAGCTTTTGATAATAAAAATCCAAATGACGTTGCTTGGACAACTTTTGTTTGCACAGAGTTTACTTCGCTTTGTCCAAAAACAGGCCAACCCGATTTCGCAAAAGTTTTTATTAACTACATCGCCGATAAGAAAATGGTCGAAAGCAAATCATTAAAGCTTTATCTTTTCAGCTTTCGTAATCATGGTGATTTTCATGAAGATTGCATTCAAACAATTTGCAATGACTTGAGTCGATTAATGAAACCTAAATATATCGAAGTGATCGGCGAATTTACTCCACGCGGAGGCATTGCGATTTTTCCTTATGCTTCAGCTTCAAATAGCGATGCGCATTTTAAAGAACTTCGTAAGACGCGTATGTTTAACTACGCGCCTGGTAAGTATTCTTGCGATTTAAGTAAGGTGTATTAAGAGTAACTACTCTTTAACGATCTCTAGCGTTTTTTCGTAATAGATTTCTTTTTCATCGCCCTGGCAAGACACATTAAATTTGAATTTGTCAGTGGCGTTGTCGATCGTAACGATTTTAAAGTTATGTTTGCTAGTCGCACATTTTTTTAAGCGACGAGGGTTCTTTTTAAAGTTGTGCTGTTGTAAGAATGTAAAGCTATGAATCGAGCTTGAAGTGATCTCATACGTTTTAAAACCGAAAATTTCACGTTCGATTTCCATAATCTCTGAATAGTGAATATCACCCGAGACAAGCACGAATGGCGCTTCAGCTTCTGAAAGCTTTTGGCAAAACTTTTTAAAACTCGCATTTTGCATATACTCGTAAGATTCTTTTTTTAGATAGCCACCAAAAAATTGGCTGCCATTCATAATCCACGAAGGCATGTTGTATTTATTTAATGAATCATATAACAGTTCTTCTTGCTGATCGCCATAGTGCGTATCTTCCGATCTGAAATAACGGCAATCCATAAGGTAAAACTTCTGCCCAAAGGCTGTAAAATCTTGATAGATACCTAAATCACGACGATAGTTTCTTTCTTCTGGAAACAACCAAAACGCCGAAAAAAGTTCTAACATAAATTTTTTGTGAACAAATGAGCCATCGGAATTGTTTTTACCAAAATCATGATCATCCCATGAAGCCAAAATCGGAGTTAAAAATTGGTGACGAAATACACCAATACGGCTTCTTGTTTCAACGTAACGTTTCCAGAAACCTTCTGGCGTTCCGCCACTGCCCTGGTCGGCGTAGCAAGTATCACCGATTAAAAATAGCAAATCAGGATTTTGCGCTTTAACTTTGTTCCACATAATTTTGCAGGCTGACTTAAAAAAATCTGACATGCAGCTGATGATGGCAAACTTTGGCATTTTTTTATTGGTATCTAAGGCTTTAAAAAAACGTTCGTCGATGATTTGTTTTTTAGAATCTAAAACACGAAGGCGGTACTGTTCGCCTAACTTCAGGCCTGATACTTTTAATTTATCTAGCTGATCTTCTGAACCCGCCATGCGATGAGTACTAATCATTAACAGAGGCATAAGTTGGTTTTTACCATCCACCACTTCAAATGAAATTTCGGCATTTATTTTTCTTAAAACCGTAAAATAACTTAAATCTTCAAGAGTTAATCCTTGATGGATCGGAAACGCGCCGAATTTATTTTTGGCTGCTAAAATTTCTAAGTCATGTTGAGCTGAACCTAGAGAAGGAATTGTTAATAAGCTTGCAGATAGAACGCCTGTTTGTTTAAGAAAATCTCTTCTTGATTGCGACATGATGCCGACCTCGTGGTGTTTACATTAGTAATCGGCTTATTATGTTAAGGTTCTAAACTAAATTTAAATAAATCAGACGAAGGTCGTGCGATCGTAACTGAAACTTAATGAACTCGGTTAAGGTCTTGTTAGTGCTCGAGGTGACTTTAGCTTAAACAAATGCTATTATGTTCCAATGTCGATTGAAAATGATAACGATCTCAAAGCTCTTAGAACCATTGGCCGCATTGTCGCTCAATGCTTACAGTTTATGTCTAAAAATCTTGAACCAGGTATTACAACTCTGGAGCTTGATGAATTAGGTCGTCGTTTTCTTGAAAAACATGGAGCAAAATCTGCTCCGAAATTAGTTTATCAATTTCCTGGCACAACTTGCATTAGCGTAAATGAAGAAGCCGCTCACGGCATCCCTTCTGCTGCAACAATTTTTAAAGCAGGTGATTTAGTGAATATCGATGTGTCAGCTGAATTAAATGGTTATTTCGCTGATACAGGTGGTTCATTTATTATTCCGCCCGAAACAACATTAAAACAAAAACTTTGCTTCGCCGCTAAAAGCGCTCTGCAATTAGCGATGAATGAAGCTAAAGCCAATGCCCGTCTTAATCGTATTGGTTATGCTGTTGAACAAGAAGCTAAACGTCATGGTTTTACCGTGATCGAAAATATCGGAAGCCACGGAGTCGGCCGTGCTTTACATGAAGAGCCTGATTTTATTCCAAATTATTTTGATCCGAAAGATAAACGCATCTTAAAAGAAGGCCAAGTTATTACGATTGAGCCTTTTGTTTCAAGTGGCGGTACAGAAGTTTTCGATACAGGCGATGGTTGGACATTAGCCACTCATGCAGGAATTTTCACAGCCCAGTTTGAACACACAATGGTCATCACCAAAGATAAACCTTTGATCATGACCCTGCCCGCTTAAAAGATTATTTCTTTTCCCAATTTAAAGGTTCGCAAAGTTCAACGAAACGCTCTGTTTTGGCTCCGCGTGAACCTTTCACAGTAATTAAATCACCAGAAGAAATATGAGTTACGAAGTGCTGCCCCATGCTTTCAGTTAAATCAGCGTCAACTTTGTAGTTTTTGTAATCGGTGTGATTTAATCCCGCTTCAAAATCTTTATAGTTTTCACCAATGAAATAAATAAAATCGTAATCGCTCATTGAAGCGGCGATCGCAAGCTCACGGTGCATTTCAGGAGCGACAGTGCCTAGTTCTTTCATCTGCCCAAAGACACCGATTTTTTTACCTTGTGTTTTTAACAGCGGAATATTTTCTAGAAGCGCTTTCATGCTGTCTGGATTTGCGTTGTAACCATCAAATAGAATTTGTACACCAATCGCTGTATCAACGAACTGGTTTCTACCCCAGGTTGATTTACAAGCTGGTAAAGCTTGCCAGATTTTTTCAGCAGGCATTCCGGCGGCGTAAGCTAAATTCGCTGCTGCTAGTAAGTTAGTTAAATTATGTTTACCAAATACCGGAACATCAGCAGAACCCCATTGGCCCGCGATATTTCCAGAAATTTTTAAACCAGCGGCTGAGAGTTCTTCGATTTTAAAAAACACATCGGCATCTTTGTTACGCTCAGAAAAACTTAACATACGGCTTGCCGGATACTTTTTCGCAATCGGGTACATCATATCGTAAGTTAAATCTTGATCTTGGTTAAACACCCGAATCGTATCTTCGCGTGAATCCATATAGATTTCAGCTTTAGCTTCAGCGATTTTCTTTTGCGTGCCGAAGTATTCGATATGGGCGCGGCCTACCATGGTACAAACAACAATATCTGGATCAGCAATTTTCACTAATTCAGTGATTTCACCAGCGTGATTCATACCCATTTCGACCACGGCATAATCTGCATTCGGTGGAATTTGCAGTAATGTTAACGGCACGCCCCAGTGGTTATTAAAACTACCTTGGTTAAAGTGTGTTTTTTTATACTGCGATAAAATAGCTGCAGTAAATTCTTTAGTGGTCGTTTTACCATTAGAGCCAGTGATACTTAGAATTTTTGTTGAAAGTGTATTACGGTAACCGTGAGAAAAATCTTGCAGACCTTTTAAAGTGTCAGGCACTTCGATAATGCTGACTTTATCTTTAAGGCCTGCAAACTTAGCATCTAAACGATGCACTAATAAAAGCCCTGCGCCTTTCTCAACAGCTTTATCTAAGTAATCATGAGCATCAAAGTTATCACCTTTTAACGCTACAAAAACTTGGCCTGTTAAATCTTTACGTGTATCAGTGCCCACTTCATGAAATATCGTTTGGTGAGCGGAAATGACTTTTCCGTTAGACCATCTAGCAATTTGTTCTAATGTCCATTGTGGTTTCATCTTAACCTAAGTATTTCTCGGCAACTTCATAGTCGCTGAAATGAGTTTTTGTTGTTCCAACAATTTGGTAATCTTCATGCCCTTTACCGGCGATTAAAATCACATCACCAGCTTTAGCGACATTGATAGCTTGTTGGATCGCTTTTTCACGATCAACTTCTTTCGTGTAATTTTTAAAATCCCCTGGAAAACCTTTTTCAGCATCCGCTAAAATTGTCATCGGATCTTCAGTGCGTGGATTATCTGAAGTTAAAAACACATAATCACTTAAGCGCGCCGCGATTTCGGCCATCTTTGGACGTTTGGTTTTATCGCGGTCTCCACCACAGCCAAATACGGTAATCACTTGGCTTGAAAGTTTCGCGTCGGTTTTTACTTTTAATAACGACTTTAGTGAATTTTCTAAAGCATCTGGCGTATGAGCATAATCAATAAAAACAGTTTTATCTGAGCTATGCACAACTTTTTGCAGACGCCCCGGAATTCCGTTAAAATCCGCTAAGGCTTTAATGCCTTGTTCAAGCGTAACTCCACAAGTTAATCCTGCAGCTAAGCTTGCTACGACGTTATAAATCGTGTGAACACCTGTTAACGGCACTTTCACGGTAATTGTTTCAAGTGGAGTTTTTAATTCAAACTCAGTCTCTGCAAAATTCATTTTTAAAATCTTAAACTGAAAATCAGATTCTTTTTGCCCGTACGTCCAACCTAAAACCGGTTCTGCTAGTTTTAGCTTTCTTCCGTACTCATCGTCGATATTAATAATTGCAAAAAGCGGACGTTTTAATGAAGACCACATCAAATCAGTGAACAATCTTTGTTTTGATTCAAAATACGATTTCATGTCGTGGTGATAATCTAAGTGATCATGTGTTAGATTCGTGTAGATCACCGTATTAAAGTGAACACTGTCAGCACGGCGTTGATCTAAAGCATGCGACGTTACTTCTAAAGCCGCAGCAACTGCGCCCTCTTTGATAAAATCATTTAAACGACTTTGTAACGTCACTGGATCAGGAGTTGTTCCTTGGTTTTCCCAAGTTTTGTGACCGGCGCGGTGATTAACTGTACCGATAACGCCCGTCGATTTACCACGTGCATTTAAAATATGTTCCAGCAAATATGTGATCGAAGTTTTGCCATTCGTGCCTGTAACTCCGAAGCAGAAAAGTTTTTGCGAAGGATAATCGTAAAATCTAGCTGCCAGCAAATCCAGCATTTGGCGCGAATCAGGAACCACAGAAACATGCCCTTGATAATCAGCTGGTACCGCTGATTTATCTTCAACAACTAAAGCAATCGCTCCAGCTTTAATCGCATCGCCAATATATTTGTGGCCATCGGCCTGCGTGCCTTTAATCGCTACAAAAACAGAGCCTTGTTGACCGGCTTTCTGAAGTTGACGTGCATCGAAAAATAACCCCGTCACCTCTGCTTCAAGAGCGTCAGATTGGCTTTGCGTTCCAAGATCAGAAAATGATAATAACTGCTGCAGTTTCATTGCAAAAAGCATAGGATACTTTCTTATGAACTTCAAACGTATACAGTATTTTGACCATCCGACTGATGCTGCGGACCGTCCGTGGGTTATTCTCTTTCATGGTTTCGGCGCTGATGCTCACGACCTAGAAGGTTTAAGAGATTATATTTTTCTAAATTCAAAAGTAAACTGGCGTTTTCCCAATGGCGTGTTTGAAGTTCCGATCGGTCCGGGTTGGACAGGTCGCGCTTGGTGGCCATTAACTTTAAGCTCTTTACCAAGTGATTGGAGTGACTACACTCCGGATGTAATGAGTGCTTTAGTGCCTGCGGTTATTAAAATGATCGAAGATTTAAAAGTGCCTTGGAATAAAGTTATCTTAGGCGGCTTTTCTCAAGGTGCGATGTTAGCCACTGAAATTTATTTGCAAGCTCCAGAAAAACCATTGGGCTTAATCAGCATGTCTGGCAGTTTAATTCGCCAAACTGAATGGACACAAAAACTTGAAGCTCGTAAAGGCGCTAAAGTTTTCTTATGCCACGGCGAAAACGATCAAGTGTTACCGATTAAAGGCAGCCAAAAATTATTAAATATTTTTAAGCAAAAAGGTTTAGAGCCACAGTGGGTGACTTTTCCTGGTGGTCATGAAATTCCACCAAAAGCTTTACAGGGCATTACTCAATACATTAATGGGTTAATATGAGTTACGTCATTGAAACAAAAAATTTAGGTCGCGAATATAAGACCTATCAAAAAAAAGAAGGCATCGTTAATTCGATCAAAGGTTTTTGGAACCGCGAATACACATCAAAACCTGCCTTAAAAAATGTTTCGCTTGAAATTGAAGGCGGACAAATCGTTGGTTTAGTTGGTGCCAATGGCGCCGGCAAAACTACACTTTTAAAAATACTTTCAGGATTAATTTACCCAACTCATGGCGAAGTGCGCGTTCTTGGTTTTGAACCGTGGAAACGCGAAACTGAATTCTTGCGCCAAATGAGTTTATTGCTGGGGCAGAAAAACCAATTATGGTGGGATATTTCTGCTCGTGATAGTTATTCGTTATTAACTAAAATCTACGATCTTGATGTTGAGACAGCTAAAAAACGAGTCACCGATTTAGCGCAAATGCTTTCTTGTGAACACGTGCTTGATACGCAGTTACGCCGCTTAAGTTTAGGCGAACGCATGAAAATGGAAATCATCGGTTCACTTCTGCACGCGCCGCGCGTTTTATTTCTCGATGAACCGACAATCGGTTTAGATATCGTGGCGCAATCTGCGATTCGTGACTTTCTTGAAAATTACGTTAAAGAATACAAACCGGTTGTGATTCTAACATCACACTACATGGATGATATTGCGCAATTAGCAGATCGTTTATTATTAATTTCAAAAGGCGAAATGGTTTATGACGGAACTGTTGATCGTTTCTTACAATCAACTGAGACCAGCAAAAAATTAATTTACCGCTACAAAAACGATCAGCAAGAGCGCGAGCTGATTTTCCAAGATTCAGAATTATCACAGAAATTAAACGAAGTGGTAAAATCTGGCGAAGTTGTTAATTTAAAAATCGAAGAGGTTGATTTTGAAGAAGTTATTCATCGCTTTTTGGCGAAGGAATCTCGCGTTTAGTGAGCTTGCCGTCGTTTCAAATTTAGAATACCGCTTCAATTTCTTTATTGATGCGTTCGTGCAGCCGTTAATCACGGTGGGCATCGAACTTCTTATGTGGTTTGCGATCTTTGAAGCTGCCAATGCTGCCCAAATCGGTGGTTTTGGTCGCGAAAACTATTTAGCCTACGGCGTATGGGCTCCGTTTTTAGGGCGTATTGCGGTCAGCTGGATGTACGAATCCATGATGGTTGAAGAAGTGGCCAGCGGGTCAATCAACGTGATCCTGACCCGCCCGATTAGTTTTTACGAATATTACCTGTCGCAATTGATGGGTTATAAAATAGCGACCACGCTTATTTCAATGGTTGCGCCTTTAGCCGTGTCGTTTATTTTTGATTTACCGATTCATTATTCGCGCTTACCGATTGCGATTGGTTTAGTGTTTTATTATCTGTTCTTAGTTCACACGCTAAGCTTTTTGATTTCAACATTTGCATTTTATATGACCCGCGTTCGTTCTTTAACGTTAGTTAAAAACTTAACGTTATGGTTATTAGCCGGCGAATTAGTGCCTATTGATTTAATGCCTCCGGCGATTGCCAAAATTTTATTGTTATCACCGTTTCCTGCGGGAGTTTACACACCAGTGGCGTACATCACAGGACGCGCGGGTTCAGATTTAGTTTTACAAAGTTTTATCTCAGTAACAATTTCAACTGTGATCGCTATGGCGGTCGGAGCTTGGTTATGGCGTAAAGGCCTTCAGTCTTACACAGGGACCGGTGCCTAGTGAAAAAGCTTTTAAAATATCTAAGCCTTTATGGTGCGTTTTTTAAAGCCAGCTTTGTGGCCGATTTAGAATATCGTTTTAATTTTATTTTACTCGTTCTCTCTGAATGTATCTGGTACGGCACGCAATTACTTTTATATGAAGTAATCTACCGCCACACGAACATTATCGGTGATTGGACCTTAGAACAAATGCGCGTGTTTGTTTTCTTAGCGCTTTTTGTAGATTCAATTTACATGATCTTATGGGATCCGAATTTTTCTAAATTCAATGACGAAGTTAGAAAAGGAAACTTGGATTTACTATTAACTAAACCCGTGAATTCGATGTTTATGATCAGTTCGCAAAAAGTTTCTGTATCGCATATCCCGTGCTTGTTATTCACAGGTGCTGGACTTATTTGGGCCCTACAGGCGATTCCTGATTTTAGCTGGTATCGCTTATTCTGGTTATTTTTGTTAATACCATCAGGTTTAAGTGTAATTTTCGTAGGTCGTTTAGCGCTAAATTCGACAGCGATTATTTTTTCGCGTGCCGATTTCTTGCAGTATGTTTGGTACAGCATTTTTAGATTAGGTTTACGCCCGGATGCGATTTACAAAGGCTTTTTAAGATACGTGCTGTTATTTGTTTTACCCTTTGCGATGGTCGCTTCAATTCCAACACGCTTTTTATTAGAACCCGTACAAATTGGATTTATTGCTTGGGCCGTGGCCATGCCAGTGCTTTTAATGACATTTATGAACTGGTACTGGAAGTTCTGCATGCGCTTTTATTCAAGCGCGAGCAGTTAATAATTGCTTCATTATTTTAAATTCGCAATTGTTTTATCCGCTTTAATTTTCACTTCTCAACCTAAATGTTTTCTCGCACAACTCCGAAAGTAACTAGCGAGGAAATTATGTCATTAAAGCAAAGACTGTTATTGGGCTTTTTAATTTTAGTATTAGGTATTGGAATCAGCTCCATAGCCACAGTTTATGGATTTAACACCATTGCAGATAAATACAGTATGCTAATCTCTCAGAGTGTTCCAAAGCTAGGTGACCTTTCAGGATTAAGAAATCGTGGCCGCCAAACTCATACAGAAATTTTAGTGTTAAATTTAGATGGCCTCAGCGAAAAAAGTCGCGAAAAAAGTACCGAAAGCTTAAAAAAAGCTGTTACACGCTACGAAGAAATTTCGAAAGAATTTGCCAACCGTGGTTTTAGCACTGACGAAGAAAAAGCATCTTATACACGTACAGAAAAGCTGTGGCATGACGTTGCTACTATTGCCCGTGATGTTTTAGCTAATCTAGAGAAGGATAAAAACTTTAAGCATCTGACACCGGAATCTATTACTGATTTAAATGACAAAGTAGCCGCTCACCAGAAAGCTCTCTTAGAGTTAGATGACATTACAGTCGCGATGGGCGAACAATGGAGTAAAGAAGCCGTGGCCGTTCAGAAACAATCAAAAATGTTCACAATCTCACTTTGCTTAGTTCTGGTCTTCAGCGGAATATTCTTAGCTTGGTTCTTAGCACGAAAAATAACACTGGATCTGATTGATATTTCAACCAACTTAATGAACAGCTCGCAATCGGTGAAAGATCAATCTGAGCTTTTACGTGAATCAAGCAACAATTTAAGCGCAGCATCTCAGGAACAGGCGGCGGCCATCGCACAAACAGTTGCTGCTACCTCTGAAATTACATCTATGATTGCCAGAACTTCAGATAACGCGACTCAAAACACTAAGCTGGTAGAAAATGGCTTGCAGTTATCGCATGAAGGAAAAGAAGCTCTTCGTAATTTACTAGATGCTTTTAAAGTTATTAAAGTTTCAAATGCCGACATGACTAAGCAAATTAAAGAAAACACTTCAGCGCTTAATGAAATCGTGCAATTAATGAATGAAATCAAATCAAAAACCGCAGCTATTAATGATATCGTCTTTCAAACAAAGCTATTGTCATTTAACGCCAGTGTTGAAGCCGCCCGCGCAGGTGAAGCGGGTAAAGGGTTTGCGGTAGTTGCTGAAGAGGTTTCTCAACTTGCTGTTTCCAGCGGAAATGCAGCCAAAGAAATTGAAGCTATCCTACAACGAAGTGACTTACGTGTTACAGAAATCATTTCGCAAACATTATCTTCTGTTGAACATTTAACTCAAAAAGGTCTTGAAAAAACCGAAAGCGGCCAACAAATTGCCAATCAAAGCGTATCGCTTTTTGAACAGCTATCTGTCACGGTTGAAAATATTGCCGAACTTACCCGTCAAATCAGCGAAGCAGCCCAAGAACAATCTGTGGGAATTCGCGAAATTGATACAGCTATGCAAAGAGTAGATGCGAGCACAGCTGTCAGCTCAAAAAGCGCAGTGGAATGTTCACATACAGCAGATGTTGCCACACATGAAGTCAATCAAACGGATTTAGCGGTACGTCGTTTACAAAGAATTGTCTATGGCAACAATTCTTCACGAGCGTCTTAATTTAGTTCTGAATTAGATACTCGATATTTACATCAGCGCGGATTTTGATTTTGCCAGGGCTTAGTTCTGTTCCGCTTGATTCCATGTCAGCTGACATCATCATTTTATTCTGCGCGCGAGCCGCTCCGGCCATTGGCGCTGATTCGTAGTTCGCGTAAACCTGTTGGTTTGTGATGCTATAAACACCTTTAATTTTTACACCCGCCGCTTTAGCCAAATCATCAGCTCTGCCGCGCGCTTGTTTAACGGCTTGGTTAATGCAGGCCTCTTCAGCTTCACCTTTTTTATCAGAGTCCCAACCGATATTACCAATTGTGACACCTGATTTTTCTTTATCTGCTTTATTGCCACTTGCCGCTTGATCAATAAATTGACCTGCTTGATCTAAGTTTTTAAAAGTTACTGTTAACGAGTGCATAGCGCTGTAACCTTGAATACGGCTGATCCCTGTTTTGTGCTCGTAAGCATATTCAGGAGTTACGCTGTAGTACTCTGTTTGCACGTCTTCTTTTTTAACTTTGAACTTTTCAGTTAGCTCTTTAACACGTTTTACATGTTTATTGGCCATCTCTTGGGCTTGCGCAGCCGTTGCCGCTTTAGCCCAGATCTGCAGATTAATATTCATGATATTAGGATCAATATTTTTTTCTGAAAAGCTTCCCACCTTAATTAAAGCTGGGGCTACTTCGGCCATAGCCAATGAACAAGAAAAAATCATAGCGGCACTTACAAAAAACTTCAGGCTTAAAAACTTCATACGCACTCCTAGGTGTCTAAAAGAATTATTCTTTTAGAATGATAGTCATCGTACGGTCTTCGCTTAAAGCTTCTCCAGCGGCTGGTACAGTTTGGTCAACTTTTCCACGGCCAATCATTTTAATTTTAATATTCTGATTAGCGGCTTGTTGCAACACTTCGCGCATTGATAAGTCTTTAAAGTCAGGAACCGTAGTTAACGTTGTTGTAGTTTTATTTAAATCCGCATACGAAAATTCTTCTACTTCTTTTTCAGTTTTTTCGCTTTGTGCTACAGGAACATTTGAAATATTTTTTTCACCCAAGACTTCAGGAGCTACACCTTCGCGGCGAACAGCATAAGAAGCAATGCGTGAAAATAATGGAGCGGCCACTTGAGCTCCGTAATAACCTTTTTTCGGATGATCTAAAGCAACGTAAATAACGTATTGCGGGTCATTGGCAGGAATAAAACCCGTGAAGCTTCCGATATAACCACCCGGAATATAACCGCGGCCTTCAGTTCTAACTTTTTGTGCCGTACCTGTTTTACCGCCAACGATATAACCTTCAACACGAGCCGAAACCCCTGAACCTTTTCCTGAAGTTACCGCCGCCAGCATCAAACGCATTTGCTGAGCTGTCTCTTCTGAAATCACGCGGCGAATTTGTTTTGTTTCAGTCGCCATAGTTTGATTAGTTTCAAGATCAGTGATTGATTCAACGATATGTGGTGCGTTTAACATTCCGCCATTGGCAATCACCGCATAAGCATTTGCCATTTGGAGCGGAGACGCGGTCATACCTTGACCAAAAGAAACGTTAGCTAACAAGTGATCTCTCCAAGGAAGACCTAAGATAATACCTTTAGCTTCACCCGGAAGATCAGTTCCTGCTTTTTGACCGAAACCGAATTTCATTAAACCCTGACGTAATTTTTCATCACCCAGCTTTAACGCGATTTTGCTTGTTCCGATATTAGAAGAATAAGCTAAAACTTCACTGACAGAAATTAAACCTTGCGAGTGATTCGCTTCAGCTTCGCGGATGACACGTTTACCGATTTTAAAATGACCGTTTTCACACCAGATTTTTGAATTCGGCTGAAATAATTTTTCTTCTAAAGCTTGAGCGATAACAAAAGTTTTAAGTGTTGAACCTGGCTCGTAAGTATCTGTTACAGATCTATTACGGCGAGCTCCCGGAGAAACTTTTGAAGCATCGTTTGGATTAAATGAAGGAAGTGAAGCAATCGCACGAATCGCTGATGTTTTTGCATCAAGTACCACAGCGTAAGCCGCTTCGGCTTCGTGTTTTTGTAAAGCTTGTTTTAATTCTGTTTCAACAAAGTACTGTAAATCAGAATCAATCGTTAACTTAATTTCTTTACCTTGCGGAGTTTCAGTGAATAACATCCCGTCTTGAATTAACGGTCTGCCACGCGCATCTTTGCGCATAGATACTTTTTTGCTTTCACCTTTTAATTGCTGGTCGTAGAAAAGTTCTAAACCTTCTAAGCCTTGGCCTTCCTTACCTGTGAAGCCTAAAGTTGTTGAAAGTAATTGGTCGTTTGGATAAACACGCTTCCACTCTTCAACAAAACCTAAACCGCGAATTTTCTGTGTTTTAATTTCTTCGACCTGAGAAACTGAAACTAAACGCTCAATCCAGATAAAACGTTTATTTTTATCTTTAATTTTTGAATAAATTTCGTTTTGATTTTCTTTTAACACTTTAGCTAAGAACTTAGCCGTGCCTTTTCTATCTTCGATAATTTTCGGATCAGCGTAAATTGAATATGTCGGTGACGACATGGCTAACTCTTTACCATTACGATCAATGATATTTCCACGGCGTGCTGGCAACGACACCACTGTTTGAAACTGTTTTTCCTGAAGTGTATTTAATTTTTCATGGGGAACAAACTGAAGATAAGCTGCACGGAAAACTAAAGCGGACCAAAGAGTACAAACGAAAATAAACAGAGTGATTATTTTGGATTTCAAGGACGCCCCTCTTTATTCAAATAACTTAAAGATACTGATGGATTTAAATGAATGATCTGAGCTTGTGTTGCACGTTTTAGCGTAAGCTTTTTTGTGGCAACAGTTTCAACCAACTGCGGACGAGTTAACTTCGCCAGTTGAATTTCTTTTTGCTTTTTCATTTCTTTATTTTTTTTGAATTCGCGAGTGTTTTTCAGAACGACATAAGACATGCGGCGCTCTTCCATTTTTAAAAACACGATTGAAAATAATGTAGCAATAACAAAAAACACACTTAAAAAAGGCTTTAACTGCCTAACGTGCTCTGAGCTCATCCTGACCTCGTTGCAAAGTTGCAAATCTAGTTGTCGTTTTGTTCGCGCTGCATTCTGCGTAACGCAAACTTATCCGGCTTTTCCGGTTGCGCACCTTTTTGAAAGATACGCAATTTGGCGCTCCGCGCCCTAGGATTAGTTTTACACTCTTCCTCAGAGGGAACAATTACTTTCTTGTTCACAGAAAAACCTAGATCTGAGTCCTTAAATAAGTTTTTAATTATGCGGTCTTCAAGCGAGTGAAACGAAATCACGGCCAATCGTCCGCCGTCGTTCAATTGCTGCATCAAATTTTTTACGCCTTCTTCAACAACGTACAATTCCTGATTCACCACTAGTCTTAAGGCCATAAAGTACTGAGTCGCAGGATGGAAGCCCTTCTTATGCCAGCCATCAACTCTTTCAATTAATCCAGCTAATTGCAGTGTTGTTTCAAAAGGTTTTGTTTTTCTGTCCTCGACGATAGCCCTAATCGCACGCGCAGGGTTTTGAATCTCGCCGTACTCACGAAAAAGTTTGAACAAATCATCTTCAGTAAATTCATTGATGATTCGTGCCGCTGTCATGCTTTGATTTTGATTCATGCGCATGTCTAGCGGACCGTCTTTATTAAAACTAAATCCACGATCGGCTTGGTCAAGCTGCGGAGAACTAACGCCAAGATCGGCTAACATCATGTCGAATTTTTCGGTGTTGGTTTCAGAAAAGTTATGAAAATTAATATGATGAATTGTAACTTCTGGGTAATTTTCTTTAGCGTAAGCAATTGCCTGTAAATCTTGGTCGGTCGCAACCGCTCTTGTGATGTTGTACTTATTTTTTAATAAAGTGTAGTGACCACCGCGGCCAAAAGTTCCGTCGAAATACGATAGATTATTTTTTCCAACCAGCGAATCAAACGCTGCAATCACTTCTTCAGCTAAAACTGGCACATGACCATTCAATGCAAGTGAAACTTGACTCAAAATAACCCCTTATAAGTAACAAAACCCAGACTAAGGTATGAGTGTAAAATTCGCTTATTTGTCGGTCAAGACAGAATACACTAAACTAAGCCGTGCTTGTAGAATGTCCACGATGCCATTTTAGACAACCCCAAGATCAATACTGCGCCAACTGCGGTGTGGATATGTTGGCGTATAAACCTAAAGAAGATCCTATTCTGATTAAAATCGCCAAAAGCGGAATGTTTCAGTTTTTAATGGTGGTTCTTTTGGGTGTGGCCGTAACGACTTTTGTAGTTCGCACTGACCAGCCACAACAATGGATTCAAAAAATTAATCGTTTTGCTTCGGTAGCCCCAAATCCAAAAGCTAAAACTGAAGCTGGTATTGCCGAAGACCAAGCTGAATTTGAAGCTCCCCCACCACAAGCCAATACTTGGGCTACGCGCACTACAAGTCCAACTTCAGAAATGGCTGCTGACGGTGCTGTGACTGCAGGCGCCCCACAAGCCCAAGCTTTTAGAACCGGCACTGGCGATGTTAGTCCGACACAAACTGTTTCAGCGACAGCAAAGTTAAGAATTCAAATGGTTGAGATTGATCACGATTATTTGAATTCAATCATGAATGAGCGTTACGGTGACCGCACAGCCCTTGGCGGCGATATTATTTTTTATAAATCAAATGCACCGATTAAGCTGAACACAACTAACGCTCGCATTTTAAAAACAGACATTATGATTTTCGGCGAAACAAATAATAACGCCATTAGTGCCGGCAGCAACGCACGTTGGATCAGGCTTGCTATCAACGCACAGGATATAAGATCCGCTCTAAAAATGTTCAGCCTTATGTATATTAAAAATCACCCTAACGATGCTCAGCAAATACCAATTGATTTTAGCTTAAGCCCCGGCGAACAATTATACCTTTCTGGCACAGGTCTACTTACGTATTTCGATTTAGAACCTGATTTAGCCAACGCAGCGCCATTTACAATTTTCAAATCCACTGACTACCGTAATCAAAAAACAACTTTTGCCATCATCATTGATCTGCAGTAAAAACAGATCATGCAAGAACATCACTACGGTCCGAATTTTCATTTAATCAATGATCCTTTTTTGCAAACGCTATTAACCGAACTTTGCCAAAGTAAAACGACGCAACCGCAGATTAACCGCCTGGTTCAACTGATTTACAACGGCCTGATTGTTCACACCGCGAACGCTTTATTTCCTAAAGGTAAGGTCGAAGTTAAAACCCGCATGGGTGAGTCGTTAACTGCTGAAACTTTGGCTCATGAAACCAAGGCCGTAACAGTGAATTTAGCCCGCGCCGGAACATTCCCTAGCCATATCTGCTATGAATATCTGCACTGGTTCTTAAATGCTGAAAATGTAAGACAAGATCATATCTTTGCGGCTCGTAAAACCGATGCGAACGAACAAGTAACCGGAACAAACTTAGGTAGCTTTAAAATCGGTGGCAGTATCGAAAACAGTTATGTTTTATTTCCTGACCCAATGGGCGCTACTGGCGGAACGATTTTATCGGCCATTGATTATTACCAAAGCCAAGTTCAAGGCCCCGTTAAGAGCTATATCGCTCTTCATTTGATTGTGACTCCTGAATACCTTAAAAAAATCCAATCTGTGAAAGCGCCTCTTCAAGTTTTTGCTCTGCGCGTAGATCGCGGTTTATCTCCGGCGCACGTCTTAAATTCACCTTTAGGCCTTTACTGGGAGCAAGAAAAAGGGTTGAATGACAAACAATACATCATTCCTGGGGCCGGTGGCCTTGGCGAGTTATTAAATAATTCTTTCGTGTAAAGGCTGATAAGGACATCATATGAACCCAAAGAATCTGAATCTTAAATCTTATATCTCTGAAGAAAAAATCCAAGAGAAAGTAAAACAAATCGGCGAACAATTGACGGCAAAGTTTAAGGGCCAAAAAGTTGTTGCGGTTTGCGTTTTAAAAGGTTCGTTCTTATTTTATTCTGATCTTATCCGCCAAATTAACACTGACATTACTTGTGAATTTTTCGGTGTATCAAGCTACCACGGTGGAACTTCTTCTTCTGGTGAAGTAAAAGTAACTTTAGATTTAGCGAGCCCGGTTGAAGGCATGCACGTGATCTTAGTTGAAGACATCGTTGATACGGGTCTTACAATGAACTACTTAAAAACATCGATCGAATCACGCAAACCGGCTTCTGTAACGACAGTTACGTTATTAGAAAAACCTGAAGCTTTAAAAGTTCCGTGCAAATTAGATTATGTTGGTTTTCAAATCACGAATGAATTCGTGGTTGGTTATGGTTTAGATTATCAAGGTTACTTCCGTAACCTTCCTTACATTGCCCAAGTACAAAACTTTCAATAATAGAAAGGAAATGTCATGAGACTATTTCTATCTGCTCTTGTTTTAGCGTTTTCTGTATCGGCTTTAGCGGCTGATCCAGCAACAACAACTCCAGCGCCAAATGTTCCGCAACAACCAAATCAGGAAGTTAAGGAAAAAGTTGAAGATATTAAAGGCACTATCGTAAAGCCAACGACTGAACAAACAGCAGCGGTCAGCAAAGCCGCTGTACGAGCGAAAAAGCTTAAAAAGAAACACAAAAAAGACTAAGATTTTTTTCTATAAATCCGCAGGATTTTTTCGTTAGCGCGTTGCGGTCTTCTCGACAGCAACGCTCCTTTTCAAGGATAATTTCTAATTAGAGAGAGGTTATCCCTATGAAACAATACCACGATCTTCTACGTCACGTTTTAAATGAAGGCACAGTAAAATCAGACCGCACCGGCACAGGCACGATCAGTGTTTTCGGTTATCAAATGCGTTTTGATCTGCAAAAAGGATTTCCTCTTTTAACAACTAAAAAACTTCACACACGTTCGATCTTTCATGAACTTTTATGGTTCTTAAAAGGCGAAACAAATATTAAATATTTAAAAGAAAATAAAGTTTCTATCTGGGATGAATGGGCTGATGAACAAGGCGAACTTGGCCCTGTGTACGGCAAACAATGGCGCTCATGGGAAGCGGCTGATGGTACAACAATCGACCAAATCAGTAACGTGATTGAAGAGATCAAAAAAAATCCAGACTCTCGTCGTTTATTAGTTGTGGCGTTCAACCCGTCTGACATCAGCAAAATGGCGTTACCGCCTTGTCATGCATTTTTTCAATTCTACGTAGCTGATGGAAAACTTTCTTGCCAGTTATACCAACGAAGTGCGGATATTTTCTTAGGTGTTCCGTTTAATATCGCAAGCTATGCGTTGTTAGTTCATATGGTGGCGCAAGTTTGTAATTTAGAAGTGGGTGAATTTATTCATACGCTGGGTGATGCTCACATTTATTCAAATCACTTAGAGCAAGTAAAACTGCAATTATCACGCGAATGCCGTCCGCTTCCGAAATTAAAATTAAATCCAAATGTTAAAAATATTTTTGATTTTAAATACGAAGATATCGAAATCACTGGTTATGATCCACACCCAGCTATTAAGGGTGAGGTTGCTGTTTAATGATATTGTCACAAATCGTTGCCATCGGAGAAAACTTTGCCATCGGTAAAGACAACAAACTTCTGTGGCATTTTCCTGAAGACTTAAAATATTTCAAAACCCAAACATCAGGAAAAATCATGATCATGGGTCGTAAGACTTATGACTCTTTAGGCAAACCTTTACCTAAACGTTTTCACATCGTGATTTCACGCAAACCCCAAACCACTGATTTTCCGAACGTGCATTTTGTCACAACAATCGACGAAGCGGTGGCTTTTGCTAAAACTAAAATTGGCGAATGGCCTGAAGAAGTGATGGTTGTTGGTGGTGCTGAAATTTACAAACAGACACGCATGCTTTGCGACCTGCTTTATGTAACCCGCATCCCTGGCCAATATGAGGGCGATACGTTCTACCCTTCTGATTTTCAAGATGGTTTCGCTTTGCGAAACCGCCAAATGTCAGACGTTCATCCAGGTCTGGCTTACGAAGTGTGGGAGAACAGTCGTGCCGCAGGCACGCAAAGATAACGATTCCGTCGAAATAATCGACGATCTCAACATAAAAAAAAATTCAATATTGCTGTCCGAGAATCCGATTTAAAATAGGAATTGGAGTAGAGTTATGGACAATCAAAATACACAGCAACAGGTCGCTCGCCGCTTTGTTACTCAAGAGTTAGCTCATATTGAAATCTACGGAAAGAACGGCCGCATCTTAACTAAGATGGGAAACCTTTCTTCAACAGGCGCTTTCTTTGAAGTATTAAGCCCGAATTTTTCAGTAAAAAAAGGCGACATCGCCCGCGTTACAATTAATTTAAGAAGTTTAAACCGCGTTCACGTTGTGGATTGCGAAGTTGTCTGGGCCAAAGGTCTAGGTGTTGGCGTTCAATTTTTAAAACGCGAAGAACTTCAAGACAAATTAACGAGCGTTCTTTTTTCGAATCAAAATAATTAAAGTTAAAGCTTGTAGACATACTGGACTTTCGTGCTACGGTAATAGTTAATTCGTGTAAACAAACTAACTATTATCACCCACGGAAGGGATCATAATGTCAGTCAGATTTAACTTAAAAAAGTCGGCCCTATTGGCCACAGTGATCTTAATCGCTGTTTCTATCGCGCAATTCGCGCAATCAACATCAAACAACAGATATTGGATGAAAATTCGCGCCAAAGATAAATTTGAGCGTTCAGTGATCGCCAATATCGTTGGTATCGAAAACACGACAGAAGATTACGTTGTCGCATTCGGTGGCGATACAGAATTAAAACAAATCCAAAAATTGGGTTGGTTAATGTCGTACTCAAACTTAGCTGATGAAGCGATGTTCAGCGGAAAAGATTTTCCAACAAAAGATTCTGCTTTTCATAACTACGCTGAGATGACGGCTGAGTTAACTAAGCTAGCTAATGAAAATCCAACTCTTGTAACAATGGGTTCAATCGGTAAATCAACTGAAGGCCGTGACACTTGGGTTTTACGTTTAGGGGCCGATCAATCACACGCTTCAGAAAAACCAGCTGTGATCTATATGGGTGGCCACCATGCGCGTGAACACTTATCAATGGAAATGCCATTGATGCTTGCGCAACACTTAGTTGCCCAGTACAAAGCTGGCAACGAGCGTATCGTAGGTTTAATGAATAACCGTGATATTCACATTATTCCGATGGTAAATCCAGATGGCGCTGAATACGACATTCAAGACGGCAGCTACAAAATGTGGAGAAAAAATCGTTCACGTAATGCGAATGGTACTTTCGGTACGGATTTAAATCGTAACTACAGTTACAAATGGGGCACTGGCGGCTCTTCAACGAATCCAAACAGCGATACGTACATGGGAACAAAACCGTTCTCTGAACCTGAAACCATCAACATCAAAAACTACGTTGAAGCTCACACAAACATCACTACACTACTGTCATTCCATACATACTCGCAGTTAATTCTTTACCCATGGGGCCACAAATACGATGGCCTCGAAAACACAAAAGATGCGCAAGTTTTCGAAACAATGGCCAAGAAAATGGCTGAATGGAACAAGTACACTCCGCAACAAGCTTCTGATCTTTATATCGCCAGTGGCGACACAACAGATTGGGCTTACGGCGAACACAAAATTTTTGCTTTTACTTTTGAGTTAGATCCATCGCAAAGTTCAGGTGGCTTTGGTGGTGGTGGCTTCTATCCAGGTGCTGGCGTGATTCAACCGGTATTTAATAAAAATATTGAGCCTGCTTTATATTTAATGGAATACGCGGATAATCCATACCGTACTATTAATGTGAGCATCGGACCAATCGGTCCTATCCCAAACCCTTAAATGGGTCTGACGGCAGGACGCCGTCAGAAGCTCGCCACGGATGGTAGCTTCGCGTTACATATTTGAAATCATGGTCTCTACGAAATTCTTCGCCGAGTTGAAGTAGAGACCTACTCCGAATAAAATCAAAGACGCCGCTAACTTCGTAAAAAACGGCACGTTACTTCCCAAGTAAGCTTTCTGGAAAACCATCCATAACTTTTTACCGAATGATTTTTTTACTTTCTCTTCTGGTGTTAACACTGTTGAAGCTTGGAAACCAAAAATCACTAATGATACTAAAATCACAATGCCTTCCAGAGGCCATGCAATAAATACGTAGCCCACGCAAAACTGGATAAACTTAAAAATATCTAAAGGATTTTTAACCAGGCTTTTAGTTTCTTGCCATAAAATTGAAGAAGCTAACTCACGTTTTACTTCTTTAATTTTTTCTTGGTCACCGATCATTTGCAGCTGTTTTAAATAAATCTTTTGAATCGTTAATTTTGCGCCATCATCTAGGCTTGTTAATAAACTGGCGTCATACAAAGTATCGATTTGTTTTGATGTTAGCTTATTTAAACTCATTCCGCCATGAAGAGCGGCGCGCGCAATCTTAGCTGCGTAAACTTTTACACCCGTATTCCACTTCGAAGATTTTTTTAAAGATTCTAAGTGGCGCGCCGTCATATCCATCGGATATTCAAGCTCATGCAGGTAATAACTGGCAAAAAACATGTCGGTTCTTTTTTTATCTTTAGCAGAAGCGTAGAATAAACTAGTGCCTTGGCCCATTAACATATCGTGAAGTTTATCGAAGTGATCAGAATCAACCGTAAGACTTACTTCATTGGCTTTTTTAATCGCCTGGCTTAAACCATAAAATTCAAACTGCATTTGTTTTCTAAGTTTGTAGTTGATGGGTAAGTTAAAAGCTAAATTTAAACGGTTTACGAAATCTAAAATTTTTTGCGTTAAAACATCGAAATGAAAATCAGCTAATTCTTTTTCTGTTAAAAGTTGAAAGTTTTGTTTTTTCTCTAGTTTTAAGAATAAGTAATCAAGGGCCACTTGCGAATTGTTAAGCCCGTCTTTTTCAAAGGTCTGAAATGCCTCAGAAGAAGTTTTTGCCAGAAGGCTTTGGGCCGCTTTACCCACCTTCGCATCGGCTAAAGAGAACCAAAAAAATGTCAGAGTGAACAAGCTCACTAGGCTTCGTGTAACTGTTTTCATAAAGCCTTTATTACCCAATATTTAGGCAAATTTGAATTAAAAACTCATATATTCGATTTGGTATAGAATTATAACAAGGCGGCTGACAATTCTCGGCCCCTGTCTAAGGCTCCAAACCTGTTTTATCGTTTATAAGCAGCTAATGCTGTTTCATCCTGGAACGCTTTATGCAAAAATCCCAAAGCATGTTGAACGTAAAAATGAACTCAAAAGTAAAAAGCACTATCTCGGCCCTATTTCTGACAGCCTTTATGTTGTTAACAACGGCTTTTACGAACGCCCCATCTTCTACCCTAGAAAAGTGTTTAGACGAGCAACCTAACGAAATTCGTGAATGTTTAGGTAAAACTTCAAAGCACATCACGTTAAGCAGCTGCTTTGAGCAAGTGAACACAGTTAAATCAAACTACTTAAAAGAAAATGTTCGCGAATACTGCTTCTATCATATTTCTGAATTTCCAAATTTGAAATCATGCGTAGGTAAAGCCCGCCAATTCACTGATGCTGAAAATCATGATGCGGCTTTATTTAACTGCTATTCACAATTTGAATCGACAATCAAAAAAGCGACTTGCGAAGCCATGTCTAAAATGTTTCGTTTTCCAGAAAAAGGCCGCTACTTAAAATCGAACTGCAGTAATTTGAATTAATTCTTAAAAATTAAAGACCAGCTGTTTTAAAATATTTAGCGCTGGCTTTTTTAGGTAAAACTAATGGCACACCTGATGGGATCACTTTGCTTTTCTTAAGTAAAGTCATGTTTAAGTGCGGATTGAATTTTCTTAATTTATCTAAGCTTCCACCGAAATATTTAAGCGCTTCTTTTTTCGGAACAGCTTTCGCTGTGATTACACGGTTCATGGGAAGCGGTTTCGCTTTCAAAAGATCATCACCAAATAACGATTTAGCTTCTCTTTCAACTTCTAATACTGCTAAGAAACACGCGTAGAAATTTTCTGAAGCAAAACCCCAACTTCTTGTTTTATCATCTGATTCAATTAAATCTGGCAAATAATTCGAGTTACTGACGCGAACCATTTTTTTGATTCCACCTAAACCGTGATTGTAAGCAGAAATTGCTAACGGCCATTTTTTTAAAGCACGGTAGTTATCTTGTAACATGTCAGCGGCAAGTAAAGTGGCATAATACGGATGATTACGTTTGTCGTAGAAGTTTTTAATGTAACCTTCAGGGCGTGCTACAAACGGCATGATTTGCCATAAACCGCTGGCTCCCACTTTTGATTGCGCATTAACGTTAAAAGAACTTTCTACAAATGGTAGACGTGATAATTCAACCGGAAGATTTTTTTTGCGAAACACATCTTCCATCATCGGAAGATATTGGCCAGATAAGAATAACGCTTTTTGCATGCGCTCTTTAAGACCTGTTTGCAAACGAATGCGCTTTACGTTTTTAATTTTCCATTTAGCCGCTAAGCGAATGCGCTCGTAATTAATCAGATTATCGATTTTTTTTCTTTTTTCAGAAGCTGTTAGATTTTTATTGTTTTGGATATGTTCCCAACTAATTTCGCCAAACACGTATTCTGGAAAATCAGGGTCATGAAAAAGCCCTGCTGTTTCTGGAACTTCAGAGTAAATCTTTTTCCAGAAATCTACGCGACCACGCATATCTTCGTTAGCTTTAAAAACCGATTTTTTCGGAAGTGTTGACTTCCACTCTGTCACCAGAGCTTGGCTTTGAAGGCTTGTTAGAAAAATAGCGATCGCTAGAAATAAAAATCTCACTTATTTATTTTAGAAGATAAATTAGGATTTGATCAAAAGCTTCACGCACACGGGCCTCATCTTGTGGACCATTGTATAGAAACGCGAAGCGGTAAATGTCCCCGTTCTTTTGTCCAGCATAGCCTGCTAAAGTGACAACTCCATCTAGATATCCCGTTTTCGCACGCACAAAGCCTGCGGCTGGAGAATTTTTCATACGTTTTTTCAAAGTGCCATCAATGGCTGCAATTGGAAGAGACTCTAACAGCGTTGGAAAATAGCGAAAATCATTTTGCATGGCCTTTAACACGGCTCCCATGGCGTGAGCTGACAATTGGTTATCACGAGTAAGTCCAGATGGATTAAAAATTTTAAAGTCTTCTTTTCCTAACCCAATCTCTTTAAGGTCTTTCTGAATCACCTTTACACCAGTCGCTAATGTCGCCGGAGTTTCACCCGATAAGGCCGCCATATTCTTAGTTAACATTTCGGCCACGTAGTTATTCGAAAATTTATTCATATCAGCCAAGATCATCGATAAACTTTTACTTTCGAAAGTAACGATTTTTTCTGCCGCAGAAGGAGTTTTTCCGTGTTTAACTTTACCTTTAACCTCGATGCCTCTTTGCGCTAAAAAAGCCCGTAAATTTTCACCGGCCCACTGTTCAGGATCAGCCACGTTTTTATAGTAAGCTTTTTCTAGCCCACCTTTTAATACATCACCCGTTACAGTGATGGTGCGCTCTTTCTGATTCACATCGATAATTAATTCGCGGCTCAGTTTTTTCTTAGTCACTGTTTTATTGATTAAACCGAAATATAAATTTTCCGGATCAAGTACGACCTGGGCTTTATCATTTTCTTTTTCGCCCGGCTTAACAAATATATTTACTGAGTTCCAATTAAAGCTCATCGCCCCAACCGGCGCATCATACGAACGATCCACACGTGTTGATTCGCGCGAATTATCGAATCTGACATCATCAAAATAATAATCATCAACAATAATGTCTCCAGAAATTAAACGAACTTTCTGACGGGTAAATTCGTTGACCAAATACCATAAATTTTCAGAGACAAAACTAGGATCACCATTACCTTTTAAGTAAAGATTTTTTCCGTCATAGTATAACTCAGTTTTAAATTTCTGTGTCAGATCAATGTTTTTTAACACTGAATACGAAGTTAAAAGTTTTGAAATTGAAGCCGGAATATATAATTTTTTAGCGTTATTCTCGGCGATATCTTGGTCTTTCAAAGAAACAACAAGGCCTACATGCTCAAGGCTAATCTTGTTTTTGATTAGAATTTCTTTAACGGCTCCCTGCAAGGATTGAGAAGTTTGCGCTTGCGCCGAGTAACTCGTTAATATGAGTAAGATAGCTAGACAAGTCGACCGACAGGTCGCCAGACTATAGTTGAGTAAAATTAATAATCGCAATATGTAGTTCATTTTATAAACTGTATCGGCAAAATAGTGATATGAAAACTAGAGATTGGCTTTTGGTCGTCGCAACACTACTTTTAGCAGTGATTGCTGATCAAGCTTCAAAAAATTGGGCGTGGACAATGACAGAGCACTGGGTGGGACCAATCCACTTCGTTCTCGTAAACAATGATGGCGCTATGTTAGGTATGTTTTCAAAACTACCTGCGTTTCTTCGCATCGTAACTTTATCAACAAGCGGCTTTTTTATTTTAAGCTTATACGCTTTCTTACAATTTATGGTTCCAGTGAAAGTGATGCGACTACGTTTAGGTTTATCACTTTTAGTTGGCGGTATTTTAGGAAACGTTTTAGACCGCACCTACTATGGTTATGTTTTAGATTTTATCAGTATGAAAATCGGCAACTACCACACACCAATTTGGAATGTGGCCGACATGATTCAATGGGTTGGTTACGCGCTGTTAATTTATTCATTATTCAAAGACGGCAAACAACTTTGGCCTGATCAAGATTACCGAAATAAATTCTGGATCAATAAACGCTTTCAGTTGAAATACGCTTTTATTTTTATCGGTACTGGCGTGTTAGTTTCACTAGTATGTATGGTGTTCTCATACACGTATTTTAAAATCGCCCTTAAAGAATTAGGCGTTTACGAATCCCACGAAGAATACACAAGAGCTTTCTTATATTCATTCGGAATTCTAGTTCTGGCGTTTTCGATTGTTCTATTTTCGGTGGCGAAATTCATCTCACACCGAATCGCAGGCCCAGTCTATGCGTTCGAACGCTTCTTAAGCGCAGCCCTTGACGGCAAAGGCTTAGACGAAGAGAAAAAAGCCTTACAACTACGCGCTGGTGATGATTTCAAACACTTAGAAAAGCTAGCCGAAAAAATCAAAGCCCGCCTCATCGAAATTCACAAAGACTAAACGAGTTCGATATCAATAATCTTTGAAAGATAAAAACGTTTGCGCTGATTGTCTAAACCACATTCAGCGTGCACATAATCCCCGTCTGGGTTTCTAACGATACCCTTAGGAGTAATCGGGCGAAGTTTATTTTTACTTTGCCCGCCTTCATAAACAATTTGAATCGTCTTTTGCTTTTGAATCGCATCAACCAGGGATTTAATCTGCTCTGTTTGTTTTGAAAATAGCGTGTAGTTCGCCCACTCTAATTTTTTAACTTGCACCGCTTTTAATTTTTCTAACGATGGCACATCTAATTTTTCTGCGGCTTTCATGAAGACTTGTAAACACGCGTAGGCATCATCATAAGCTCGGTGTGCGTCACCACCCACTAGATTTAATTCTTTCACTAACGTTTGTAGTTTGTGGTTTGTTGTATGCAATAAAGCTCTTGAAATTAAGCTCGAGCACAAGTGCACATTCGTTGGAAACGGTAAGCCCGCCTTTTCAAATTCAGGTGCAATAAAACCCAAATCAAATGGCGCATGATGGGCGATTAATAACGAATCTTTGATAAATTCATGAAAGGCCACGATTTGATCTTTCATCAATGGCGCATCGGCCACCATTTCATTAGTGATACCGTGAATATTGATATTATCTTGGGTCATCGGTTTTGATGGCTTTAATAACGTCTGAAACTGGCCGATGATTTCGCCTTTGAACCATTTAACAGCCCCAAGCTCGACAATTTCTGATTCTAAGGGGTATGGACCACTCGTTTCAGTGTCAAAAGCAACGATTGGATAATCCGACCACAGGGAAAGTTCGTTAAATAGACTCATAGGCTCCAACTTTGGTATGTATCATTCTAGCTTTGATTGCTTATTTGTGCATTAATTCTGACAATAAAACAATGACGTTCTTGCGCCACAGGGCTGCTTCACTTCTTTTTGTTTTTACGCTGGCTTCACAGCTAGCAATGGCTGCCCCTACCTATTCGGCACAACCGGGCGATAAAGATAAAAAATCTGACAAAGGCGGCGGTGGTGCGACTCCAAACTACGGCATCTCTGGTTATGCGCGCTTAACTTCAAACTTTCTTGATCGTGGTATTTCTTATAGCAATAACGGTTTTGCTATGAATGCGACAGTCTTAGTTAATCTTGGTAGCCAATTTAAACTGGGCTTCTGGGGTTCTAACATTTCTAAACTGGGAAATGATGATGATAATCTTTGGCTTAAATATGTCGCCGAAGTTTTTGTCGACTTTCAATCAAATTCAAAATTTGTTTTCTATGTGCACGATGATCATTTTTATAAAACGCAAAACCGCAACGGCATTCGCTATGGTTTTAGATTAGATTATTCGCGCTTCTCTGGACTTTTGGAGTGGCAGAATAACTACGAAGGCACGGGCTCATCCGCTTATTACGCGCGCGTGAAGTTGAATACCAAGTTTAGCGAAAGAACGGGCTACGAGTTAGGCGCAGGTTACACGATGGAGTATTCGCAAGTTTACGCTAACTATATCGATTTATTAGCAACTGGTTATTACAATGCTTTTCCGAATAGTCGTATTGAAGCCGGCATGACTTTACCGAGTAATACATCACAATTCGGTGATCGTTCTAAACCCGGTTATTTTCTTGGTTTTCAGTTAAATTATTAGAAGTTACTCTTTTAAGTTGCTACCAGGATTGAATTCCTGATCAAGCTTCATCACTTCGATATCGACAGGATTAATTAAATTTAGATTCGGGTCCGCACCTGGAGCAGGTTTTGCTTTTGGTTTTTCTTGCGGCACTAGATCTAATTTACTTTCTTTTTTGGTATCACCAAATAAGCTTTCTAACTTACGGCGTTTTTTACCTTCAACTTCTTTTTGACGGATGCTGACGCGGATAAAACCCATCAAACGTTCTGGATCGTAATCGCCTTTTTTATCTTTAATGTTCGTAGCGCCAACTACAGTGTTCGTGTTGGAATCAAACGCTGCATTTACTTTATTTGTCACTAAAGCTAGACGCTCTAACGCTACTTTATCTGCTGTTTTAGCTTTTTGATCAGGAACTAACTGAATAAATAACGCTGAAGTTACTTTGATCTCAGCATCTTTTAAACCAGCAGTTACCGCTGTTAATTTATCCATCACATCAACAAAGCCCACTTTTGGTTGTGAACTTCCGCGTTCGAATAAATACACATCTGGAATATCAAAATCAAAACCGTCTTGCGAAATTTCTACGTTCTTCGCAATATCAGTCATTTTGTCAGCCATGTAAGCGGCGACAACTTTTTCTGAACCCATGTCTAAAACATTCGGGCTCTTCGTTGAAGGCTCCATAAAACTTTGCATCGCTTTTAATGGTTCATTCACGAAATCTAAGAATAATTTTTCAAGAGTAATTTCCGCACCGAAGTTTTGAAAATTGTATTCGATCACTGAAGGTGTAGAAAAATAATCAGAAATCGCTTTTTTAGTTTGATCTGATTGACTCATTAACCACATAACTAAGAAGAATGCCATCATCGCTGTCATGAAATCGGCCAAGGCAACCTTCCACGATCCACCATGGTGACCGCCGCCTTGTACGATAATCTTTTTAATAACGATTTGCTGTTTCTTAGCCATTTTTCAATTCCGTTCGAATTATGCCGCAGCTTTTTTAATATCTTTTGTCGCTTTATCTAATTCATCAAATGTAGGACGCTCTTCCGGCATGATCGTACGACGAGCGTACTCAACACATACTAACGGAGGCGAACCACGTTGAAGAGCAACAACGGCTGCTTTAATACAGTTTAAAAATCTTCCTTCAGCTTCGATATCTGCAGCCATTTTAGTAGCTGTAGGACCGATAAGACCGTAGGCACCGAATACCCCTAACATTGTTCCTACTAGGGCGCCGGCAACTAATTGACCGATCTTTTCATTACCTTCAGTTAAGTGACCCATCGTTTTCACGATACCAAGTACGGCGGCAACGATACCTAAACCCGGGAAACCATCCGCCACCATTTGCACCGCATGTTGTGCTAAGTGTTCTTCGGCGTGGATTGCTTTTAAGTCATTATCCATTAAGTCATCGATGTCGTACTGAGATAAGTCTGTCGATAAAATAACTTTCATCGTGTCACATAAAAAGTGAACCGCGTGGTGATTCTTCATAACTGTTGGGTAAGCTTTAAAGATATCACTTTGTTCTGGTTGCTCGATGTGCTTCTCTACCCCTTGTGGACCTTCTTTACGAAACACTTGGAATAATTGGAAAAGCATTTGCAATAAATCTAAATAATCTTTTTTCTGCGGACCTTTTGAAGTCATCGCATGAATTCCTAATTTGAAACCTGCTTTGATAACTTTCATTGGATTTGCAATGATGTAAGCACCTAATGCGGCACCACCGATGATCATTAGTTCTAGCGGCGCAGAGTGAATGATAACGCCGAAGCCACCACCGGCTAACGCGTATCCACCAAACACCATGGCGAAAACTACTAATATACCTACAAATCCCATTGAGACCTCTTTTTCCTACAATCGTTTCATCGGTAGACTGGTGACCAAAGTTAATGCAGTCCTGTTGAATCTAGAAAAAGGTCTAGGTTTTTACGATGCCTTTAAGAGTGAATAATGGTAAATTAATTCCCATAACGTTCCGAAGGGTAAGTATGACTAAGGTCGTAAGTGTTTTTTGTTTAATTTTTCTTTCGTTCTGCTCTGTTTTTGCAGCCAATGATGTGGCCGGCAAACTTACAAGTGGTGAAGCACAGTTTCATATTCTGACTCAACCGCTAACGCTGCAGGAAGGCCAAATCAAATCGGCCCGTATTTCAGTCACTTTACCTAAAGGTTTTCATGCCTATGCGGATCAATTTAAAATTTTAAATATTAATCCAGATAACTTTAAGGTTGGTCAGTTAAAGCTAAAACCCGAAGTTGAATTCTTTGATAAGTTTTCGAAAAAAAACCGCAAAGGTTTATTTGAAGCCGGCGAAATTGAATTACAAATTGAATCTCCGGAAAAAGTAACAAACAAAATGGAAAAGCTGATGTTTGATTTAAAATATCAAATCTGCAGCGACCAAGTTTGTTTTTTACCTAAAACTTATAATGTCGTGATTGATGTAAACTTCACACAAATGAAAGAAGACGTGAAACCATCGATGTCGATGTTTTCTGCGGGAACGATTGAAAACCAATTAGCGAAAAACTTTTATTTAACTTTTCTATTGGTTTTCTTAGCCGGAATTTTAACAAGCTTTACGCCGTGTATTTTTCCGATGATTCCGATCACGTTATCTATCTTAGGAAACGATGCTCATAATAAATCCCGCATACAAAATATTTTACGTTCGGTGTTTTATGTTTTAGGTATTGCCGTCACATACTCGTCTTTAGGTGTTATCGCAGCCTTAACTGGTGCGATCTTTGGGCAAGCTTTACAAAACAAATGGGTTTTATCTTCACTAGTTGGTTTGTTTGTCTTGATGGCGTTAAGCATGTGGGGCGCTTTTGAATTACAAGTGCCTGCATTCATCAGAAGCCGTTTCGGCGGATCAGGAAAAAGCCAAGGTTACACAGGCGCATTCTTTATGGGTATGGTAGCCGGTATCGTGGCTAGCCCTTGCGTGGGACCTGTACTTGTTTCGATTTTAAGTTTTGTATCAACCACACAAAACGCTGTTCTTGGTTTTAGTTTATTATTCACCTACGCGATAGGTTTAGGTTTAATTTTTATCGCCATCGGTGCTTCAAGCCAGATCTTAAAAAAACTTCCACGTTCTGGTCCGTGGATGGAATTTATTAAGTTCACTTTAGGCTTATTGATGGTCGGTGTGGCTTTATACTACTTAAAATTTGTAATTCCGATGGAATATTGGATCATCGTTTTAGGTTTAACTTTGATGGCGATTTCAATCTGGCAAGGCGCTTTTCACTTTCAAAAAAAGCACCCTTACCGCCAAGGTATTTTTATCGTAGTGTTCGTAGCTTCACTAACTCTAACACTTTTAGCGGTGTTTAAACGCGATCAAGTTAGCCCTGTTTTTAACAACCAAATTGAAGACGTGGTGGGTGAAACACTGATCAAATGGACCCCATATTCTGAGGCTGTTTTGGCCCAAGCTAAGGCCGATAACCAGCCTGTGATGTTAGATTTCTTCGCCGAATGGTGTGCTGCTTGCCATGAGCTAGAGGAAAAAACTTACACGAACCCTGAATTTATCGAGCTATCTAAGCAGTTTAAACTGGTTAAAATTGACGCTACTGAAGACACTCCCGAAGTTAAACAGATTATTGAGAAATATAAAGTCAAAGGCTTGCCAACGGTCATATTTATCAATAAAAAAGGGGACATTCTTTCTGAGTTAACCTTTACTCAATTTCTTGAGTGGAATGAGCTAAAACCTAAAATGGAAAAAACTCTGGAATAGAATATATCGCAATTTATCGCGATACTTATATAACTTGCCCGTCGGGAGACGCGCAGAAAGTGAATACCTATGTCAGAAAAAAATCTTATCCGATTAAATAAACTATTAGCAGACCGTGGCTTATCTTCTCGCCGTGGTGCTGACAAACTCATTGCCGAAGGTCTTGTGACTGTTAACGGTAAAAAAGTGTACGAGCTTGGTATCAAAGTCGACGAAGTTAACGACAAAGTTGTTGTTGATGGCAAACCTCTACGTGCTAAAAACCAAATGTTCTACATCATGTTTAACAAACCTAAAAACGTGATCACTTCAATGACTGATCCTTTAGACCGCCCTACTGTAGCTGACTATGTCGCTGAAGTTCCGGGCCGCGTATTCCCGATTGGTCGCCTTGACTGGGATTCTGAAGGTTTATTGTTAATGACTAACGATGGTGATTTTGCAAACTCTGTTATGCATCCAAAAACAGAAGTTACAAAAACTTATCACGTAAAAGTAAATGGCCAACCCGCTAAAGAAAAAATCGATAAACTTTTAAAAGGTGTATCGATTCCTGATGGCCGCGTTCGTGCTAAACATATCGAAAAATTAAAAATGAAGAAGTCATCTACAACTAAGACTTCTGACAAATACGATTGGTACAAAATCGTGATCACTGAAGGTAAAAACCATCAGGTTCGTGAAATGTTCAAAAAAATCGGTTTTGATGTGATGAAACTTCAACGTGTGGCGATCGGTAAATTACGTCTAGGCGCCCTTGAAACCGGCGACTACGTTTATATTAACGAAGCTGCCAAAGACCGTATTTTCATGCCGGATCTTCCGACTGAAACTCACGGCCGTCGTGATGTGCGTACTGTTTCGAAAAAGAAAATCGAAACTGGAAACCGCAAAAACTTTCAGCGTAAACTTAATACGCTGAAGTAATGTGATTTAAAAACTGAGTGGTCTTTTGATACATATCATGGGCCACTTCAGGGACTTCATTCTGAATTTCGTGTAAAGCACCGTCATAAGATACAATCCCAAAATGCGAAGCATTTCTTTTTAATGTTTTAATCGTGGCATCACGATCAACATACGTGTCTTCAACACCTGATAAGAACACTAAACCTTTTACTTTTTCAGAAATCTTCCAAGTCTGAGAAACTTTTGAAGCCGCCACTAAATTCGTGGCAAACAATGGAACTTTTGCTGGTGAAGTCGGTTTTATCGGTTCAACGTGTGGATTACGTCCGCCAGCAAATGTATTACGTGTTAACGTGCGTTCGCTGATGACTTGTTGAAACGTTAGTAAATCGCTTGGATTTTCTGCCGCCTCACCAATAAACATTTTCGTATGAATTCCTGGAGCAATTAAAATAACTGCATCTGCCCAGCGGTCATAAGCCATTTTGTAACTAACCAGACCACCCGTTGACCAACCGATGACGATTTTTTTGCTGTTTTTGCAGCCTTCAGAATATTTATTCCAAACGACCTGCGCCTGTGTAGAAATTTGCAAAGAATTGTTGATCGGATCAAGCACGCGCGAATTATTCATTGATCCTTCTGAGCCGCCCTGACCCATGTAATCAAAGAAAATCGTGCGGTATCCACTTTCACTTAAGTGATGAAATAGCGGTTGTTGGTTCGCGATTGAATCCGCTAAGCCTTCTAAATACAAAACACAGCCTTTAAATTCAGTCTGTGCTGATTCACGATAGTAGCCCGTACGTAAATTTACGTCTTTAACTAAAGGGTTAGCTAAGTACGGATGTTTTACGTCATAATACATAGTCTCAATAAACCAACGTGAAGTCTCTGCATTTTGCGGCTCACGTTTTGTGAATAACGAACAACCTGCCAAAGCAACAGCTACTAATAAAAATAAACTATTTTTCATCATGCAGCTCGTATCGTCAGGTTTACTTGTGTCATTAAACGATTATTATTTGACCTCAAAATACCTCCTAAAGTCCTGCACAGTTTTGAGTCGTTCATTCCGATACATCTTATTATGCGCAAGACTCATCTTTTAAATTTATTCGCTGTTTTATATATCATTTTCGGCGTGATTTTTTCGCGCGCGGTGGCGGCTGATGCCATTGAAGTTGTTGATGTTCGTCGCAACATTCAACTGGCTGACACTGACCCTATCTATAAAGATTTTTATCTGAACGCATCTGACAGTTCAGGCTTAAAAAAGAATCTGATTGTTAAAGCGACCCGTAAAATTACAGTGAAAAACCAAGGCGCAAAAGTGATCGGTACTTTTAAGACCACAGTGGGCTTATTGAAAATTATTCAGGTTGAAGGTGGTGTGGCTATTGCCCGTTTATTCGAGCTTACCCCCCGTGAAGAACACCCTATGCTAGAGCAAACCGGCATCATGATCGGTGACCAAATCGACATGGACGGAAGCTTCATCGATAATAAGAAAAAATAGTGCCTTTTGCCTCTGACCGTGGCACATTCTTTCCTGCTGAAAGCAGGGAAAATAATCGCATGGCAGAGACAGCTCAATACTACCGTATTCGCCTTACTAATATTCCGCGCACGCAAGAAGATGAACTATCTGTTATTGCCTTTGGCCATGGTGCTTTAGGTGTTTCTGAAGCGTTAAGTTTTACTCAACCTGATTTAACTTACGACCCGTCTTTAATTCCAAAACGCTTTTTAGATGTGGATGTTTTTTTTGAAACAAAACCTGAACAAAAATTCTTTGATGGCGTTAAAGGATTAAATCCCCTTATTCAAATCGAAACAATCACTGAAGACCAAAAAGATTGGTTAGAAGAATGGAAAAAAGGTTTCGTGCCGTTTAAACTTGTGGGCCCGGTTTGGGTTGTTCCTTCTTGGTTAGAAAAACCACCTGAAGCGCAATTACAAGTTCGTATCGATCCAGGTATGGCGTTCGGTACAGGAACACATGCCACAACAAAAATGGCTTCGTACTTCGTTCACAAATTAGCACAAGAAAATGCAGACAAAGTTAAAGACTGGACAGTGCTTGATGTGGGAACTGGTACAGCGATTTTAGCGGTGTTAGCTGAGCGTGTTGGTTACGGCATGATCACAGGTATCGAAATTGACCCTGAAGCTCGTAGAAAAGCGCGTGAAAATTTAATCTTAAATCAAACTAAAGACGTGATCGTAACTGACCAACTTTTAGAAGAAGTGCGCGAGCAGTTTGATGTGGTTATTGCCAATATCATTGATGGCGTTTTAATTAAGCTACGCAAAGATTTAATCCGCGTTGTAAAACCCCAAGGTCATTTATTCCTAACGGGTATCTTGCAAGAGCGTGATAACTTATTCTTTGAAAAATTCATCGAAGCTTCTCCAGAACTAAAAGTAATCAAACGCATTCAAAAAGATGAATGGGTTGGTTACTGGGTGCAAAGAATTAACTAATCACCATGCGCCGTTATTGGATTGAAAAAAATCAGATATATAATAACCAAGTAACTTTTAAAGGTGACCAGCACCATCACATTTTCGATGTGTGCAGGCAAGAAGTGGGTCATCACTTTGAAGTGATCACTGAAGATTCAAAAGCTTACTTAGTTGAAGTTAAGTCAGTTACAAAAAAAGATGCGCTCGCTGAAATTATCGAAGAGAGAGTCATCAAAGCATTACCTAAACCTCACATTCATTTAGCGCTTTCTATTCCAAGATATAACGTGATGGACTCAACAATCGAACGTGCGACTGAAATGGGTGTAAGTTCGATTTTACCGTTTGTTTCGCAATACAGTTTTATTCGTAAAGAAAAAGAGTTGCCTCAAGGTAAACAAGAACGCTGGCAAAAGATCATCGTTTCTGCTACCCAGCAATGTGGCCGTGGCGAGTTAATGAAAATTCACGAAGTGACAAACTGGCAAAATATGCTGCAAACAATTAACCCTTCGGCTCAGAATTGGTGTCTTTTTGCATATGAGGGTCAGTCAATTAAACCTATTGCTGATGAAATAAAATCACTTAGGGAACAATATCTGTCACCTAATGCCCAATTACCTGAAAATATTTGGATTATTGTGGGGTCAGAAGGTGGCTTTTCCACAGGCGAGGCCGAACAAATGCACAAACTAGGCCTTCATCCAGTGACCCTAGGATCGCAAATTTTACGAGTGGAAACGGCTTGCCTGACCTTGGTCGCTGTCCTAAAGTATGAGTTCGGGTTGATGAAGTAATCAGCTGCCCCGACACGGAGAAAAACTTTATGTCAAAGAAGACAGATATCATGAACGATCCATTTGATGAATTCGAGTTCAAGCCATTAACTTCGGGCTTAGGCTTTCATAAAGAATCGACTTCAACTAAAGCATCAACTCCGTCTGTAACTTCAAAAGTTGAATTTAAAAGTTCACACTTAACTTTTGATACTCCGGCAACAACAGCAGCCTCTACTTCAGTTAATACAACTACACCTGCTGGTTTTAATTTAAATTCTCCATTGCCTCGTACAGCTACGCAAACAACAACGACGACAAATACTCAGCGTAAAGCTTCGATCAATGTGCCAACGATTGAAGATGATTCAATCTCTAAAGCACAAACTGCTGTTAATGAAATTTTAAAAAATTTAAATCAAAAGAAACAACAAGAAGAAGCTTTAGCGCGCAACACTCGCCGTCCTGAATGGATCGCCGCTGTTCCTTCTGTATCAGCTGGTTTCTTAGATACGATGTTAATCGCAGCGTTTTTCTTATTAAGCTTAATTGCCATGTTAGCGATTACAAAAATTGATTTAATCGCCAATATTTCTAATCCAGACCCACAATACTTAATCTACTGGGCGACTCTTAGCCTGCTAGGTGGAATTCAAATCATTTACTACGTGGCTTGCCGCGCTTTCTTAGGCTGCACTCCAGGTGAGTGGGCGTTTGATCAACGTTGTGGTAACGAATTACAACAAGCTTCATCGACGTATGTATTACGTGTAGCAGCTCGTTCAGTGATTAACGTAGCAACTGGTTTTGTTTTAATGACTTTAATCTCATTAGTTTTACGCTTTGATGTGTTAGCGGCAGTGACTGGCACACAAATCCAAAAACAGAAAACATAGTTTCCATGGCCGCGTTACCTAAAGTTCTATCAGCTCAATCTCTTGAACAGGCCATCGCGGACTTTAAAAAAGCGGGCAAAAAAATCGTCTTTACCAATGGTTGTTTTGATTTACTTCATATCGGCCATGTTCGCTATTTAGAACAAGCTAAATCATTAGGTGATGTTCTTATCGTGGGTATCAATACCGATGCTTCTGTGCAGGTTTTAAAAGGCCCTACCCGCCCTATTCAAAATGAAAACGATCGCGCTGAAATCTTAGCTTCATTAAAATCTGTAGACCATACGGTTTTATTCGGCGAACAAACGCCGATTAATCTGATCAAATCAGTTAAGCCCGATATTTTAGTTAAAGGTGGCGACTGGAAGAAAGAACAGATCGTGGGTTGGGATTTCGTCGAAAGCTACGGCGGAACGGTAAAATCTCTGCAGTTTGTTGATGGTAAATCGACAACAAATATCATCGCCAAATCTAAAACTTAGTTCGCGGCTACCGCTGTGTTGCTGTCTTTGATATCAGTGATTAAGTTCTTTAAAGACTCTAAAGACGCTGTTAATTCGTTGTCTTGAGAAGCTGCTAAAGCTTGAGTGATTACCGGTAATAAACTTAAGTAGTTTTGTAAGCTAAAACCAGCGAATGTTGTTTCACGGCGACCGCGACCATCAACTAATTGTGATACTGTACCGTTTTTGATACTGTTGATACCAGCTTCAATCACTTTTAAAGCTTTCATAACAACTACTTTATCACCTGAACGAATCACCGAACCTAACACATTAATTTGTGCAGATTGATTGTAAGATAATAAAGCTTCTTCGATATAAGTTTGGTAAGCCGCTTTAGCTGATGGTTGGTATTGTGCCATCATGCTGAAAGACTCATTTGATGGAGTTAAACGTAAAGCGTATAAAGCGTGACCCACTAAGGTATCGTTTTCTGATTCTAATAACTCAGATTGTAATTGGTAGAAATCAGCAGCGTTTACTTCTTCTTTTTTATATGAAGATACTAAAGCCATCATCGCTTCGCGAGTTGGGTTAGCCATAAATTCAGTTTTGATTTGCTCTAAAGTCTTTTTAACTTTTTTAGTTTCTTCTGTAGGCTGTGTTGCTTGGTTAGGTGTTTCAGTTGGGGCCACGTAACCACCACCGTTATTAAAGTCTTGCATTTGAACTTCAGTTTCGTTTTTAGCTACTGGAGCTTGTTTTTGAACCGGAGCTTTAGCTACTGGTTTAGAAAAATCACCTTTAGGCATTTTTTTAGCTTGAGCTGCTTGGGCTTTTTTAGCGTCTTCAGCTTTTTTAGCAGCCGCTGTTTTTTTAGAATCTTTTTTAAGACCTAATGCTTGAGAGATTTTACGAGCTGTTTTAGCGATAAAACCTTCTTCTTCTGGTTTTACGATAGTGCGGTCGATTTCACGGCCGTCTAAAGAGTACGTAGAGATCTCTTCAGTGGCTTTACCCATTTTATAATTAATTACATTTTCAACAACTGTTGTTGTTTTAGAGATGATTTGAAAGTTTGTAATGAAAGAAGCAACACCAATGCAGCAAACCAGTAAACCAGCTAAAACCAGCTTTTCTTGTTTCGTTAATGATTGAGTCATAATTGCCTCCTCGTTATATGAATACTAAGAGCAGCAATCAGACCAAGTTGGCACGCTGTACGCGCATCTGGTGGCTTATAGGCATGCCATTCTGAGATGAACACGTAAATGGACATTTTTGGCTATGACACTTGTATAGGGAGCTAACAGTTGTCTCAGAGTGAGACTATAAGAATGAAGGTATTAGATTTTAGCTAGAATGTCTGAGAGCTTAATTTTCGCTAGATAAGCCATAGATGTGGCTTCTAAGCCGTCAGCTACACCTTCGAAAATTTCTTTCATTGAACAAGAGACTTTACAGGCTTTAGGAACATCAGCCTCACGGCAGTTAATTAACGCTTTATCTGTCGAGGCTTTATAGATATCTTTCAGAGTGATTTCTTTCGGAAGTTTCGCGATTTTTACTCCGCCCGATTTTCCTTTAAAAGATTTCACAAGACCGGCTTCCGCAAGTTTTGCCAATAGACGACGAACCACTGTCGGGTTCGTACGAAGTCCCTCAGCTAAAAATTCCGATGTTTGCAGCTCTTCATCGTGAGCAGCTAACAAAGCCATAATGTGTACCGAAGCGGCAAAGCGTTGGTCTAACATATTTAAAATCTTAACCTAAAACTCAAAAAGAAACAATAATAAGCACATTTAACGCACTTTAGGACGTTTTTACAGGCATTTTTTTAAATGTAACTTTAATTGTTGCATTTAAAACCAAACAGGTTCATATTGTAACCATAACAGTTACATTTAAAACTATCATCGATAGGAGATATAAGATGGCACATAATCAAATCCAAGAAGCTTTACAGTGGAGATACGCAACGAAAAAATACGATGCGACTAAAAAGATCTCTACCCAAGACTGGAAAACCTTAACCGATTCATTAGCATTAGCCCCTTCCTCTTACGGTTTACAGCCCTGGAAATTTCTTGTGATTGAAAACCCTGAAGTGCGTGAAAAACTAAAAGCAGTTTCATGGAATCAAACACAAGTTACTGATGCCAGCCACTTAGTTGTGTTCTTAGCGCGTGAAAAAGTTGATGTTGATTTCGTGCAAAAATATATCAACCGCGTAGCTGAAGTGCGTGGACTTCCATTAGATGCTTTAGATGGTTATAAAAACATGATGATTGAAAATGTGGCGAAGTCTCCGAATAACACTCAGTGGGCACAACGCCAAACTTACATTGCGATGGGTTTCTTACTTGAAACAGCGGCGCTGTTAAAAGTCGATGCGACCCCAATGGAAGGTCTTGATCCACAAGCGTACGATAAAATTTTAGGTTTAGAAGGCTCTGGTTGGAAAACAACTGTGGTTACTGCCCTTGGTTATCGTCACGCCGAAGATGCGACTCAAAATTTCAAAAAAGTACGTTTCACGGACGAAACTTTAATTCAATACGTAAAATAATTTTTTCCCCACGTGCGCTTTGATTGGCGTCAAGCGCGCGTGCACTTTTCTTTCTTCGCTAAAATCCTCGACGGCGTCTCCAGACAGGTAAGATTCTCAAACGTTCTTCTGGTACAGGAAATCTATAGTGAGGGTATGTTTCGCGATAAAAGTGAATCTGTTCTAGTGCGTGCCTACGGAAGTCTTGATTGTTCCATAAAGCAATCATGTCATTTCTACTAAGGCGATATCGAATATTCTCACTGTCTTTTGCGCTGTAGGCTCGACCAGTATAAGGATTTAGCTTTGGCCAAGGGCGAGTTTTATTATCTAAATGTCCATGCGGAACCGATGGATAATTATCTGAGTCTCCAATTGTGAATACCCACTTATTATTTAATCCAGATGGAATTAAATGTAAAATTAGTGGCTCTTCAAAATAATCGTCGACGTCTTCACTGCCGTCAGAATTGACTACTTCAATCTTAGAATTCGAATTTTCAGTTCTTTCTTGCGATTCGCCCTGCAAAAATCTAGGATCGCTCCCCCCGCCATCATCATTCATTAGCCATTGCAAAATCTCTTCCCGCTCTTCAAGATCAGCATGACTAATGACACCCAATAAGAACTCCACCTCTGTGACATGTATAAACGTTTCGCAAGCTGCGGCAGATAATGACTCCATAATTTTACCTCACGCACAATGGTGTCACGCTCATGAAATCTGATCAACAATATAAATTATATTTTATTTATTTCTTCTCAGCAGGACAAAACCCAACTCGTGTTCCCATTTTAGCCGGAAAATCACGGCAGGTTTCTGGGCGCTTTTCATAGACTGTGCAAAAGCGTGTTTTTGAATCCATGAAAATACATTCGCTATTGGCTTTTTGCGCGAGCATAAAGAACTCGGTGCCTTCGCGGTAGCTCATGATGATGCCTTCTTTTTTAAGGCGCTTTGCAGTTTTTTTGATTGAATTTGTGACTTCGTCGATGTCGGTGACACCTAAACGGATTAAATCATCTGACTTAACTTCTACGGGCATGCAGCAGCAATTAGCGCGGCAGCTTGTGCAGAAGTCTTTGTCGTATTTTTTCCAAGTGGACGGGCGGTCCTTATCTACATAAGACATAAAAAACTAATAACTACCCGTTCTGATCTTTCGATTTAAAGTTAAAACCTAATTTTTTAGTCTGGCCGTTTTCTTGGTCTTGGTCATCCATTGAAGAATGACGTAGGCGGAAACGGATTTTTGAATTTTCAATAATCACACGTGGATCTAATGAGTGGCTATCAAGCACCACCACATTACGAGTAGATTCAGCAGTCACAATATTTGAATTCCAGATCGCGCGTAAGTAGATGATTAAACTTCCAAGCACTTGCGACATTAATACCGCTAAGAACAACACCACTGTTAATGGCACAGCCGGAGCCACTTTATCAATGCGCGCACGCTCTAAGATTTCATATTTATTAGCTGCTGCCAATTTTAACGCTTCAACTTTTGATAAACCTTCAGTTAATTCTTTAAAACGAGCTAATTGTAAATCTGCACGCTTTTTTAATTCTTCATACATTTGGGCTGCGTAAGGCATACCTTTAGCTTCTGACGATGTACGATCGAAAGCAGCTTGAAGATTACCAAGCTTTGCACGTAATTGGTCGTTTTCTAATTTTAAAGCCTGAATGCGGCCATTGTTACCATAAAGTTCACTTTCACGGCGACCATTGCTGTTAGCACTTAATGTTTGAATCAGCTTGTTGTTTTCAGCAAGCTTAAGCATTACGGCGTTCTTTTCAATTTTTAAAGTTGATAAGTACTCACCGATTTTATCCATTGAAGTTAACGACATTAAGTTTTCTGGCTTATCGTTAAACTTAGCCATTTTTGTATTTAAATCTAATAGCTCGGCATCTACGGCAGTTTTTTCTTTTGTTAAGTGGTCGTTGATTTGTTGAATCTCAGAAGCTTCATTTTGTTTTAAGCTTTGTAATGCCACTGTCGTTGTTAAGTTTGTAACGTATAAAGCTAAGTCTTTTTGATCATCAGACGATGAAATTTCAACTTCGTAATCGCTTTTTACTTTAAACGAAAGCATACGATCTAATTTTTGGTAGGCTTTTAATTTTTCGTCTTCGTTCATTCCCACTTTATCATTCATCACTTGCGAGAAGAATAAATTCTGACCTGATTTTTCAGATAACGTTAACTGCGCGTTGGCACCCGTGCTGTTAGCGGCGTCTAAAACTTTTTGTAAGAACTCAGTGGTTTTAAAATACTCTAGATGTTTTTGCGCTGTTGAATTCGCTTTTTTGGCTTCGTTTGTTCTGGCATTACCGGCTAAGGCCATTGAAAACGATTGCAATTGCGAATTTTGATTATCGTTAATGATTATTGTAGTTTTGGCAACGAATGGGTTTTTCCATTTGTAGAACGATAGCCCGATTGCCGTTGTGGCGACCAATAAAACCAAAAAGAGCGGCCAGTTGCGTAGAGCAATGGTTGTGATTTCGCTTAAACTTAATTCGCGGTGAAGTTCCTGCGAACGGTTTTCGATTTCGATATGAGGATGAACTAACCCCTCAGAATTTGTGTTACCGGTATTTTGATTGTCTGTTGCCATAGGGCTACGGTTTTACACCAAGCCAGTTGCAAAGGAAAATGGCAGCTGTTTTTCACTCGTAAATTGTGGTTCTTACAGGGCGATTTCATGAAGAAACTTCACGACCGTTACAAGCTTCGTCACCCCTCCCAGCTTCTAGGGCTTTTGCACCACTTTGAGACGACCTAAGTGTCTGATTAGCCTCAATTAAATCGAATTTAAAATATTATTAAATTCACCCCGACTTTAGGCCGATAGTCTTAATATCGAGGGCGAAAGCCCAATGTTTTAAGTTTTGGCGAAGCCAAACCAATGAATACCTAAGGAGGCTCCATGAGCGCGATTTATGACGGCAATCTATTACATAGTTTCTTAGTTAACACACCAGAGAGCGCACTTCGTAAAATGTTAATTTCAGGACCATTCACTGATGTACATTTTAATATGCTGATGAAATTCGTAAGAACGAGTGAAAACGAATTCTGCGATCATTTTTATGCAGCCACATTTCCAAAATTGAAATACAATGCTAAAGAGATCGTATTAAAAGAAAAATTTTGGGAGCTGTGTACAAACGCATTAAATCAACATGGATTATTATCACCAGCTCAAAAAGTCGCAGCTTAATTTTAATGTTATAATTCCGTTTCTTAAATTTGATCAAGAGCTTGAAAAAGAGCTCTTGGTCAAAAAAATCAAAGTCTATTTAAAAACCGAAAAATTATTTATTATCGAACCGACAGATCAACAAATTATCTGGGCGCAAGATCATTGGCGCGACTGTCATTCAGCTATTCCTGATAAAGAGCTTCAGCTAAAACTTAAAGCCCTAAATATCTTTGGCTACCATTACAAAACCGAAAAAAACAAAGCTGTTGAAAGTTTACTGGGCCGCTTAAAACAAATTCCTGAAAAGCGAATTAAGTTTCCGGTGACTAAGCCGTTTAATTTTAAATATTACATTTGGACAACTTACCAAGATTTAGTGATTTACTCTCTGGCGCCAGAGAAAACTTACCCTGCTGGCTGGCATGAGTTTGAAGAAGATAAAGAGTTTCCGCCAAACAGAGCTTACTTGAAACTTTGGGAAGTGTTTGCGACTCAACAGTTAAAAATCAAACAAGATGATTGCGCTTTAGAAATCGGAGCAGCCCCTGGTGGTTGGAGTTGGGTGTTAAGCCAATATTTTAAAAAGGTTTACACTTTCGATCGCGCAGATTTAGCCCCGCAAGTTAAGAAAATCAAAAATATCACCCACGTTCAGGGGGATGCATTTAAGATCAACCCGGATGACTTTAAAGATGTGACTTGGTTTTTCTCTGATTTGATTTGCACGCCTGAAAAAATTCATGAAACCATCGAGTTTTGGCTAGCCCATAGTCGCGTAAGAAACTTTGTTTGCACCATCAAATTTAAAGGCGATACCCCATTCGAAGTTATTGATAAATTACTAAAAATACCTGATTCTAAAATAGTCAGACTTTATCACAATAAGAACGAAGTAACCTGGATAAAGCAGGGGTAAACATGGACAGCAATATGGTGAACTACTTCACGCCGCTTGATAGCCACGCCTATCAAGATATCGTGACATACCTTGCTGACAATAATGTCGAAGTGACATTTAAAATTTACGACATCCACAGCAAATCTTCGTTCGTTAAAGTCGATGGCGCAGACCTAGCGATTTTTAAAAAATATCCCTACGACTACGAAACAACAAATATACTTTGCACCTTTACTTGTGGTGGCGAGCCGCATTTCTTTCGTGCGAAAATGTCGACGTCAGATAATTACTACTTAGTTAAGTTTCCGGAAAAGATTTATAAAATTCAAAGACGCGCAAACTTTCGTTTTAGCGTACCGATGAATTTAACTCATGAATTTAAAATTTTAGATCATCCAAGATTTAAATATGAACTACAAGATATCAGCCTTGGTGGCTGCAAAGTGGGAATCAAAACCACAAGTGCTATTGATCTTCCGATTGAGTCAGATATTCGCATTTGGGTACAACTCTTAGAGTTCGGTGGTGTAACTTTAGACGCGACTGTGGCTTTCACTAAGTTTTACCAAGAGATCAACACGCAAATTGTAGGTATTAAATTCGGCTATATCGAAGCTGGGCTTCTTTCAACTCTGCACCAAACCTTGATTCAAGTTGATCGCATCGCGCGCAGTAAAAAAGACGAAGACTAGCTTTTCTACTTTCCTTTAGCTTTTTTCAATTCATTAAATTTCGCTGTGTATTCTTTTAATTGGGCGTTAAAGATATCGCTTCTTTCTTTGACGTACTCTTCAAAGTCTTTTCTTTTTTGGCGGTAATCAGCTTCAAAAGAATCACGGTCTTCGCGTAATTCAGCATAGAAGTCTTTTCTTTTAGCGTCGATTTTATTATACGCTTCTGTGCGGTCTTCACGAGAGAGCTTTTGATCTTTAATTTCATTGCGTTCTTCGGCTAGAGCTTTTGAGAACACATCTTTTTTCTTAGTTTCTTCTTTATTATAAAGATCACGAATCTGATTCATGTCTTTGTTAAAGTTCTCGCGTTTTTTAGAAACTAATGCTGAATACTTAGAGCGAATATCTGAAGGTTCACGTTCGTAACCTGACATCCATTCCATATACAAAGCCTTTTCATCATTGCGGCTTTTCGTTTCAGCGGGAATATCTTTGCGTAATTCTTCAAATTTAGAACGGTCTTCTGTAAGGCTGTAGCGCTCATTCTTACGGGGATCAGTGGCTTTCATTTTTTCAGCCGCGGTTTTTTCGGCTGCAGAAACGCTGCTTTCGTCAGGACCTTCGCCGCGCTCAGTTTTAATTTGGCAGCCAAAAACGACACAACTAAAGAACAGAATATAAAGATATTGTTTCATATATTTATTCTTATAAATCATGGACTAGATGACAATAGATTTTAATTTAAACTAAGAGCATGCAGATTGGATTACACTTCGGCAAACGCAAGCCCCGTTGGAATTTCTTTTTAGAAAAGCATCAAAGCTTAACTAAGCGCCATGGTGCGACCTTGAAGTACGCTTTAGTCAGCGCTTTACTTCAGGCCTTGGTTCTTTCGCCAGTGCTTTACTGGTCTCTGCAAAATTACGCTTTCTTTGAAAACAATATTCCGCATTCGTATAACTTACGCAGCTATCTAGAATTCGAACGTAACTGGGTTTTACTGCTGTTTGGTATTTGTACGGTCATGACGGGTATCGTGAATTTCTTTTTATTTTCACGCATCTTAACCCGCCAAGCGATTGATTATGCTAACGTGATCGAGCTTTCGCCTGACGAAGCTGCTGATCGACGTCACGTTTCTTAATCGACTCACGCTTATCATGAAGTTTTTTACCCTTAGCTAAACCGATTTCAAGTTTAACGCGTCCATCTTTAAAATAAATTTTTAAAGGCACGCAGGTTAACCCCTGTTCGCGAAGTGATCCATAAATTTTATCTAACTCTTTACGGTGTAATAATAGTTTACGTAAACGTTCAGGCACATGGTTGTTGTAAGAACTTGCGCGGTATTCAGCGATATGAGCATTCTGTAAAAACGCTTCATCTTTAATAAATGAAATATACGAATCTTTAAAAGTGATCTGCTTTAAGCGCAGTGATTTAACTTCACTGCCCGTTAACTCAAGACCCGCTTCAAATGTTTCAGTGATAAAATAATCGAAACGGGCTTGTTTGTTTTCTTGAATAATTAAAATACCCATGAATTAGCCCCCTTTCAGATGAAAATATAAATCACGAATTTGAACAATACTTAACTCTTCAACACGCACTTTATCTGATAACTTGTTTTTTTCAACCCAAGTCAAAAACGGTTCGTGCAGTTTAGATTCAAGATTAGATTTTAATATGCGACGACGCTGTTGAAAGCAAGTTTTAACAAACTTTAAATAGTCTTTGCGGTCAGCAATCGGGCTTTCTTTGCGTTTAAACTTTAATACGCGACTAGCAACGCGCGGAGCGGGATTAAAATCCCTAGGTCCCGCTTCAGAAACCGTCGTAATGTCCCAAAATTCCTGGGCGATCACGGTTAATAAGCCATACTCTTCGGTATGATGTTTAGCACGAATTCTTTGCGCCACTTCTTTTTGAAACATTAAAACCATGGCACGGCATTGATTCTGATCAATACTTCGATCAATTACAATTGAAGAAGAAATTTGATACGGAAGATTACTCACTAAAATATCATAATCAATTTTAGTCCAATCAGCCTGAAGCGCATCGCCTTCCATCACCGGCATTTCTTGGCTTTCCCAGAATTTAACTAAGCTTGAATCAAGCTCCATCAATTGATAGCGCCCGTATTTTTCAATCAGTAAATCAGTTAAAGCGCCAAGGCCTGGGCCGATTTCTAATAACTTTTCTGGTTTTTCATCATCTACGGCTTGAATGATTCGGCCGATCACAACGTCTGAAACTAAAAAGTTTTGTCCTAAAGCTTTTTTCGTATAGTGCGAAAGAGCTTCCATGCGATTTTTTAAACGATCTTTGGCTAAAGACATGGTCATATTTGCTCTCGCAATCTTACTGTAAAATCAGCTTCATACGAGCTTGAGGCTGGGCCCTGATCTAATGGCGAACTTTCGCCAGCATTTAAGTGTAAAATGCCCGCGTAACCAATCATGCCTGCATTATCTGTGCAGTAACGAATTGGTGGAATTACGATTTGATAACCCTTAGCGGTCATTTCAGAAGCCATTTCACGTAAACGTGAGTTTGCACTGACACCGCCAGTAATCACGATTTTTTTAGTTTTAAACAAAGCCGCCGCTAAAGTCATTTTACCCACAAGCGTTTCAACAACAGCTTCTTGAAACGAAGCACACAAGTGCGGTGTTTCAGCTTTTTTTTCATCATCAGACATTTTTGTTAAAAGTCTGTGCGCTGCTGATTTTAAACCGCTGAAACTCATCATCAGATTTTTTTCATGAAGTAAGCCTCGCGGGAAATCATATTTTTTACGATCCCCACCTTTACTTAGACGATCAACATTAACTCCGCCTGGAAAAGGCAGACCTAACATCTTAGCAAACTTATCAAACGCTTCGCCAGCAGCATCATCTTTGGTAGTGCCAATGATGGTGTATTTATTAAAAGCTTCAACCCAGTACAAAGAACTATGTCCACCACTTACCGCTAAAGCGATGTACGGGTAGTTAAAATCGGCTGGTGGCGCGTATTCGTTATCTTTTAAAAACGGAGCTAACAAATGACCTTCAAGATGATTCACACCAATAAAGGGTTTGTTATACGCTTGCGAAAGCGCTTTTACAGTCATAACTCCTACAATCAATGATCCAATAAGGCCCGGACGGTTTGTCACCGTAAAGCCATCTAAATCATTCATTGAAAGATTCGCTTTTTTTAAAGTTTCTTCGATAAGTGGAAGTAAGGCGATCGTGTGATTACGGCTCGCCACTTCAGGAACAACACCACCAAACGGCGCATGTTGTAAATCTTGGCTTGCTGAACATTGAGCTAAAACAAAGCCCTCAGCATTCACGATGGCTACTGATGTGTCGTCACAACTGGTTTCAACTGAAAGAATTTGTCGAAACATCAACAGCCCTATTTATTACTTTTTTGCTTTATTAGTTTTAGTTACTTTAGCTTTGGCTTTTTTACCAAATTCAGTATTGCCATGTTGAGCCGCTACTTCTTCATAGAAAGACGTCGCTTCATCTTTTAAGCCCATTGATTCAAAGCAAAGACCGATTTTATATTTCGCTTCAGGAACTAGCTTGTTTTTTGTTTTTGCATTCGCATCAACAAACTTTTGGTATTCTAAGATCGCATTTTTGAAATCTTTTTTCGCAAAGTATTCTTGCGCCAAATCAAACGTCGTATTTTTTGAAGACTTAAGCTCACCTTTAACTGGTGGAACTTTAGCATCTGATGAATTCGCCGCTGGAGTTGTTGCATGCGAAGCTGTTGAACCTTGTACTTTAGCTGCAGCTAATTCAGCCTCAAGCTTTGTTAACTGCGCTTCCATTTTAATTAAAGAATCTTGCAACACTTGGATTTTTTGCCCGTCAGTGCTGCCTTGCTTGTCAGCGTCTTGTTTTTCTTTATTAAGCTGTGTGATTTGGTTTTCTAACGACTCAACACGACCATTTAGGTTACGGATTAATTCGTCTTTTTCATCAACCTTAACAACCTCAGAAGGCTCGTTGGCATTTTGCTTTTGGTTGTCAGCTTGTTTTTTTGAATAAACTTGTGATTGGTAACCTTCGCCAAGCTCTGAACGTGTTTTTAAACACGAAGATAAAAACAAAACAGCTACGATAGATACCATTAAGTTAAATTTACTCATAAAACGTCTCCACTTTTTTGGCGCAATAAGCGCGCTGAGTTTTCGGCTTTTTCAGCAGAATTTTTGGCACTTAAGAATAAGTACTTGGCTTCGGCGTATTCACGCTCGTTATAAAGAATTTTAGCCTGACGGTAAAATTCTTCAGCCTGGTGCCAGAAGCCCGGTGAATATCGGGCTGCTTGAACGGCTTTGGCAGCATCAATAGCTGCCTTAGCAAGAGTGTACTCTTCATTTGGTGGAGGTACGGTCACGCACCCCACAACAAAAAAGAAATACAGTGTCGCTAATAAAACTCTAATCATTACTGAACCGGAACAAAGTTAGCACGACGATTTTTAGCCATCGCTTCGTCAGAATCACCTTGTGCTAATAATTTTTCTTTACCAAAGCTAACTACAGTTACGCGGTTACCTTTAACACCGTTAGCAACAAACACTTGGCGAACTGCATTTGCACGACGCTCACCTAAAGCTAAGTTGTATTCAGCAGAACCACGTTGGTCACAGTGACCTTCAATAGTTAATTTAACGTTTGGATTTTTTTTCATCCACTCGATGTTACCCATTAATTTTTGTGACTCAGTTTCAGATAAAGATGAAGAGTCGTATGGGAAGAACACAGTTTTTAAACCTTCGATAGAACCAGAATCAGAACCAGTTACACCTAAGTTGATTGGTGAGTTATCTAAAGTTTCAGAAGAACCTGAAGCTGTTGTTTCACTGCGGATGTTTGAGCCATCGCCAGATGAACCATCACCACTTTTCTTTCTGAATAAAGAACAGCCTGACACCATTGACGCAATTACTAAAGCTGCTGCTACTGTTGTTAGTGATTTTTTTAAATTTTGATTCATCGATATCCTCCTAGATGTACGTATGCATTTTCCAATTTAGACCATTGTAAAACCTTGTCAAACCCCGATTGGCATTCAACAATCAACCATGATCAAATTTATCTCAAGATTCTACCTAATTTTGGTTTT